>CASFYI010000045.1 GCA_949298875.1 uncultured Methanomassiliicoccales archaeon | reverse complement strand
CGTTGTCCAGGACGTTCTCCCTCAGGGGGCGCCCGTCGAAGAGCTCCATATACCTCGGCACCCCTCCGAGAACGGCATACCTCTCCACCGCGTCGGTGAATCCTCCTCCGGTGCTCGCGTACACGGTGGAGAACGGCAGGGGATTCACCACGATGTGCCTCGAGAACCTCCCGTATAGAGGGCTGTCCCTGTCCTTGTCGAGGCTCTCCATGACGGTTATGTGCGACCCGCACAGGATCACCGTGGCCGAGCTCTTGGAGAGCACCTCGTCCCAGGCCTCCTGGAACATAGAGAGGAATCCATCCTCCGTGTCGATCATGTTCGGGAACTCGTCGATGACCAGGATCTTCCTCCCGTCCGAGGATTCGGCGAACGCCCTGAAAGCATCCATCCAGCGCACGAACTCCCCGTACGTCCTGCCGGTGTGCCTCGAGAGAGCGGCGGAGAAGTCCCTCAGCATCATCGGACCGTTCATCTCCTGGGCGAAGTAGTACATCGCGCCCTTCCCCTCGATGAATTCCTTGATGAGCCTCGTCTTCCCAACACGGCGGCGGCCGGTCACCAGTATCAGGGAGCTCTCCCTCGACAGCTCCCCCTCCAGCAGACCCAGCTCCCCCTCCCTGCCTATGAACTCCATGGTGTCCACCGTTATATTATCCAGATAATTATTATTTGGATAATAATGTTTTGAAAAATAATGTAACCGGCCAGTGACCTGCCGACCGGAATGAAGAATTGACGGAGGGGTCAGTGGACCTCTCCGAAGTAGGGCTCGGCCCTCTCCAGCGCCTGCTCCCAGGTCGGGACGTTGTTCAGGGCGCCGACCTCCTCCACCGCGAACGATGCGACGGAAGAGGCGATCACGAGGGCCTCCGGCACATCGTAGCCGCGGTACAGCGCGGCGTAGAACCCCGCGCGGTAGTTGTCGCCCGCGCCCGTCACGTCGACGGCGCGCCTGGCCTTCACCAGCGGTATGCGGACCGTCTCGTCCCCCATCCTGGCGGTGCTCCCGGAGTCCCCGTCCGTGCGGACGACCAGCGACGGGCCGGCGTCGAGCACGTCCCCGATGCCGAGGTATCCGCAGATGGTCTCCGCCTCCAGCTCGTTGCAGAACAGGGCGTCGGACATGGGCAGCGCCTCCCTGACGAGCCCCTCGTTCCACACCCTGTGGACCTCCTGGGCGGGATCCAGCGAGATCGACGGCCCCCCGCGCAGCTCGCGCATCAGGGACACGTAGTACGACGGCTGGCCGGTGCAGAAGTGGACGTGTTTTGACCTCGATGCCATCCCCGTCAGGCGTATGCCCAGGGAATCTGCGTTGCCCTGGGGCCCCTGGTAGAAGAACACCCTGGTCACGAGGTCCTTGTCGTTGATGATCACGCAGGACGACGTCTCCTGCTCGACGGTGACGACCTCGTCCATGATCAGCCCCGAGTCCCTCATGAGGTCGAGGTACGAGGCGGGCATGTCCGGCCCGATGAAGGCGCAGAGAGCCGTGGGGCAGCCGAGCCTGGCGGCCGCCACGGCTATGTTGGGCCCGGTGCCGCCGAGCGCGGTCTTCTTGGAGAGCGCATCGGCGGTGATGCCAGGCGGGAGGAACGTGTCGATGCCGAAGATCGTATCGATCGTGACGTGCCCGTACACCGACACGAAGGGATCCATCAGGTCCCCTCCTCCCATCCTCCGATGTAGGAGAGCTGCTCCTCCGTGAGGGTGTCGATCTCGACGCCCATGGACTCCAGCTTGATCCTGGCTATCTCCTGGTCGATGGCCTCCGGGACGTTGTGGACGCCCTTGGAGAGTCCCCTGTAGTTCTGGACCATGTAGATGAGACCCAGAGCCTGGGTGGAGAAGCTCATGTCCATGATCTCGGCGGGGTGCCCCTGGCCGGCGGCCAGGTTCATGAGCCTGCCCTCGGCGATGAGGTACAGCCTCCTGCCGTCGGCCATGCGGTACTCCTCCACGAAGTCCCTGACGCGCTCCTTTGAGACGCTCATCGCCTCCAGGGCGGTCTTGCTGATCTCGTTGTCGAAGTGGCCCACGTTGCCCATGACGCATCCGTCCTTGGCGACCTTCAGCGCCTCTGCGGATACGACGTCCTTGCAGCCGGTAACCGTGATGATTATGTCCGCCACGGCGGCGGCCTTGACCATGGGCATGACCTCGAACCCGTCCATCTTGGCCTCGATCGCCTTGATGGGGTCGACCTCGGTGACGATGACCGACGCCCCCAGACCCTTGGCGCGCATGGCGACGCCCTTTCCGCACCATCCGTATCCGGCGACGACGAGCCTCTTGCCGGCGACGATGAGGTTGGTGGCGTTCATCCATCCGTCGAAGGCGGACTGGCCGGTCCCGTAGCGGTTGTCGAACATGAACTTCATCTTCGCGTCGTTCACGTCCAGCACGGGGAACTCGAGGACGCCGTCGTTGGCCATGGCCCTGAGCCTCTGGACGCCGGTGGTGGTCTCCTCGTTCGCCGCCTTCACGTTGGGCAGCGCATCCCTCCTGGAGGTGTGGACCATCGAGATGAGGTCCGCCCCGTCGTCGATGATGAAGTCGGGGTGCATGTCCAGGACGGTGTTGAGGTTGGCGTAGTACTCCTCCTGGGTCTCCCACTTCTTGGCGTAGACGTTGAGGCCGTACTCCTCCCTCAGCGCCATGGCGACTGAGTCGTCGGTGGAGAGGGGGTTGCAGCTCGCGAGCCTGACCTCGGCCCCGGCGTCCGCCAGGGTGACGGCGAGCATTCCGGTCTTCGCCTCGGTGTGGAGGGCCATGCCGACCTTGATGCCGGCCAGGGGCTTCTCCTCGATGAAGCGCTTCCTGATCGCCATGAGCACGGGCATGTGGTCCGCGGCCCAGTGGAGCCTCAGGGATCCGATCTTCGTGAGGTCGTCCATGATATCACTCGAACTCGGCCTTCAGGGAGCCGCAGATGGAGTCCACGGTCGCCCTGAGGCATTCGCGGTTGGAGAAACCATCCAATATCTTTAGTCTTGCCGAACGGTCATCCTTCAGCTCCTCCACGAAGCGCAGGATGTTGGCTGTCGCGCGGGAGATCTCGTCGCAGATCGGCACCGTGGCGACCCTCGACGTGCGGGACAGGGGGTTGATGTCGATGGAGATGACCTTCTTGCCCATGGCTATGAGCGCCTCGGCGCGGTCGCCGTCCTCGATCGGCACGAGGATGACGTCGCTGGACCAGATGCCCTCCCTGGTGCACAGGGCGCGGTCGTGGTCCAGACCGGGGATCCTCTCCTCGGGGACCCTGCCGAGGACCCCCTTGGCACCCTCGGCCTCGAGCAGCGAGATGACGGCCTCCATCCTCTCGGGGGTGCGGTGGAACAGGTTCACCTCCACCTTGGCCGGCACCGCCTCGGCGATGGCGATGAGCCCCTTCGGATCCAGAGCGGCGGCGTTGCCGTTGACGCAGATGACGGGGTTCTCGGCCTCCAGCAGCATCGCCGCGGCCGCACGCTCCGCCTCCTCGGCGGGTCCGATGGTCCTCTCGCCCATCAGGTAGTCAAACGCCTCCCCGCGCCCGTGGGAGATCAGCCCCGTGGGCGTCACAACGCCCTGCGAGACCATGTCGACCAGGTGCTCCCTGGTCATGAGCGACTTGTATCTGGGATGGCTCTTGGGAATCTGCACGCCCGCTCGATGGCGGTCACCCGTATATGGGTTCCCGTCAAGCGTTAATATCAAACGGCGATGCGAGACGCATGGCAGATTTCAGGATCGTCCTCGTGGGACCGAAGTTCCCGGGTAACATAGGCGCTGTGGCCCGCTCGATGGCCAACTTCGGACTCAGGGACCTGGTCCTGGTCAACCCCGCCTGCGACCTCGATGACGATGCGTACCGCAGGGCGAAGCACGGATCCTTCATCCTCGACGGCGCCAGGGCCGTATCCACCTTCGACGAGGCCCTGGAGGACTGCTTCCTGGTCGCTGGCACCAGCGGCGTCACCACCAAGGGCGAGAGCAACTACACCCGCATCCCCGTGCCCATCAGGGAGTTCGCCGAGGGCACCCGCGGATACCGCGAGAAGATCGCCCTCGTGTTCGGGAGGGAGGACATCGGCCTCCTGCAGGAGGAGCTGGAGAAGTGCGACGTGCTCGTCTGGGTCCCGACCGGCGACGAGTTCCCGATCCTCAACCTGTCCCACGCCGCGACCATCGCCATGTACGAGATGTACCAGGCGGAGCACGTGCCGCCCAAGACCCACCCCGCCAACAGGGAGCAGAAGGAGCGCCTGTTCAACACCTTCGACGACCTGATGGAGGAGGTCCGCTATCCTGAGAACCGCAGGAACGGGACCAGGGTCATGTTCAGGCGCATGATGGGGCGCTCCATCCCCTCGGAGTACGAGTTCCGCACCATCATGGGCGTCCTCGGCGACGCCGTGAGGATCATCAGGAACGGGAAGCCCTGGGAGAAGTGAGGCGGACAGGCAGGAAGACGAGGACCTTCGTGTCCTCCCTGTCGTCCCTCTTGACGATATCCGGGATTATCCCGGTGTTGCTGACCACCGTGTGGAAAATCTGCTCGAGCTGGGCGGTGCCGAAGCCCGAGCTCACGGTGACGATGAGCTTGCCGTACGCCGGATCCGTGGGGAAGACCGTCGCGCCCAATGCGCGCTGTACCGCCTCCGCCGGATCGATGTCGTTGACGTAGGAGAACGTGTATGCCGGCTCCGGGAATGTGCTGAAGAACGGTCCGTCCACGATTGCCGCCAGGTTGTCCATGGACAGCGATATCGTGTGTCCTATGACGCGGAGGCTCGAATCGATCTTCACACCGCCGTTGATCTTCTCGAACATCCCCATGTCCATCAGGAAGATGCGGTCGGCGATGCCGCATATCGAATCCAATGTCTCGATCGCCCTCTCGCGGCGTTCCCTCTCGAACGGATGGGGGAGTCCGGCGACGGCTATGACCCTGCAACCGGACCGCCTGGCACATTCTACCACATGGGGCAGCATCGCCGATCCCGACTCGCCTCCGAGCATCGCATAGACGAACGCGACCCTGACACCCGTGAGTGTGTTCCTGATGGCGTACTCCTCGCCGCGCGACATCGGCGTGCGGAAATCCGGATTGCCGGTGGCGGCCTCACGCGGGTTTATGCGGTACGTCGGGATGCGATCGAACCCCGTGCTCGCGATGATGCGGCATGCGGCACCCCCGCACGCGAAGAGGACCGCATCGTCCAAGTCTCTCACCGACGCCCATCCTCTGGCTCAGGTACCTGTCGGCGGCGGCGCGGACCATGTCGTCCAGGCTCCTGCCGTCCGGCGTCAGGTCGGAGATGTCGAGGACCTCCTG
>CASFYI010000044.1 GCA_949298875.1 uncultured Methanomassiliicoccales archaeon | reverse complement strand
CCGGAACAGCTACTCCGGGAACTCCCTCGTCATCGGGAGGTTCCAACCGCTCCACAACGGACACATGGAGGTCCTCATGAAGTGCGCGTCCGAGTCCGAGAGGCTCATCGTGGGCATCGGCAGTGCGCAGTACTCCCACCACCCGTCCAATCCCTTCACGGCGGGGGAGCGCTACCTCATGATCGACGAGTCCCTCAGGGAGGCGGGGATAGACAACTACAGCATCGTCCCCATCGAGGATCTCAACAGATATTCCGTGTGGGTCGCCCACGTGGAGTCGATGTGCCCCCCGTTCGGCAGGGTCTACACCAACAACCCGATGACTCGCAGGCTCTTCGAGGAGGCGGGGTACGAGGTCAGCGACTCCCCCATGTACGACAGATGCCGTTATTCGGGCACGGAGATCCGCAGGAGGATCCTCGAGGGCGAGGAGTGGAGGCATCTAGTCCCCGATGCCACCGCACGCGTCATAGACCAGATCGACGGGGTCGGACGCATCGCGGCCATCTTCAAGGGTGATTCCGGTGCCCCCCTCCGAGGTCACAGATCTCCTGGACATCCTGGGATCCAGGGGGCTGACCCTGGCGTGCGCCGAATCTTGCACCGGCGGGATGATCGGCGCCGCGATAACCGAGACGCCCGGCGTGTCATCTATATTCATGGGCAGTGCCGTCACCTACAGCAACAACGCCAAGGAGTCCATACTCGACGTGTCCCATCGGACGCTTCTCGACCACGGCGCGGTGAGCGCCGAGACGGCCGGGGAGATGGTCCGCGGCGCGATGCGCGTCTATGGATCGGATACGGCGATCGCCGTCACCGGCATAGCCGGCCCCGGAGGGGCCACCGCCGAGAAGCCGGTCGGGCTGGTGTACATCGCGGTCGCCGACGGTCCGAGGGTCGTCGTATCCAGGAACGTCTTCGACGGGGACCGCGCCCACGTCCGCGAATCCACCGTGAGGGAGGCGTGCAGGCTCCTCCGCGAGCTGATCGAGGGCAGGCTGCGACGGATTCTTATCGGCGTCCCGCATCCCGTCGGATATGAGGTACGAGAGGCAGATCCCCGTCGTAGGGGAGGACGGCCAGCGCAGGATACAGTCCGCCCGCGTGGGGATCGCCGGATGCGGCGGTCTCGGAGTGAACGTCATTACAAACCTGGTCACCGCGGGGGTCACCCAGTTCGTCCTCTGCGATCACGACGTGCCTGACATCACCAACCTGAACCGCCAGTACATCTACTATCCCGGCGACATGAGGCCGAAGGCGGAGGTCGCCGCCCAGTGGGTCCTCGCCCTCAACCCCATAGCGGAGGTGGAGGCGCACGCGCAGCCGTTCTCCAGGGACACAGCATCGATGTTCCTGGGCTGCGACATCATCGTGGACTGCCTCGACTCCTTTTCGGCGAGGCTGGAGCTCAGCGACTTCGCATTCGAGAACGGCATCCCCCTCGTGCATGGGGGGATCGAGGGCCTGAACGGGCAGATCTTCGTCATGGTCCCGGGGGAGACGGCGACGCTCCGCGACGTCTACGGCGACAGGAGGGACCCGGAGGGTCCCGTCCCCGCCCTCGGGGCCGCCGTCGCCTGCATCGCAGCCATGCAGTCCGTCGAGGCCGTCAAGCTGCTCGCCGTGATGCCGTCGGAGGCCCGCGGGAAGCTGATAACGGTGGACATGGGCGGTTGGTCCGTCGAGTCCGTGCAGATATCCTGAGGGCCCGCCCCTCGAATCATGTTTATAGGCGCTGAGGATAGCACCGCTCATGAAGCTCCTGATGACCGGGAAGGTCAAAGAGGTCTACGAGGTGGACGAGGACACCCTCGAGTTCGCCTACACCGACAACATCTCGGTATTTGACAAGATCATACCCTCCAAGGTCCCCCACAAGGGCGAGACCCTCTGCAGGACCGCCAAGTACTGGTTCAACCTGATGAACCAGGAGGGAATCCACAACGACTTTCTGAGCGAGCCCTCCAAGGATAGGATGCGCGTCAGGAGGGTCAGGGTCATCCGCGACTACTCCAAGATCGACGGCACTACCACCAACTACCTGATCCCGCTGGAGGTCATCTGCAGGTACTACGCCGCCGGATCCCTCCTAGACAGGATCAAGTCCGGCAAGGTCACCCCCGAGCAGCTCGGGTTCCCCGCCGGCTACCAGGTCAAGAAAGGCGACAAGCTCCCGACCCCGTTCATCGAGTGCACCACCAAGCTGGAGGCCCACGACGAGAACCTCACCGACGAGGAGGCCAAGGAGATGGCCGGACTCTCCGACGCCGAGTTCCAGGAGATCAAGGACACCGTCCTGAGGATCGACGCCCTCATCGAGAGGGAGGCCGGCAAGCGCGGTCTGATCCACGTCGACGGAAAGAAGGAGTTCGGCTACGACAAGGACAGGAAACTCATGGTCGTCGACACCTTCGGCACCCTGGACGAGGACCGCTGGTGGGACGCCGACGAGTACGCCAAGGGCAACATCGTCGAGCTGTCCAAGGAGTTCGTCCGCCAGTACTACCGCGAGACCGGCTACCACGACGCCCTGTACGACGCGCGCGAGAAGGGTCTCCCCGAGCCGGACATACCCGCGCTCCCCCAGGAGATCATCGACCGCGTGAGCAAGCTCTACGTCGACATGTACGAGCGCATCACCGGCGAGAAGTTCTGATCAAACCCATGCCCCGTCCTTCTGGGCGGGGCCACCCCCATTCACATCTGTTGTTGCGCACAACGGACGATATTGGTTCTGTATGGGAAGTTTAAAAACCGATTTGAGACAAGATTTGCAAAAAACTAATTTTGAAATGAAATTTGTAAAAAAAAACAAATTATTGGAAAAATGGATATCGGCAGAAGGTCGAGTCCATCTATAAAGCGTCGATCGGTGATCCCCGTCGCAGGAGAGTACCCGAATGAAGGATCTCGGAGTGAAGCCCTACGTGTTCCCGATGTCGGTGGCACTCATAGCCACCTACAACGACGACGGTACGGTCGATGTCATGAACATGGCCTGGGGAGGCATATGCGAGGCCGACAAGGTCGCGCTCAACCTCGACGGCGGCCACAGGACCACTGTGAACATCCGCAGGAGGAGGGCGTTCACGCTGAGCCTCCCGGATGTGGCGCACATCGCCGAGGCGGACTACTTCGGCATCGCATCGGCCAACGACGTCCCGGACAAGTTCGAGAGGACCGGTCTGACCGCCGAGAGGAGCACCAGGGTGGACGCGCCTGTCGTCAGGGAGTTCCCCCTAACGCTGGAATGCACCCTGCACGAGGAGCAGAAGGTCGGGAACGACGTTCGCTTCGTCGGCCGGATCGTGAACGTGCTCGCCGACGAGAGGATCCTCGATGACAATGGAATCGTCGACCCTGTGAAGCTGGATCCGGTGATGTACGACACCTTCCAGAGCGGTTACTACGCCCTCGGGAGGAAGGTCGGCCAGGCCTGGGACACGGGCAGTAAATACAATTGAGAGAACAAGGGGGCCGGTCCCGCCGGACCTCCGATGAAATCCCTTCCAGCCTCAGAGGAGGTCCACGGCGACGAGCCTGTCCCCTCTGGGGCACTCGACGTCCTTCCCCATCCTCGAGACCGAGTACTTCGATCCCTCGGTCTTCCCGACTGGATGGCACAGGCCGTAGTTCGGGCAGCCGATCTCATCGCACTTCGACACCGAGTAGGTGATGGTGATGCCCTCGAGCAGACCCTTCTTGGGAAGTATCGCCGGGGTGGTGGTCTTCTCGACCTCCACTGCCACGACTGGCTCGTCCTCGAGCAGGGCGCAGGCGTGCTCCTGCCCTCTGACGGATGTCACCCTGAAGCGCGTGCCCTCCTCCAGGTTGTGGCAGACGTTCCTGAGCTTGCATCCGTCGCATTCCTCGGCGGGGCCGATGTAGTAGAACTCGGACCCCTCCTTCGCTATCGCCTTTCCCACGAGCGTTATGGCCATCAGATCACCCCTGTGACGGTGGCCACCCTCTCGGCGACCTCTTCCGTTATACCGTTGTCGCCCAGGATGGTGAACCTGTCCTTCCTTATTTCGGTGGCATGGGCCAGAGAGTAGACGATCTCCTCCGCGGGTATGCCCAGTTCCTTGGCGGTCGTCGGTGCCCCGATCTCGGCCAGGGCGTCCCTTATGCGCTCCCAGTCCCCTCCGTGGAGGTACATGGTCATGATGGATCCGACCCCGCACTGCTCCCCGTGGAGGGACTTCCCGGGGCATCTGAGGTCCAGCATGTGGGAGAACATATGCTCCGCCCCGCTGGTGGGTCTGGAGCTCCCGGCGAAGCTCATGGAGACGCCGGACATGATGATCGGCTTGATGGCGATCCAGACGCTATCCTCCACTCCGGGCTTGATGAGGCCGGATGCGTCGAGGATCTCCTCGGCCGCGTGCTTGGAGAGCGAGTATGCCGTGCGGCTGAAGGATTCGCCCTTCAGCCTCCTGGCGAAATCCCAGTCCATGATGGCGGTGAGGTTGGATATGACGTCCGCGCACCCGGATGCGAGGAGCCTGTACGGCGCCTGGCTGATGATCTCGGTGTCCGCAAGGACCCCCATAGGGGATGCGGACTCGATGGATCTGGATCCCTCGGCGGATTTGAGCGAGGCCCTGTTGGAGGCTATGCCGTCGTGGGAGGCTGACGTGGGGATGGCGACGAACGGGAGATGGAGCTCGTTGGAGACGACCTTGGCCAGGTCGATCTTGCTCCCTCCGCCGACTGCGAGTATGAACGAGGACCCGGACTCCCTGGCCCTCCTGCAGATGAGGTCGACGTTCTCCTGGGTGGCGTCCCCGACCCTGCACATGTCCAGGTCGTAGCCCTCCATGAGGTCCATGACGCGCTTCCCGGCCACCTCGGCGGTCCTGCCGCCGGTGATGATGGTGCCCGCTCCCCTGAAGTGCAGCCTCTCGCACATGCCGCGGACGTCCTCGATGACGCCGTGGCCGGCCACGACATCCCTGGGCATCTCGACGGCCTTGACCTTGCTGAAGTCTCCCATCTCGCTCACGCATCCGGATGGGTGCAGATTATTAATTCAATTTCCCATGGACGGGATATGCCAGCAGCCCTGATACTGTGTGGAAGCGCGCGCAAGGACGGAGTCACCGAAACGATGTGCCGTTCCGCATCGGAGACCCTGGAGTCGATGGGATACGACGCCGTCGCGATCCGCATCACCGACGATGTCTCTCATTGCAGGGACTGCGGATTCTGCAGAGGCGGCGGCTGCGTCCTGGACGACGCGATGTCGGGGATCTACGGTGAGTTCGCGAAGGCGGACCTCCTGGTGCTGGCGACGCCGGTGCACTTCAGTGGCCCGTCGTCGCTGATCAAGGCCGCCGTGGACAGGTTCCAGCCGTACTGGTACAACAGGGATCTGCCCCACCCGTCCGCTGCCCTGGGGCTCGTCTGCGCGGGCAGCGAATCCCCCAGGTTCGGGCCCACCGAGAGCATCTTCAGGGCGTTCTGCGCCACCGTCGGGATGAGGTGGCTGGGTCAGCTGGAGTTCCCCGACACCGATTGCAATAAGGGCGAGGGCGCGGCGGAGGCTGTGGAGGGATTCATCAGAGGCGCGGTCGAAGCCTCAGCGGAGCGATGAGGCGTCCGGGGCAGCATCCGCCGACTGCCTGTGCATCGGCGACGAACGGGACGCTCAGCGGATGCAGGTCGAGTATCCTCTCCCACTCGTATGCGGTCACCGAGCCGTCCGTGTCCAGGATGCACGTCCTGTGGAAGCCCAGATCGTCCAGGCGTCCGATAGTCTCCCTGAGGTCGGCCGGAGCTATGGAGCGGTTCACGACCTTGCCGTTCCTGACGAACACCGTCGGGATGGCGCTGTCCGACATGGACAGGATGTCCAGCAGGTCGTCGTCCGACATTACGGCGTGATAGGGGAATAATACGGACTCCGCGGTCGTGTTGAACGCGTCCATGAGGTCGTCCGCGTCCTGCACCCATGCAAGGAACCATATGTCGCGTCCGCGGAGCCTCATGCCCTTGAGGACGGCCTCGCGGAATCCGCGGGCGCGTATGCTGTCCCAGTCGACGACCACGGCTGGTTCGCGGGTCTCCCCGCGCGGGATCGATGCCGCTGCGTCGGCGAACGGGATGACGCGGTCCCCCGTCTCGGGGAGGCATCTGCCCTCGGGTACGGAGACGGCGCCGATGGCGTCCTCACCCATCTCGACTGCGAACACGGCCGGGATCTGCATGCCATCCACAAGGCCAGCATCCCGTATAGCGGTTGCGGGGACATGTAAACGGCCCTTACCAAAACGGCCTGAGGGGGAACCTTATTAACGACGTTGACAGGGATGCCGGAGCAGAGGTTTCCAAATGAGCGCGAAATTCATCTGCGAGAAATGCGGCACCGCCGTCGAGGTACTGTACAAGGGAGGATGCAACCCGTCCTGCTGCGGCCAGCCCATGAAGGAGGCCGAGTACAAGACCGAGGACGCCGCCAAGGAGAAGCACGTCCCCTACATCACCCGCGAGGGCGACATGGTGCGTGTCGTCGTCGGAAAGGAGACCCTCCACCCGATGACCGAGGAGCACTACATCGTCTACATCGAGATCGACGCTGACGGCATCCTGATGAGGAAGTACCTCAAGCCCGGGGACGCCCCCGAGGCGTGCTTCAAGACCGATGCCAAGAACATCGTCGCCTACGAGATGTGCAACAAGCACGGGTTCTGGCAGTCCAACCAGTGATCCCGGGGGCCCTCGGGGCCCTCTCTACAAAACAGCGGGATTCCGACGTCCCGCGAACTTCCCCTGTTCCTATTTTTATATGGCCAAGGGTTCACCCGCCTCAGTAAAGGTGACTGCGATGGCCAAGAAGATCATCGAGACCACTGGCGACGACGCGAAAGCGAAAGCCAGGCATGCGAAGCTCGCCAGGGAGCGCGAGGAGGCCGAGGAGAAGGAGAAAAACCGCGCCTCGGACGAGTACTGGAGGAACCGCCGCGCCAACGAGAAGCGCAAGGAGGAGATCAAGAAGCTCCCGAAGGAGGAGCGCGCGGAGGCCAAGAGGAAGCTCCGCGAGGACATCCGCGCCAACAAGGAGAACTACAGGCGCGAGAAGCGCGAGCTCCGCGAGAAGGAGAGGGCAGAGAGGGAGGCCGCGAAGAACGTCCACGCCGCCCCCGCCGAGAAGCCCGCGGAGAAGGAGGCCCCCAAGGAGGAGCCGAAGGCCGCGGAGCCCGCCCCCGAGACCCAGGAGACGTCCGCCGCGGAGGCTCCCGCCGAGGCGCCGGCCGAGACCCCCGCGGATGCTCCGGAAGAGCCCGAGAAGAAGGATTGAAACCCGTTTCACGACGTTAACCGCCCGGGGGTATCCCCCCGGGCCCACCCAGACCTTCGTTTCTAAGGTCCTGGTTTTAAGTACCTATTGCAATCCCCTCACGTGGTCAAAGGTTCGATCGACACCCCAGAAGAAAGGCTCTACCGCGCGGCGTCCACGGACGTCGACGATGTGCTGAAGGAATACGACAGCAGACCGGAAGGTCACTTCAACGAAGAGATTACGACTTCCCGTATCCAGTACGGGAAAAACGAGGTGACGAACCACAACAGGCATGTCGTCCTGAAAAGGCTCGCCAAATCATTCGGTAACATTTTCATAATCACTCTTGCGGTCATCGACATCCTTTGGATGGTCCTTGAACCGGACATCATCTACTTCATCATCCTCACGACGCTCATCCTCGTCAGCGGAACCGTCACGTTCATCCAGGAGACCCGCAGCTCGAAAGCGGCGGCCCAATTGGTCAGCATGGTGACGACCATAATCACCGTCCGCCGCGAGGACACGGAGATCGAGATCGACTCCAAGGAACTCGTCGTGGGAGACATCATCATCCTGGACACCGGAGACATGGTCCCCGCCGATGTCAGGATCATCAGTTCCAATCACCTCAAGGTCGACCAGTCCGCCCTGACGGGGGAGTCGGGCGGGGTCACCAAATACTCCGAGACCTCCGATGCGGAGGACCTCCTCGAATGCAACAACATGGCCTTCATGGGCACCAACGTCGTCGGCGGTTCCGCCGAGGCTATCGTCGTCGCTGTCGGCGACGACACGGTGTTCGGTTCCATGGCCGAGAAGCTCACCGCCAAGAAGCCCTCCACCACCTACGACAAGGGTACCAAGTCCATCGTCAACGTCCTGCTGAGGATCATGTACTGCATGGTCCCGCCGGTGTTCCTCATCATGATAGTCAAGGACTATCTGAACAACGGATTCTTCAGCGTGGACGGGGTCCTCACCGCGGTCACCTTCGCGCTCACCCTCGCCATCGGCCTGATGCCTGAGATGCTGGCCACCATAGTGTCGGCCAACCTCGCCAAGGGATCCATCGACATGTCGAAGAAGAAGGTCATCGTCAAGGACGTGACCGCCATCCAGAACTTCGGCGCGATGGATG
>CASFYI010000043.1 GCA_949298875.1 uncultured Methanomassiliicoccales archaeon | reverse complement strand
TCCTGCAGCGGGTGCAGCGGGAGACCCTCCTCCAGAACGTCGTTCAGGGCACGGACGCAGATGCGGACAGACTCGATGAAGTCCTCGGACTGGAACTTCCCGTCCCTGACGAAGGCGGCAAGGTTCATGCTTCCGAGGAGGCAGCTGCCTCCAGCCGGGAGCGGCTCCTCGGCGCAGGGGTTGGTCCCGGCGTAGGAGTAGTCGGGGAACTCGGAGAGGAGGTTCCAGGAAGAGATCCTGTCCCAGAACAGGCATCCGGGCTCTCCGTAGTCCCAGTTGTTGTAGCAGAGCCTCTCGAAGAACGCGTTGGCGTCGAGCTCCTTCTCGATGTGCTGGTTGCTCTCGGGGCGGTCGAACCACTGGATGAACTTCCTCCTGTCCCTGACGCAGTTCATGAACTCGTCGGTGACGCGGATGGACATGTTGGCCTTGGTGACCCTCTCGAGGTCCGTCTTGACGGACATGAACTCCTCGAGGTCGGGGTGCTCGCACGACATGGTGAGCATCAGCGCGCCGCGCCTGCCGTGCTGGCCGATGAGGCCGGTGACCATGGAGAAGAGGTCGGTGAAGGACACCGCGCCGGAGGTCTCCGAGGCGGTGTTGTTGATCCTGGCTCCCCTGGGGGCGAGCTTGGAGATGTCGATTCCGCATCCACCGCCGTAGCTGAAGGTGCGGGCGAGCCTTCCGGCGGTCTCGAAGATGGACTCGATGGAGTCCTCGGGCGGGCTGAGCACGTAGCAGTTGGAATAGGTGACCTTGAGTCCTCCCTTGTAGAGGCCCCTGTTGGCGAGGATCCTCCCTCCGAAGAGGAACTTCTTCTCGGCTATCAGTCTGCGGAGGTCCTGGTCCCCGTTGCTGACCCTGTCCAGCCACTCGTCGAAGGTCTCGCCGTCGTGGCAGTACTTCTTGTTCCAAATGTCAATTCCAAGCTGATTGTCGCTTCCAAGCCAATCCTCGATCTGCACTTCTCTCCCCCCGATGAAGCCTCTCTTCTCGTTCGAGCCCATGGTAACTTCTCCCCCTATTAAGGTCCAACGTGGATGATGCATCCATCCATTATAAATTGGTGTGCAGATGTCGACAATAGACTGATTTTTGTTAAGCTATGAGCTAGAATAATCCATAAATGTCTGAAATCAGACGTTTTTCGGCGGAAACAAGGGGATTGGGGAGGGCGAGGGCCTCCGTCCCGTCACTGGCCGGGACCCTGGCTCTTCCTGAGCAGCTCCATCTTGTCGGAGTAGTAGGACGGGCTCATGTCCATGTGGTGGACGTGGGGGTTCTCGAACCTCTGCTCCTCCTCCCATATCTCCTCGGAGAGCTGCCTCCTCACATGGGCGCGGATGTCCCCGAGAGGGACGAAGGGCGCGACGCGCTCCCCTTTGGATACTACCTTCCTGAGGAGGGGCTTCGCGGTGCAGTCTGTGAGCACGACGTCCTTCCAGGGGCGCACGGTGTCGATGCACCTGTACGGTTCGGAGAAATCCACTTCCTCGTGGTCGTGGGTGATCAGGTCGGCGGTGGCGTGGCCGGTGGAGTCGTACACCCTGTAGACGGCCTTCCTGCCCGGGTTGGTTATCTTCTCGACGGTCTCCGAGACCTTGATCTTCGGCACGACTATGCCGTCGCGCTCCAGCGCGGTGATCTTGTAGACGCCTCCGAACACCGGGTCGCTGCTGGATGTGATGAGCCTCTCTCCCACGCCGAAGGCGTCTATGCATCCGCCCTGGTCTATGATCGAGCTTATCGAATGCTCGTCGAGGCTGTTGGACGCGACGATCCTGCAGTCCTCCAGGCCGGCGGCGTCGAGCATCCTGCGGACCTCCTTGGTGAGATAGGCGAGGTCGCCGGAGTCCAGGCGGACCCCCTTGAGCCTCCTGCCCATGGGCTCCAGGACCTCCTTCGCGCAGCGTATGGCGTTGGGGGTCCCGGACCTCAGGACATCATAGGTGTCGATAAGGAGGATGGTGTCGTCCGGGTACATCCTGGCGTAGCTCTCGAACGCCTCGTACTCCGAGCGGTGGTACATGACCCAGCTGTGGGCCATGGTCCCCGTGATGGGTATGCCGAACATCTTGCCGGCGAGGACGGTGGCGCTGCCGGACGCACCGCCGATGTAGGCGGCCCTGGCTCCGTAGACGGCGGCGTCCATGTTGTGCGCCCTGCGGGCGCCGAAGTCGGAGACGCCCCTGCCCCTGGCTGCCCTGACGATGCGGGCGGTCTTGGTGGCGATGAGCGACTGGTGGTTGAACTGGGCGAGGATGGCGGTCTCTATCATCTGGGCGTCGATCATCGGCGCGGTTACGGTGATCACCGGCTCCCCTGGATAGATGACGGTGCCCTCCTCGAAGGCGCAGACGTCCCCTCTGAAGCGGAAGCCCCTCAGGAACTCGAGGAACCTCTCGTCGAACATCCCCAGCGAGTTGAGGTAGTCTATGTCGTCATCGTCGAAGTGCATCTCCGTGATGAACTCGACGATCTGCTCCAGGCCGGCGAAGATCGCGTAGCCTCCTCCGTCCGGGACCCTGCGGAAGTACACGTCGAAGGTGGCGATGTCGTCGCATCCCTCGATGAAGTATCCGTTAGACATCGTCAGTTCGTACAGGTCCATCACCATGGACAGGTTGCGTCTGTCTCCCATGCTCATGAGAACGCTCTCCGCTCGCCGCCCCATCGTCGCATCATAGTTCATTCTTTTGGGGCCGGATCCATCACCAGGGCGACCTTCATGACACCGTCCCTGCGCTCGGAGAATAGGTCGTAGGCCTCCATCGCCCTCCCGAAGGGGAACCGGTGCGTGATGAGGCAGGAAGCGTCCACCTTCCCGTCGGCGATGAGGTCCATGATCTCTCCGCAGTGGCATCCGTCCACGCCCCCGGTCTTGAAGGTGAGGTTCTTGCCGTACATGTCGGGGAGCGGCAGGGTCTGGGCCTCCTCGTACATGGCCACGACAACGACGACGGCGTTCGGCCTCGCGATCCGCCAGGCGGTCTGCAGGGTGTCCCTGCCCCCGGCGACCTCCAGGACGACGTCGGCCCCGCGGCCGTCCGTCATCCCCTCGATGACCGTGCGCGGGTCCTCCGCGGCAGGATCTATGTGGATGTCGCCGATGCCGTGCTCCTTTGCGAATTTGAGGCGGGACGGGTCGGTGTCGATCAGGACGACCTTCGCCGGGTCGCGCAGGGCGGCCATCATGGCGCAGCACAGCCCCGTCGGTCCGGCGCCTATGATCGCCACCACGTCGCCCTCCGAGATGCCGCCGATGTCCACCGCCCAGTATCCTGTGGAGAGGAGGTCCCCGGTCAGGAGGGCCCTCTCGTCGGAGACGCCTTCGGGTATCAGCGTGAGGCAGTTGTCCGCAAAGGGGACGCGCGCATATTCCGCCTGCCCTCCGTCGATCCTGCAGCCCAGGGCCCAGCCTCCTTTGGGGTCCGTGCAGTTGTTCACCCAGCCGTGCCTGCAGAAGAAGCAGTCCCCGCAGTAGGTCTCGCAGTTCACCGCGACCCTGTCCCCCGGCCCTATGCCGTGCACATCCTCTCCGACCTCGGTCACGATGCCGACGAACTCGTGGCCTACGGCTATGCCCGGGACGGCCCTCGGCATGGCCCCGGCGCGTATATGCAGGTCGCTGGTGCAGATCGCCGCCATGGTCACCCTGACGATAGCGTCCCCCGGGTCCAGGATCCTGGGTTCCGGTTTCTCGGTGATGCGGAAATCGCCCTTTCCGACGTAGGTTACCGCCTTCATGCCCCCTGGATGAGGCGGACCCTATATCCATCCAGCGGACCGAATCGGGGCGGACGTACAGTTATATAGAGGTCCATCCTTCCCAATTGACAGCACGGTCGAGGACGGTGCCTTTTTCCATCACTCGATGAGGAGATTGACCAATGACTGAGGACACTCTTAAGACTGGCACGACCACAATAGGGCTCAAGCTGAAGGACGGAGTCATACTGGCCTCCGACCAGAGGGCCACGATGAGCAACCTCATCGCCCACAGCCATGTCCAGAAGGTCTACAGGCTCTCGGACAACATCGGCATGACCATCGCCGGGGTCGTCGGGGACGCCCAGCTCATGGTCCGCTACATGCAGAGCGAGATCTCCATCTACACGATGAAGAAGGGCGCACCCATGTCCGTCACCGCGGCCGCAACCCTCATCGCCAGCGTCATCCGCCAGGGATTCTACCTCGGACTCATCGTCGGAGGATACGACAGGACCGGAGGGCACATCTTCAGCATCGACGGCGCCGGAGGATACATCGAGGACAACTACTGCTCTGTCGGATCCGGCTCCCTCTTCGCCCTCGGCGCGCTCGAGTCCAACTTCAAGGAGGGCATGACCAAGGAGGAGGGCATCGATGTGGCCATCACCGCCCTCAACTCCGCCAGGAGGAGGGACAACTGCACCGGCGACGGCATGCTCATCTCCTACATCGGCCCGGACGGCTACGAGGAGATCCCCCGCGACAGGATCGTCTCCCGCTGCGAGGAGCTCGGGTTCAACTTCCCCAACTGAGATTCATCACAAACCCCTTCCCAAAACCGATTTTCTACTCTCTTCAATCAAGATAACAAGCAGGTCATCACATGAATGTCGACAGACTTTTCGACTCCCTGAGGGAGGAGGTGAGACGCGCGATGCCCCCCGATGTCAGCATCAAGGACATCAAGTTCGAGGGGCCGCTGGTGGTCGTGTACACGGACGAGTACGAGAAGCTCTCCGCCAACGACTCGGTCGCCAGGACCGTGGCGCAGACGATACACCGCAGGGTGGACATACGCCCCGACCCGGCCGGACTCGAGGACCCGGCGAAGGTCGAGGAGATGATCCGCTCCATGATCCCCGAGAAGGCGGACATCTTCGACATCAACTTCCTTGAGGAGACCGGGGAGGCCCTGGTCGAGGCGATCAACCCGTCCGAGGTGGTCGGGAAGGAGGGCAAGCTGCTGGCCGACCTGCGCAAGCAGTCCGGATGGAACGTCAAGGTCATCCGCGCCCCGCCGATACCGTCCAAGACCGTCTCCGATGTGAGGGGGTACCTGAGGGTCAACCACGAGGAGCGCCAGGAGATGCTGACCTCGGTGGCCAGGCGCATCGCCAGGCCGAAGCTCGAGGGGGAGCAGTGGGTCCGTGTCACCGCCATGGGCGGATTCAGGCAGGTCGGGCGCTCCGCGTCCCTGCTGACCACCCGCGAGAGCAAGATCCTCATCGACTGCGGTCTGGATCCCTCCTCGGACAACACGCCCTACTTCGGGATCCCCGAGGCCCAGCCTCTCGCCGACATCGACGCGGTCGTCATCACCCACGCCCACCTGGACCACTGCGGTACCCTCCCGGCTCTGTTCAAGTACGGGTACAGGGGGCCCGTGTACTGCACGCCGCCCACCAGGGACCTCATGGCGCTGCTCCAGCTGGACAACATCAAGCTGGGATTCGGGGAGAACAAGAAGACCCCCTACGAGGCGCAGCACGTCAGGCAGGAGATCCTGCACACGATCACACTCAAGTACAACGAGGTCACCGACATCGCTCCGGATGTGCGCCTCACCTTCTACAACGCAGGTCACATCCTCGGTTCCGCCATCGCCCATTTCCACATCGGCGAGGGCCTGCACAACGTGGCCTTCTCAGGCGACACCAAGTACGAGAAGACCTGGCTGTTCAACCCCGCGAACACCAGGTTCCCCAGGCTCGAGACCCTGGTCATGGAGTCCACCTACGGAGGTCACAACGACATGCAGCCCTCCAGGGCGGACGCGTCCGAGCAGCTCGGCCAGTACCTGCAGCAGGCCGTCGAGCACGGAGGCAAGGTGCTGATCCCCGTCTTCGCCGTCGGAAGGTCCCAGGAGGTCATGCTGGTCATCGAGGAGCTCATCCGCACCGGCAAGATCCCCAAGATGACCGTGTGGCTCGACGGTATGATCTGGGAGGCCACCGCCATCCACACAGCGTACCCCGAGTACCTCAACAGCCAGCTCAGGACCCAGATATTCCAGCAGAACAACAACCCGTTCCTGTCCCCCATCTTCAAGAGGGTCGAGACGGCCGACATGAGGGAGGAGATCTGCCACTCGCCCGACCCGTGCATCGTGCTCGCCACCAGCGGTATGATGTCCGGCGGACCGGTCATGGAGTACTTCCGCGAGTGGGCGGACGACGAGAGGAACTGGCTCCTCTTCGTCGGTTACCAGTCCGAGGGGAGCATCGGCCGCACCATCCAGAGGGGCAGGCCGGAGATCACCCTCAACATGCGCGGCAAGCCGATCACCCTGAAGATCAAGATGCAGAGGGAGACGGTGGACGGATTCTCCGGACACTCGGACAGGAAGCAGCTCATGCGCTACATATCGTCCCTCGACCCGAAGCCGGACAGGATCATCATCGGGCACGGCGACGACCGCAAGTGCACGGACCTGGCGTCCTCGATCTATAAGAAGTACGGCATCGAGACCAAGGCCCCGCAGAACCTCGAGACCATAAGGCTCAGGTGAAAAACATCCCCATCCCCCGGCGGATCCTGCCGGGGGACGGTTCTCAAGAAGTTTCGGAGGGACGGCGGTGCCGCCCCTGACTCAGGCGTTCCTGCGACGCACGACCACGACGGCGGCTATCGCTACCACCGCTATGACCGCTATCGCGATGCCGACGATCAGCACGGTGTCGATGCCCCCGTCCTCGGAACCGGTCTCGGTCAGCGTGAAGGACGAGATCATGTCGGCGCCGGTTGTGGTGAAGGATGTAACCCCGTCGGAGACGGTTGCGTCGAAGGGGTAGCCGTAGCCATAGAAATCGTATCCGTCCACATCCCATTCGCCGTTCAGGGTGATCGAGGCGTCCAGGAAGGTCTGGGACCCCTCCTCGTCCAGCGTGGATGCGTACATGGCGTACAGCGGGGCATCCACCCAGGTCATGTAATCGGGCACGCTGTCGCTGCGCTCCAGCTCGAACCATACCGGACCTGCGGGGATGTCCGCCAGTGCGACGGTCACGCTCCCGATGTCGTTGCTGACGGTCAGGTGCGTCGCCGCACCGGCCCTTACGTTGGTGAGTGAGGAGGCGTCGGCCAGATAGAACACGGAGTCGGAGCCGATGTCCACCCTGAGCATGGAGCCCTCCTGGACGAGGTCGTAGGACGGCACCCATACATCGGTCAGGGTCTCGTCGGCGTGGACGTGGTATTCGGTGCCTGCCGGATAGTAGTGGAATCCGCCGAACCATCCGGCGAACGTCATCCCCTCCGATTCGGACGAGGGCTCCACCGCTATGGTCTGACCGAACTCGTAGGTGGATGTGACTCCGCCGATGGTGACCTCGAAGGACGGCATGGACTGGTTCACGATGACGTATCTGTCCCCATGCCCGAGGTCGGTGACCGTGGCGGAGCCGTCGTCGTTGAGTTCGTACGGCATGCCGCTGAGGTACGGGTTGTAGGGCTCGATGATGTACTGTGCGCCGAAGCCCAGTCCGTGCTGGCAGGGCACCATGGTCACGGATACGACCTCGGAATCCACAATCTCCACGGTGGCGTCGATGTAGCTCCAGCTCGGGAAGTAGTACTCGCGGTCGGCGATGATCGAGTCGTCGGTTCCGCTGCAGAAGATGGCGGTTCCGTTCACGCTCCCGCCCCCTACCTCCACGAAGTCCACGTGGCTGTCCTCGAACGTCACGCTGACGCCTTCCGGCACGTAGAGTTCGGTCGATGCGAAGGTCAGGTAGTTGGAGATGTCGTTGCCTCCGTGGTCGAGGGCGTAGACCAGATCGCCGGAGACCACCGATGCGCCGGAGAACACGAGATCCGATCCTTCGATGTAGCTCATGGTGCCTTCGATGCTCTCGAGGTCCGCGCGGTAGCTGTCGACGTTGAAGCCGGTCATGGCGGAGTCCTCGGCGGTCATTCCCGTGAGTGTCTCTGTCACTCCGAAGTTGCTCCCTCCGTTGTAGACGGTCATCGCCCCGATCTCGACGGACTGTCCGTCGGAGCCGGAAACCGCCCTAAGATCGGAGATCTCGTAGGATGCGTTCCTGTGGAACTCGTCCGTGATGGATATCCGCCCCTCGGCCACGAGGGATCCGATCTCGATGAGGGTCTCGGCGCCCGTCTCCGAGGAGGAGGTCTGCACGTGCACTCCGCTGATCCTCACGGCGGACATGACGGCCTCCTCGTTCCAGGAGGATCCGGTCGCCGAACCCAGCGAGACGGCGAGGTCCACATCGCCGGCGGATGCGCTGATGTCAGCTGAGATGTCGGAGAGTGCGAACTCCCCACCCATGGAACCGGTCTCGGCGGTGAGGTCGGACTTCACGGAGGCCGACGGTAGGTCGATGTTCAGGGCGAGGTCTGCGGCCGTCTGATCGGCGGAGATGCTGATCCTCGCACCGATCTCTGCGCCGGTGGCATCGAACTCGAAGGATAGTGACTGTTCGGCCGTAGTCTGGTGGATTGTTGCCGAGACCGATCCCACGGAAACGCCGAAGGTCTCGCCTTCGAGGTCTCCTCCGATCGTCATGGACCCGTCCTTTCCCTGGAGCAGGTCGAACTCGGTCCTGATGTCATCCGCACTGATATCCATCGAGAGGTATTCGGTCTCGTACGAGAGCGAGACGGAACCAACCGAAACGGATGCGGGGATCGCCGTGCCATCATCGGACTGGGCGAGTCCGAATTCGACCCTGACGTCCTCGGCGGATGCTGCCCCGATCCCTGGGATGGACATGGACAGCGACTCCGCGGAGATGAATGCGGGGCCGTCCCCGGAGATGTCCGTCATGGACATGGCGCCGGCGGCCAGGTCGGCGGTCATGCGGATCTCTGCTCTCATATCGGTGCAGTCCGAGCTCAGGCTGGAGAACGGGAATTGGATCTCGGGGTACAGTGCCGATATGACCGATGTCGGCAGGGTGCCGGCGGATTCGGGTATATCGATGAGGACGGACACCTCGAACGAGGTCTCGGTGATCGACACCCTGCCGTCCATCTCCTTGGAAGGGCCTCCGACGGTGACGCCGTCGAACATCGTGATCCTCCCGCCGTCGCTGATGTCCATCGAGACGATCATGTCGGCGGGGTCCGTCAGGTCTATGACGAGGTCAATGGTGCCATCGAACCCGACCTCGGTCCTGTCCGCCACCAGATAGGGGGTGGCCATGTACCATACCGTGGATCCGGGCATGAGCACTATGGTGCCGTCGCCCGATATGCTGGTGCTGCCGTTGACGAGGAGGGACGACCCGGTCTCGAAGGTCATGGTGGCCCCACTCGCGAACGTAACGTTCTTTCCTGAGAGATCGAAGGTCTCCAGGGCCCCGAAGTTCCGGTCGCCGGAGACCTCGTACGGCTCCAGATCCCCCGTCGCCGCTTCGTACCCATCCTCGGCCAGGATGGCCACGCCGGCGAAGGCGATTACGACTGCCAGCATGGCAGTCAGCGCTATTCTTCTGTCCATGAAATACCACCTTGCGGAATCCGTCGGGATACTGCAGAAATCGTATCGACGGGAATGCATAATGCATTTAACAGGTATGTAAAGAGAATGGGCAGAGGTACTGATAGAAGGAGTGGGAAGAGGGATAGGATATGGAATGGGCCCGCCGGAGCGGACCCTTGAGTTTTAGAGAATCACCAGTTGGTGGCCCTGACCTCGAAGAAGGACTGGGCGTGCTTGCACACCGGGCAGACCTGGGGCGCGGTCTCTCCGACGTGGATGTATCCGCAGTTGCGGCATTTCCACATGACGACCTGGTCCTTCTTGAAGACCATTCCGCCCTCGAGGTTCTTCAGGAGGTCGTTGTACCTGGCCTCGTGGGTCTTCTCGATTCCGCCGACGGCCTCGAACAGGGCGGCGATCTCGTCGAATCCCTCCTCCCTCGCGGTCTTCGCGAAGTCGGCATACATGGTGGTCCACTCGTAGTTCTCGCCGGCGGCGGCGTCCTTCAGGTTCTCGACGGTCTTGGGGACCTTGTTGTCGTGGAGGGCCTTGAACCACAGCTTGGCGTGCTCCTTCTCGTTCTCGGCGGTCTCGAGGAAGATGTCGGCGATCTGCTCGTATCCCTCTTTCTTGGCCTGGGAGGCGTAGTAGGTGTATTTGTTCCTGGCCATGGACTCGCCGGCGAAGGCGGCGTTCAGGTTGGCTTCTGTTTTGGATCCTTTGAGTTCCATAATATCCTCGGATAGGGGGATGGACGCCGACGATTAATAAGTTAACGGCGTTAGGACGACCTAAGACAAAGATATGCATTGCTGACCTCACGATATGTGGGATATCGGTGCCTGAGCTTGTCCTTCCACGATCTCTTCAGATTGCCGTCCTTGTCGAACTTGGTCCTCATCAGCTTGTCGTAGTTGCTCCGGATCTTCGGGTCGGCCGGCTTGATCTCCATCAGCAGCTCCAGCTCCGCCTTCGCCTTCCGATAGTCCTTGAGATCGTTCAGGAGCAGGACCGCGTAGTTCTGATGGTAGACGTAGTTGGACGGATCCGTGGCGATAGCCTTCTCGTAGAATTCGCCCGCCCTCCTGAAGTCGGTTATCTGGTTGCGGAGGAATCTGGCGTACTCGTTGTACAGGTCGCCAGAGGGACAGAGTTCCACAAGTCTCTTGAAGAGCTCGTCGGTCTCCTTGTTGTTCCTCTTGTCGCGGGCGAGGACTGAGACCTTCGCCTTCATGGCGTCGGTGTTGACGGGGTCCAGATCCAGGATGACGTCCAGCTGCATCAGCCCGTAGCTGACGTCCTGGAGGTCCCTGATGGCGATCTCCGCGAGGACCAGCCTGGGCTTGGTGTTGTGCGGGTCTGTGGCCAGATACGCCTCCAGCGTGTTAGCGGCTCCCGTGGGGTTGCCGCTGGACGCCTGGTTCCTCGCCTTGGTGATGGCCTCGAATGCCGGATCGCTCATGACACCCCGAGCGGTGACCTGTTTATAATGGGTTTATCGGAAGCCGCGTCGGAGTCGGGATCGACCGTTCGAAGGTCTCTTAACCGCGATGGCGGTTGTACGGACGATGGGAGCTCGCAAGGCGGCCGTTTCGTTCCTGGCCGGGATGCTGATGACCGTGCTACTGGTGGTCATCATACCGGTCATAGTCGATGAGTACATCCAGGGGTGGATACGGGAGGCGGTCGGGGACACCGGACTTGCCTTCCTGACATCCGATGTCATAGTGACCATACTCATCTGGGTCGTCATCCTGGGCTTCATGATAGTCCTCGGGGCCGGAGGCATACTCAGACGCTTCGGCGTTTTCGGGATCCTCGGTCTGATCTTCGCCTATTGGATCATGGGCGATGTGACGGATGCCGTCCTGCCGTTGCTGATCCTCGTGGCGATGCTCGTCGTCTCATGGGTGCGCGATGTCAGGAGGAGGAAGAGGGATGGTACCCTCAAAACCAGATGATGAGGTCTCAACGAACATCAACACCGTTAATCTGGGCAGTTAGTTTTAAATATAAGATGAAAATGCCCATTACAGGGAAGCCCGACGTCCGTAGCCCGTCAGTCGTTTTCCTCCTTTACCCGACACGGAACCATTTACTGGCGACGGCTCTCCCCCCTTCTTATCCAACGACATCTGATGTCTGAGATCGGACGCATCCATCTTTAATCCGCATCCTCATGACGGGTCGTGGATCGCAGTCCCATCGATCGTTCGGATTCATCCGGTAGGAAGGAGCCGGATGAGGGCAGGAGTTTCGATGTCGATGCATATCTGGCTCGCATCGGGATGCCCCGTCCCTCCGAGCCGGATCTCGGATACGCCGACTCCCTGGTCCTCTCGCATCAGTGCTCGGTCCCATTCGAAAATCTGGACTGCTACGACCTTGGGAAGGTCCCGGACACATCGATGGGAGCCGTGTTCGCGAAGGTCGTCCGCGATCATCGCGGCGGGTACTGCTTCGAGATCAACAAGCTGTTCCACCGTCTTCTCTCGGAATGCGGATACAGGGCGTGGCCGATATCCTGCAGCGTCCTTCACGGCAGCGACCATGCGGAGATGATGCTTCATCGCGCCACGCTGGTCGAGATCGACGGCTCTGTCTACTACTGCGATGTCGGCATCGGAGGTCCGCAGCCTGCCGGGCTCGTCCCCATGGACGGATCCAGGACCCTTCTGGGAGAGCGCTATTCCGTCGAGAGGGGCGATGGGCCCTGGTGCTATCTGGTCCGCCATCTTGACGACGGCACATGTGCCAGATTGGTCGCGTTCCTCGACTTCCCCGTGCCAGATGGGTTCTTCGTTCCATTCAACCACTACTGCTCCACCAGCGCGGATTCCAAGTTCACCGTGAGTCGCATAGTCAACATGCGCACGCATCGTGGCAGTCTGTCCCTCGTGGGCGGGACACTGACCGAGCGTTGCGACGGGAGGACCACCGTGACGGAATACGATCGCTGCGAGGATCTGGCAATGATGCTCCGCGAGAAGTTCGGGATAGAGGTCCAGCCGTCCGATCTGAGGGTGCGATTCCCTTCGGTCACTCCTTCCCATTCCTCTTCCTCTCGAACCCCTCGCATATCATCCTGCGATCGGTGTTCTCGAAGTTGTTGGCGTAGAGGAATCCGTACATCACAGATGTGACCAGCAGCGGGATGAGAAACGAGAGGTAGTTGACGATGATGCGCTCCACATCGTTGCCCAGGTACACGGACAGCAGGAACATCATCATGAACGCACCCAGCGTGGCGAATGTGGTGAAGAGCCTGTGCTTGGCGCCTTCCCACAGGTAGTAGTCCCTCGGGGCGTCGGAGGTTACCCTGGCGCCGACGCAGCGGACGATCTGCCACGGGAGTATGAGGGCCGGCGTGAACATGGACAGCATGAGGGTGATGGAGAGCATCGTCTTCCAGTCCATGACCTCCAGGAAGTACGGGTTGACGAAGAGATAGGACGAGACCAGGAGCCCGAGCATGAACAGGTAGGTGGAGATACTCACCGCCCTGCCGAGGTCGAATGCATGCTCCCCCCTCGGATCCAGTTCGACGCTTCTGATATCGATGATGTCCGGGACCATGAAGAAGCGCTCGGCCTTCCCGCGTTTCCCTTCCTTGGCATGGGATGCCATGGACGAGAAGACGTTCGGCATGTAGATGCGCAGGTAGGACGAGATCACGCTGGTCACGCCGATGGAGGTGAAGAGCACGACCGCGTAGGTGGCCAGGAAGCACACGATCTCCCTGGTGAGCCCGTGGAGCTCTATCCCGATTGCCCCGAGCATGTCCGACACGGCGACCAGGAACGAGAAGTCCCCGAATATCGCGCCGCACACCCACAGAAGCAGAGAGAGAGCGGCGGCGAACAGGATGATCATCCAGCCGGGGAAGACGCCCTTGGACATCATCAGGCTGCAGGGGACGCCCAGTATCGCGAAGCAGAACACGAACGACAGGCACAGGAGCTCTATGAGTCCCGGGATGGTGAACTCGCCGAGATAGATCGCGGCCGCCAGCCATACGAGCAGGGCGACCACGACGAAGTACGGGAATCCGCGGGCGATCTTCGTCTCGCCGCTGGCTATGCGGGGCTCACCGTCCCCGTCGCGCCCCATGCCCTCGGCCGCGGCGTCGAGCCTGTCGGCGAATCCGTCGACCGCGCTGTCGATCCTGTCCCTCTTCACGGCGAGAAGATTGCTGTCTCATTTAAAAAGGGTCTGATACCTTTTTATCAGATGGCACTGCGATGCGGGTACTCATGGCCGAGCAGAGCGGACTGAAGAATCGCGGACACACAGTCGCAGACATGGAGGAGAGGCGCGCGGCCGCCGAGGCCTTCACCGGAGCGACGCTCGAGGAGATAGCCAGAGGGGGCATGGACCCCGAGACGGCGTCCAAGAACATCGAGAACATGATCGGGACGACCCAGATTCCGCTCGGCTACGCCGGACCGGTCGACATCCACGGAGGGTACGCCCAGGGCAGGTTCCTCATCCCGCTCGCGACCACCGAGGGCGCGCTCATCGCATCGATCTCCCGCGGCATGTCTGTCATCAACGACGGCGGAGGGGTGAGCGTCGCCGTCTTCCAGGATGCCATGACGAGGGCGCCCGTGTTCCGCGTCGAGGGCGTCGAGCATGCTACCAGGGTCATGCAGTGGGTCGACACCCACCGCGAGGAGATCGATCACGCCGTGTCCACCACGACATCTCATGGGAAGCTCGTGAGGATCGAGATGTTCCCGTCCGGCAGGAGCCTGTTCATGCGCCTGTCCTTCCAGACCGGGGACGCCATGGGGATGAACATGGCCACCATAGCCAGCGAGGCCGTCTGCAGGCTGGTCGAGACAGAGACCGGGGCCACGCTCGTCTCGGTCTCCGGGAACATGTGCTCGGACAAGAAGCCCGCCGCCATCAACATGATCGAGGGTCGCGGGAAGACCGTGGTCGCAGAGGCCCGCATACCCAGGGAGGTCGTCGAGGGGCGCCTGCACGCCACGTCCGAGGCGATCGTCGAGACCAACTACCGCAAGAATCTGGTCGGCAGCAGCATGGCCGGCACGATGGGCGCCAACGCCCATGCGGCCAACATGGTCGCCGCGCTGTACATAGCGACCGGTCAGGACCCGGCGCAGGTCGTGGGCGGGAGCATGGCCATCACCACCTGCGAGGACATCGACGGCGACCTCTACATCGCCGTGCGCATGCCCGCGGTCGAGGTCGGCACCGTCGGCGGCGGGACCAGGCTCCCCTGCCAGAGGGAGGCCCTCTCCATGATCGGGTGCGTCGGCGAGGGCAAGGCGAGGAAGCTGGCCGAGATCGTGGCCACCACCGTCCTCGCGGGCGAGCTCTCGACGCTCGCGGCGCAGGCCGCGGGTCAGCTCGGCGCCGCACATGCCCGTCTGGGCCGCTGAGGCTCGCGCGCGTGCGCGCCCATTTATAGGGCATCCCCGTTCCGCGTAAGCATGCCAGTCATAAACTTCAGGTACAGCGACCTGTGCTCGATGCTCGGGGAGGAGGTACCGGAGCAGACGCTCGTAGACAGGATCCCGATGATCGGGGCCGACATGGGGGACACCGAGGGCGGTTCCGACGAGATGTCTGTGGAGTTCTTCCCGGACCGTCCCGACATGTACAGCGTCGAGGGTGTGGCCAGGGCCATGAGGGCCTTCCTCGACATCGAGCCCGGGATGAAGACCTACCCCGTGGGGGAATCGGACATCGAGGTCACCATCGACCGGAGCGTCAAGGAGGTCCGTCCGTACTTCCTCTGCGGGATCGTACGCGGCGTCGACGTCACCGACGAGCTCCTGAGGTCCATGATGGAGATGCAGGAGAAGCTCCACATCACCATCGGCAGGAAGAGGAGCAAGCTGGCAATCGGCATCCACGACCTCTCCAAGGTCAAACCGCCGTTCATCTACAGGCTCGCGGAGCCCCACTCCATCCGTTTCGTCCCCCTCGCCATGGACGAGGAGATGGACATGGCCGAGATCCTCGAGAGGAATGAGAAGGGCAGGGAGTACAACAAGCTCCTGGAGGGGATGTCCGAGTACCCCGTCATCCTCGATTCCGAGGGGCAGGTCCTCTCGTTCCCGCCCATCATCAACGGCCGTCTCACCACCGTGACGGTCGGCAGGCACGACCTCTTCATCGATGTCACCGGCAACGACGCCAAGGCCGTCAAGGGTGCCTTGGACATCGTCGCATGCGCCCTAGCCGAGCGCGGCGGGAGGATCGAGTCGGTGATCATGCACGACGGCGACGCCACGTTCAGGTCCCCGGACCTCACCCCCGCCGTCAGGAGGATCTCCGCGTCCGCCTGCGACAGGTTCCTGGGCAAGGAGATCGGCCCGGAGGGCACCGTCGAGTGCCTCCGCAGGATGGGCATGGACGCCGTCGTCGAGGGCGACGAGGTTACCGTGACCATCCCGCCGGTCAGACTAGACATCATGCACGACGTGGACATCTACGAGGACGTCGCCACCGGATACGGTTTCGAGAGGTTCGGAGGTTCGTACACCGTCACCCAGACCCCCGGCGCCCTGCTTCCGGAGACAGCGTTCTCCGAGTCGCTGAGAGACATCCTCGTCGGTCTCGGGTTCACCGAGGTCAACACCCTCACCCTGAGCAACCAGAGGGAGGAGTTCGAGATCCCCGGATTCCCGGAGGTCGATGTCGTGCGCGTCCTCAACCCGATCACCGAGGACCACACCTGCCTCAGGGCTTACCTGGCCCCCAGTCTCGTCAGGATCCTCAGGCACAACAAGCACCGCGACCTGCCCCAGAGGATCTTCGAGGTCGGATACGTGGTCAGGGACCGGCTCACCCAGCTCCGCCTCTGCGCCATGGCCACCGCGTCCAAGGTCCCTTTCACCGAGGTCAAGTCCTGGACTGAGTCCATCCTCCGCGAGGCCGGCGTCGATTACACGCTCGAGCCCTGCGAGTACCCCACCTTCGTACGCGGAAGGGGCGCCCTGGTGATCTCCGGAGGGAAGGTCATCGGCATGTTCGGCGAGATGTCCCCGAAGGTCGTCGTCGACTACGGCATAACCCACCCCATCGGATTCTGCGAGCTGGACCTGGAGCCCATCATCGCCGGGAAGAGCGACACCCTGTTCCGAGGCGCATCCCATGGAAGTCGGCGACAGGTTCCCGGAGTTCAGGCTGAGGGACGAGAACGGCGAGGAGCTGGACAGCTCGTCGCTGGAGGGCATAAGGTATGTGATCTACTTCTACCCGAAGGACAACACGCCCGGATGCACCAAGGAGGCCGAGGAGTTCAGCGCCAGCATCGGGCAGTTCCTGATGCGCAACATCCCGGTGATTGGGGTGAGCAAGGACTCCGTCGAATCCCACCGGAAGTTCATAGACAAGTATCAGCTCAGGGTGAAGCTCCTCAGCGATCCCGACCACGAGCTGATGGAGAAGGTCGGCGCCTGGGGCACCAAGGTCTCCTACGGCAAGGAGACCGTCGGCACCATCAGGTCGACCTTCCTGGTCGGCAGGGACGGGACCGTCGAGGCCGTCTGGCGCAACGTCAAGGTCAACGGGCATGTGGACAAGGTCCTCGCATGCGCCGTGTCCTGCTCGAAATCGAAGAGCTGAATCCAGGCTCCTCAGGACCTCTCCGGCATCCGCCAGGAGGCTGAGGTCCGCGAAACCGTGTATGGGGGCGTCGGGGTCGCTGTTGACAGCGATGATCCTGCGCGCCCCCGTCATACCCACCCTGTGCTGCACGGCGCCGGATATCCCGAACGCGATGTATAAGTCGGGGGACACGATCCTCCCGGACATGCCGACCTGACGGGAGCGGGGCATCCATCCCCTCTCGACCAGGGCGCGGGAGCAGCACACGGCCCCTCCCATCTTCTCTGCCACGGATTCCGCGACATCGATCAATTCCCTGTCGCGTATGCCGTCGCCGAGGGCGATCAGCACACGGGCATCCTCGATCCCGTGGTCGGCATCGATCCGTGCATCCGACACGATGTCCTTCACGGAATCGCCCTGGTACTGCCAGTAGATGGCCGTGCCCTTCCTGTCCTCCCTCTCCGGCATCTCGAAGGCGCCCGGACGGACCGTGGCGACCTGCGGATATCCAGCATACCTGATGTCGGCCATCAGGGAGCCTCCGAAGGCGGGCCTCGTCGCGATGAGGTCGCGTCCGTCGGCGCCGAGGCCGGTGCAGTCCGCGGTTATCCCGGAGCCGGTGGATGCGGCCACGCGAGGCGCCAGCTCCCTACCGAAGGGGGTGGCCGAGAACAGGACGATCGCGGGTTCGATCCTCGCGATGACGGCGGAGATGCATTCCGCATACGCCTCGGGCATGTAGGTCTCGAGCCTGGCGTCCCTGACATGGTAGATGGTGTCCACGCCGTATCCGAACGCATCGGGGTACGTCCCCTTGACCTCCGGACCGCCGAACACCACTCCGAACACACGTCCGACTCCGAGCGAGCGGGCGGCGCCGATGAGCTCCGCGGAATGGTCCGCTAGCCTGACGTCCTCCCCTGAGCCTATCGTCTCCAGACAGACAAGGACGCCGTCAGCCACGGACTGGTTGATGTCGTAGCGCTTGAGCATGCCGGGCGGGAGCCTGTCGGGGTCGTCCCCTCCGCCGCATGTGGAGCATGAGCCACCTTCGCATCCGCTCATCTGGATCCCGCCTCCCTGATGATTATCTCGGCGGCCTTGGACGGGTCTGTGATCTCGACCATCATGTTCCTCCTGGCGGACTGGACGGTCCTGGTGGATGCTATCCTGGTGAGCGATCCCTTCAGTCCGACCGAGTACAGGCCGAGGCCCACGTCGATGCGGTTGAGGATGTGTGGTTCGTGCCCCCTCGCCCTCAGGTACCCTTCGGCTGTGGGGATGGAGCCGTTCGGATCCACGTTGCCGAACGCCACCACGGATCCCTTCGGGACCCTGGCGGTCCTCGCGAGGGTGCCGTAGTCCTGAACCGCGACGAAGGCATCGCCGTCCCTTGACAGATCGGTCACGTATGCGAACTGCTGGACGTCCATGAGCGCGGCGAACTCGAAGGGCACCTGGCCCGTCTCGCCGTCTATGGCGCGTCCTCCGAAGACGTAGAGGCCGGCATCGCAGGCGTATCTGCCTGCGTATGCGGCGAGCGTCCTGGACGTGGCCCAGGTGTCGGCGCCGGCGAAGTCCCTGTCCGAGAGGAGGAAGGAGTCGTCCGCTCCGAGCTCGATGCAGCGTCTGAGCGCATCGGCGGCCTGCATGGGCCCCATCGTGACCGCGACGACCTCATCATCGTCTCCTCTGATGCGGAGGGTCCTGAGGAGCGCTAGCTCGGAATAGGGGTCGAGTATGCTCGGGACGCCCGCCCTGACGAGCGAACCGTCCTCGTCCACGGTGACGGACATCGTGTCGGGGACCTGCTTCACGAAGACGACGAACCTCATCTCCTCTCCTCCAGTATGTTGCCGGGGCAGAGGATGCCCTTGGGGTCGATCACGCTCTTGACGCATCTCAGCTCCTCGATCCCCTCGTCGCCGTACATCATGCGCATGTACTCGCGCTTGATCTTGCCTATCCCGTGCTCCGCGCTGGGGGATCCGCCGAGCTCGACCGCCTTCCTCGCGAACTCCGCGTACACGGTCTTGGCCCTCTCGAAGTCGTCCATCGACTTCAGTATGATCTCCACGTGCGGGTGGTTGTTCCCCAGGTGTCCGAACACGACGTATTCGAGGCCCGCCTCCTCGAGCTTCTCCCTGTAGAACGACATCATCTCGTCGGCGCGGTCGTCGGGCACCGCCATGTCCGTCCCCATCTTGTGGATGCCGGGCATGGCTCCCTTCAGCGAGGCGACGTACTCGAAGATGGATCTCGGTATGGCATGGCGCATGTCCCTCATGCGCCCCCGGTCCTCGCGGCCCCTGCCGCACCAGATCCTGGATGCGTCGCCGCCGTGTGCCTCCGCCATGCGGCAGACGGCCTCGATGCGGGAGTCCTCGGTGCCGTCTGCGGCCACGTCGAGGAAGACCGCCGCCCCCGCGCCATCGGGCAGGTCCGGGATCCTTATCGCCGCCGGGTCGTCGGCCCTCACGCGGCGGATCAGGTCGAGTGACCCGCCGTCCATGTACTCCAGGAACTCGGGGTCGACCCTTTCGTCGGCGCGGATGTCGCGTATCATGCCGAGAGCATCCTCATCCGACGGGAGGAATGCTATGAGTGACACGGTCGGGTGCCACGGCGCCAGATAGACGTCGGCCTCCGCGATGATCCCGAAGATCCCCTCCGATCCCACGAACAGGTCCACGAGGTCCATGTCCTTCCCGAACCTCGGGCCCATGGCGCTCTTGACACCGTCGTTGTACGGATATCTGGGGACGTCGAAGGAGTAGAGCTCCCTGCCGGCGGGGAATGTCATGCGCCATCCGTCGGCGCGTATGTCCCCGCGGGTGATGTCCAGGCCCTGCCCGTCCGGCAGGACCATGTAGAGCCTCCTCACCCAGTCCCTCGTGGGGCCGTACTTGAACGTCCTCGGCCCGGAGGAGTTGCAGGCGATGTTCCCGCCGATCGAGCCGTCCAGCTCCGTCGGGTCTATGGGATAGAGCCACGGGACGGGCTCCGATCCGAGCGATTCGATGGCGCCGGGGGTGATGTCAGTAAGGCCATCGAAGTCCCTGCGCTCCAGCAGGGAGTTCATCTCGCGGACGGTGGTGCAGGGGAGCACCCTGACGAAGTACCCCCTCTCGTCCCTGCCGATGCCGATGACGCCGGTCATGCGCTCCAGCGAGAGGACGTAGCCGTCGGTGGGCACGCATCCGCCGCACACCCCGGTGCGCATGGCGCTGACGGTCATGCGGTTGCCCTTAGAGTGGTTGATCCTCATGGCCTCCCTGAGCTCGGCCTCGTCGTTCGGAAGGACGACGTAGTCCGCGCGGCCGGTCATCTTCGATTCATCCGTGAGGTACTTGGACCCCTGGCGGATCTGCCTCCTGTCGAACATCTCATTCCTCCCAGATGCGGGGTATCATCGCCGCGGTGACGGCCTGCTCCGTAAGCCCGAGGCGGTCCAGAAGTCCGTGGCTGAGCATCCCGACCGCGCCCTGGCGCTTGCCGATCCCCTCACCGCCGTAGAGCTCCCTGACGGCGTCGCCGACGGTCCTTCCGGACCTGACCAGAGACGCTATGTCATCCGGGTAGCGGAATCCGGAGCCCTGGCCGTAGGTGATCCTCCCGTCGGAGCTGACGACGGCACAGTGCTGTATGTCGTACAGGCCGTCCGGGAACTCGAAGACGCCCGCCTCTATGCCGATGGCCATTCCGTGGCTGCCGAGGGCGTTCCTCGCGCGGTTCTCCGCCCCGAGGCGCGTCTCCCCCTCGAAAGGCTGCTGCGGCACGCCGCCCTGGACGTCCACCGCTGTGATCCTCACGTCGCCGTAGATGCGTTCCATGACGTTGCGGACCGCCTCCACCTTCACGGGATTGAGAGACCCGACGGCGATGTCGGGGACGTCCCTCCTGCCGGTGCGGCCGTACTCGCCCCTCAGGATAGCGGAGGCGCTGATCTTCGATCCGTCGTCGGCATCTACCAGGGGGACAACGGACAGCTCCAGCGGACGCACACCTCTGGAGGCGCGCTCCTCGTTGAGCATCCTGCCGTTGCCGAGGGTCTCCTCCGAGACCACGAGGATATCGGCGGAGTCCATCATCTCCCTGGGGCCGTACATGTCGTCGATGACGAACAGCTCATATCTGCCCAGCTGGTCCAGGAACGCTCTGAGCTCGCGCTCGCGGACCTCCAGCGGCACGGACACGGACCTCCCGGATGCGGCCATGCGGTCCGAGGTTATCCCCACCAGGACCCGGTCCCCGACCTCGAAGGCCCTCCTCAGGAGGGCGGCGTGGCCGTCATGCAGGACGTCGAAGGTCCCTGCGACAGCGGAAGTCCTCATATCGAGATCACTACGCAGACAACTACTACGGCCACGAGGGCGACCCAGATGAGCATGAGCTTCCTGAGCTTCCCCTTGACCTCGCCCCTGGCCGTCTCCTCGCACTCAGGGGAGCAGAAGTTCCCCTTGCCGACGAACGCCTTCCCGCACTTCTCGCAGTGGCGGTGCTGCGGTATCCTCTCTACTGTTGGCTCTGTCATGATGATGCCTCCCTGCGGTCCATCTCGTTGTGCACGACCACTATGCAGTGGTTGGCGTGCAGGCTCTTCGGACCCAGGTTGATCCTGTCCGGATCGTGTGATTCGAAGATGCGCTCCTCGTCCTCGGTGGGATCCCTGTCGTCGCCCATGACGAACACGGGGTTCTCGGGGAACTCGTATCTCCTGCAGTCGGTCCCGTCCTCCCTGAGGTAGATGAGCTTGCCGTCGCGGGTCAGCTCGTCGAGGACCTGTTCCAGGGACCTCCGCACGACGCTGACTCCGGGAGAGGCCAGGACTTCGCGGTCCTCGAGGGGCTTCATGAGGGCGTTGCGGATCAGCGACGCGGTGCTCCTCTCGTCCGGGTTGAGGTATCTGACGGTCTCCCCTCTGAATATGACTGTCTTGGGGGCGTCGTCGCCCCCTTCTAGGACCAGGTAGACCTCCACATCCCTGCGGATGCCGTGGCTCAGGAACAGGGACGCGTTGACGCATCTCACCAGGATGTCGAGCCTCCCGGCCCCTCCCGCTATGTCGTCAAGTTTGAAGTCCCCGGTTGTGGCGGCGCGATGGCCGATGACGACGAATCTCTTCATCGGATCACTGGAGGTCCTTGATGCTGTCGAGATCGATTCCGCCCATCTGCTTCATCATCATCTTGCGCATCTTGCGGTCCTTGCCGAACCTCTCCATCGTGTTCTTGGTGGTGTTGTACTGCTTGAGGAGCTCGCGCACGTCGTGGACGGAGACGCCGGCTCCGGCGGCGATCCTCTCCACACGCTTCGATTTTATGATCTCGGGGTTCTCCTTCTCCTGGGGGGTCATGGAGTCCATGATGACGCGGAAGATCTCGAGCTTCTTCTGGGAGGCCTCGTAGTCGATCTTGTCCTCGTATCCGCTCATCCCGGGGAGCATGCTCATGAGCTTCTGGAGGGTCCCCATCTTGCCGACGGCCTTCATCTGATAGTACATGTCGTTCAGGTTGAACTTGCCCTTGGCGAGGCTCCTGGAGATCTGCTCGATCATCTCATCGTCGCCCATCTCCTCGGTGGCGGTCGCGATGAGCGTGCCTATGTCGCCCATGCCGAGCAGGCGGCCGATGAACTTCTTGGCGTCGAAGGGCTCGAGGTCGCGAATGTGCTCCCCCACTCCGAGGAACACGATCCTCGCCTTGGTCCTGGACATGGCGGAGATGGCGCCTCCTCCCTTGGCGGTTCCGTCCATTTTAGTAAGGATGACTCCGGTGACGCCGACGGCGTTGTGGAAGGCCTCCGCCTGGGGTCCGGCCTGCTGACCCACCTGGGAGTCGAGGACGAGGAGCCTCTCCTCGGGCTTTGCCACCTCGGCGATGCGCTTGATCTCCTCGATCAGGTCGTCCTCGAGGGCGTGCCTTCCGGACGTATCGATGATGATGACCTTCTTGTCCTTGAAGTGGGCCATCCCGTGCTCGACGATCTTCGCGGCATCGGTCTCGCCGGGCTCCCCGTAGACCTCGACGTTGACCTTCTCGCCGAGCTGCTTCAGCTGGTCGAGGGCGGCGGGTCTGTAGACGTCGGCGCCGATGAGTCCCACGGAGAGGTTCTTCTTCGAGAAGTAGAGCGCGAGCTTCCCCGTGGTGGTGGTCTTTCCCTGTCCGTACAGTCCGACCATCATGATCGTCTGCGGTTTGAGGGCCAGCCCTTCGCCGTTGTCGACGAGCCTAATGAGCTCCTCGCGGATGATGTTGGTGAGGTGCTGCTTCATGCTGGTGCCCGCGGGGGGAGCATCCTCCTTCACCCTCTGCTTGATCCCGTTGGTGACGTCCAGGACCAGCTTGACGTTGACGTCAGCTTCGAGCAGCGCGCGCTGCAGGTCCTTGCAGATGTCGTTGACCAGCTCGTCGTCCACCGATGATGCGTGGCCGACGCGGCCCATGACGTTCCTCAGAGATTTCCCGAGACCTTCCAAGACCATCTGTATCGCGCGCCCATATGCGCGATTTGATATAAAGTGTAGCGAAGGTGGATCGGAGAACGGGTAAGGTTGTGGGGACCGGCCAGATTATAAGAAGGGATGGGATGCACTCTACAGCCTGGCCGAATCCCAGCAAAACTCTATACTCCGAGAAGATATTTAAAAGTTATTGCAAAAATAAAGCATGGAGCTAATTTAGTTTCTGTTAGAAGTTTATAAAAGATTGGCGGGGCGAACCCCGCCTGAAATGTTTCAGAGGTACCCGGACTTCTGCAGGGCCATGAGGTCCTCGGTGGAGAGCTTCTCTCCCGCCTTGAAGCGCTCGAAGATCTCCTTGGCCTCCTTCCTGCCCTCGACGTCGGCACGCCTCTTGTTGGCACGGGCGCTGTTCTTCTTGCCGTGGAATCCGGCAGCGTCCCTGTCGATCTCGTGGACGGACTTGATCTGGGCGATGTGCTTGCGGTGCTCCTCGTCGGCGGCCTGCTTGCACTCGACGAACTTCGCCTGAGCGGCGTCGGCCTCCTTCCTGAGCCTGTCGGCCTGCTCGTAGAAGCCGATCATCTTGTCGTGGGCGGACTGGGCCTTCTCGGCGTACTCGGAGACCTGGTGGTGGTAGGTCTCGGCCTCGGCCTTGGCGTCCCTCAGCTGCTGGACGAGTCCCTTGACCTCATCGTTCTCGGAGTAGGCCTTCTCCCTCTCCTCGATCTGCTTGGCGAGCAGGGAGATCTGCTTGACGATCTCGTTCTCCTTGTCCTTGCCCAGGGATTTGGTCATCTGGGTGTACTCGAGGTCCTGGAGTTGCTTCTTCAGCTGCTTGACGGGAACCTCGTTCCTGTCGTCGGACTTCTCGTTGCGGTAAGGCGCAAGCTGCTCCTTGAGGGCGCTGACCTTCTGGTTCCACTCGTCCCTGAGCTCTTTCGTCTCCCTTACCTTCTGGTTGAAGGAGTCGCGTTCCTCCCTGCACTTGCCTGCCTCGTCGACGAGCTCCCTGACCTGGGCGTTGAGGGCGTCCCTCTTGGACTTCCACTCCTTGGTCTGCGCGTTGAGCTCATCGCGCTTCTTCCTGTGCATGTCTGCCTCTTCGTTGAGGCTCTCGCGGTTCGCTTCCGGTGCCGCGGCTTCCTGAGTCGCAGTCTCCTCCGGGTTGCAGGGGGCATCTGTAGACTCAGTTACCATGACTTCCTGCTCCTCCATCTGAGAATCCTGCTGCTGTGCTTCCTCCGTAAAACCTTCCATAAATCCACACTCAAACATTCGACGCGGCCATGATTTAAGCATGGCCCACTTCGTCGGAGGCTATCCGAATCTTGTTTATAAGGATTTTTATCGACGACGTATCGAGTCGATCGCCGCCCCTCCTTTATGCGTGCGACTATTTATCTATGGACATTCAATCGCCGGCCCGATTCAAATGAGCAACGTCTGTCCCTTGGACTACAGGTACGGTCGCGAGGACATGAAGAATGTCTTCAGCGAGGACAGCCGCATACGCAACGAGATGCTCGTCGAGGCCGCCCTCGCCAGGGCGCACGCCTCGCTCGGCACCATCCCGCAGTCTGCGGCCGACGAGATCACCCGCGCGGCGACGCTGGAAGTCGTCAGCGTCGACAGGATCAAGCAGATCGAGTCGGAGACCCGCCACGACCTCATGGCCATGGTCAAGGCCGTGACCGAGAAGTGCGAGGGGGATGCCGGCAAGTACGTCCATCTCGGAGCCACCTCCAACGACATCGTGGACACGGCCACCGCCCTCCAGCTCAAGGAGGCCATGGGCATCGTCCTCGAGGACGTCGACAACCTGATCATGACCTTCGCCGCCCTGGCCAAGAGGGAGAGGGACACCCTCGAGATCGGCAGGACGCACGCGCAGTTCGCCATCCCTATCACATACGGGTTCAAGGTCGCCGGATACATCGCCGAGATGATCAGGCACAGGGAGAGGATCATAGAGGCAATGCCCAGGGTGTGCGCCGGAAAGATGGCGGGTGCCGTCGGTACCGGAGCGGCCCTCGGAGCCAACTTCTTCGAGGTCCAGCGCAGGGTGATGTCCGACCTCGGCCTCACCTACGAGCCCGCGGCCACGCAGGTCGTCGGACGCGACAGGTACACCGAGGCGATCTGCCTCATGGCGAACATCGCTGCATCCCTCGAGAGGTACTGCACCGAGGTCAGGAACCTCCAGAGGTCCGAGGTCGCCGAGGCCTCCGAGTACTTCGACGTGTCCAAGCAGGTCGGCAGCTCCACCATGGCCCAGAAGAGGAACCCGATGAACTCGGAGAACGTCTGCGGACTGGCCCGCGTCATCCGCGGATTCGTCACGCCCGCCTTCGAGAGCCAGATCCTCTGGCACGAGAGGGACCTGTGCAACTCCTCCACCGAGAGGTTCACCCTGCCCCACGTGTTCGTCCTCATCGACGAGATCCTCAAGAAGACCGCCTGGATCTACTCCGGGCTGGAGATCCACCGCGACAGGATGCTCGAGAACATCGAATCCTCCCGCGGACTGGTCATGGCCGAGCCCCTCATGATGAAGCTCACCGAGAAGGGCATCGGCAGGCAGGACGCGCACGAGATCATCCGCTCCTCCGCCATGGTCGCCGAGGACACCGGCAGGCATCTCAGGGACGTCCTCATGGAGAGGGAGGACCTCAAGGGCGTCCTCACCCCCGAGGAGATCGTTGCCACCATGGACGCCTCCAACTACGTTGGCGGAGCCAGGGAGATCGTCGACAAGATGGTCGCCGCCGCCGAGGACGTGGTCGGAAGGAAGGTCGAGCGATGGACAGGAAGCATCAGGGGCTCGTCCTCGGGGCGATCGTCGGAGCCGCGCTCTGCGCCTTCATGTACTTCGAGTCCCACAGCTGGGTGAGCCTGATACTCATCCCCATCGGCGCGCTCATGGGAGCCGCGCCCCAGTACCTCAGACCCAAGGACGAGGACTGAAAAACTAAGAAGGGTCGGGGATCCGCCCCGGCCCTGTTTGTTTTCTATTATCAGAGGACCTTCTTGCCGGCTTCCGGTCCGGGGGCGACGTTGTACACGTCGTCGATGCACATCTTGACGAGGTGCTTGGCCGGGGCGGTCTCCATCCTGGAATGGGCGATGGTGACGGCCTTCTCGTAGTCGGATCCGGAGTCCAGGATCTCGAGGGATCCCTTGACCTGCCAGCATCCGCCCTTGTACTCGGGGGACCAGAGGAAGAAGGACGCCCTGGGGTTCTCCTTCATGTTGGCGATGGTCTTGTCGAAGAAGTTGTCGATGATCCAGATCTTCCCGTCCTCTCCGGGGAAGAGCATCCCGACGGGGACGACGTTGGGGACGCCGTCCTTGCTGGCCGTGGCGAGGGAGAAGATGCGCATGGCCTTCATGCATTCCTTCATCTCGGGGGTCAGCTCCTTGCCGCAGTTGTTGCACGACATGGGGGACGAATCTCATTCCGGATATTAACGGAGGAGCTTTGCGACAGGTGCCATCATTATCCTAATTGTACAACTATTGGAGAATTCTATTATAAGGGGAATATTCTTAACGAGACTTATGGCGCAGAAGGAGAGGATCTTCACAAGGGATTTCACCATAGATGCGGTCATCTCCCTCTGCTGTTCGCTGAACTACTTCACGCTGCTGATCAACATCACCGGGTATGCTTCGTTCGCCTTCGGAGCCGACCCTGCTGCCGGCGGGACCGCGGCGGGCATCTACGTCATCGGCGGGCTGCTGTCCCGCGTCCTCATAGGGAAGTACGTCGAGCTCGTCGGACGCAAGAAGATGCTGATCGC
>CASFYI010000042.1 GCA_949298875.1 uncultured Methanomassiliicoccales archaeon | reverse complement strand
CGCCAGGATGCACCTCCCGGTGGCTCCGAGATGCAACATCCAGTGCAACTTCTGCAACCGGAGGTTCGACTGCTGCAACGAGGCGCGCCCCGGCGTGACCCGCGAGGTCCTCAGCCCCGAGGCGGCCGCCGACAAGGTCGCCTATGTGAAGGAGAGGATCCCGAACCTCAGCGTCATTGGGATCGCGGGTCCCGGCGACCCACTTGCCAACGAGGAGACGTTCCGCTCCATCGAACTGGTGCGCGAGAGGTTCCCCGATCTCACACTCTGCATATCCACCAACGGGCTCGCCCTTCCTGACTACGCCGAGAGACTCCATGATCTCGGCGTCAGATTCGTCACCGTCACCGTCAACGCGCTCACCCCGGAGACCGGCGCCGAGGTCTACGACTCCGTCGTCTTCGGCGGAAGGAGGCTGAGAGGAGTGGAGGGCGCATCCGTGCTCCTCTCCCGCCAGCTCGAGGGCATCGAGAGGTGCGCCTCCCTCGGCATGGCCGTCAAGGTGAACGTCGTGATGATCCCCGGGATCAACGACGCCGAGATACCGGATCTCGTGAAGAAGGTCAAGTCCCTCGGCGCGTACATGGTCAACATACTCCCGCTGATCCCCGTCGAGGGAACCAGATTCGCCGGCCGCAGGGCCCCCACCCCCCAGGAGAGGAGGGAGATGATGGACCGCTGCGAGCTGGACGCGAGGATGATGCGCCACTGCCGCCAGTGCAGGGCCGATGCCATAGGCCTCCTCGGAGAGGACAGGTCCCCGGAGTTCGTCCACATCGGGGGATGCGGCTCCGGTTGCGGGCCGCAGGGGGACGCCGTCGGCTGCGACGAGTCCGTCGTCGCCGTCGCCACCTCGGACGGCCGCACCGTCGGGGGATTCGGGAACTCCACATCGTTCAGGGTCTACGCCACGGACGGCGGGACCTGCAGGTTCCTGAGGGAGGTCCCCGTCGACCTCACCCTGCCCGTGTCTGGGGGCAGCCACCGCGACCACATCGAGAGGATCGCGTCGTCCCTCGCCGGGTGCGGGACCGTCGTCGTCAGCGAGATCGGGGAGATGCCGTCCAGGGTGCTAGCCTCCAGGGGCGTCCGCGTCGTGAGGGCCTCCGGCGACGTCGACAGGGCCGTCCGCGACGCCCTCCGACGTCCCGACGAATGTATTATTAGTGACTCCGCATAGCGGGCGCCATAACTGGTGTGCATCATGGACGCTCAGCAGATGAGAGAGACCTACATCGACTTCTTCAAGGCGCGCGGACACGCTCAGATCCACTCCGCGCCCCTCATTCCGGAGAACGACCCCACCGTTCTCTTCACGACCGCGGGAATGCACCCGCTGGTGCCCTACCTCCTCGGGGAGAAGCACCCCGCCGGACGCAGGCTCACGGACTTCCAGAAATGCGTGAGGACCGGGGACATCGACGAGGTCGGCGACGCCAGCCACCTCACGTTCTTCGAGATGCTCGGCAACTGGTCCCTCGGGGACTACTTCAAGAAGGAGTCCGTGGGATGGAGCTACGAGCTCCTCACCCAGGTGCTCCACATCGACCCGAACCACCTCGCCGTCACCTGCTTCAGGGGCGAGGACGGCATCCCCAGGGACGACGAGACCGCCGACCTCTGGAGGAGCCACGGCCTCAGGGACGACCAGATCTTCTTCTACGGAAGGGAGGACAACTGGTGGGGACCCGCCGGCCAGACCGGACCCTGCGGACCCGACACCGAGATCTTCTACGACGACGGCAGGCCCAAGTGCGGACCCGACTGCGGACCGTCCTGCCACTGCGGAAAGTACACCGAGATCTGGAACAACGTCTTCATGGAGTACAACAAGCAGGCCGACGGATCCTTCAAGCCCCTCGCACAGAAGAACGTCGACACCGGCATGGGCCTGGAGAGGATCCTCCGCGTCCTGAACGGCGTGGAGACCGTCTACGACACCTCCCTGTTCACCGGGATCATCGGCAGGATCGAGGAGATCTCCGGGAGGAAGTACAAGGAGGATCCCGAGGACGTCAAATCCTTCAGGGTCGTCGCCGACCACCTGAGGGCAGCCACCTTCATGCTCGGAGACGGCGTCGTCCCGGCCAAGGTCGGCCAGGGATACATCCTCAGGAGGCTCATCAGGAGGGCCAGCAGGTACCTCTCCAAGCTCGGCGTCGACGAGGTCTGCATGCGCTCCATCGCCGAGGTCGTCGTGTCGGAGTACTCCGCCGCCTACCCCGAGCTCGAGAGGAACAAGGAGGCCATCTACTCCGCCCTCACCGCCGAGGAGGAGAAGTTCCACAAGACCCTCACCAAGGGACTGCGCAGGTTCAACGAGATGATCGCCGAATCTGGCGACTCCGAGACCCTCGACGGCGCCGCGGTGTTCCGCCTCTACGACACCTTCGGCTTCCCGATCGAGCTGACCCAGGAGCTCGCCGCCGAGCAGGGCAAGAAGGTCGATGTGGCCGACTTCGAGAACCGCTTCAAGGCCCACCAGGAGAACTCCAGGATGGGAGCCGACCAGCAGTTCAAGGGAGGCCTCGCGGACCACGCGGTCGAGACCACCAAGCTCCACACCGCCACCCACCTGCTCAACGCCGCCCTGAGGAAGATCGTCGACCCGGACATCCAGCAGAGGGGGTCCAACATCACCGCCGAGAGGCTCAGATTCGACTTCAACCTCGACAGGAAGGTCACCCCCGAGGAGCTCAAGGAGATCGAGAAGTACGTCAACGACGCCATCAAGGCCGCCATTCCCGTCGTCTGCGAGGAGATGACCTACGAGCAGGCCAAGGAGCGCGGCGCCATCGGCGTGTTCACAGACAAGTACGGCGAGATGGTCAAGGTCTACACCATCGGCGACGTCTCCTGCGAGATCTGCGGCGGACCCCACGTGTCCAACACCTCCGAGCTCCAGGGCTTCAAGATCAAGAAGGAGGAGAGCTCCGCCGCCGGCATCCGCAGGATCAAGGCGGTCGTCGGCAAGTTCGACTGAAAAACATTATAACGCAGAGGGTCTAAGCGTGGGACGATGTGCGGCTCTGACGAAGGGATCGCAAGCCCGGACGTCCCCTCGAGGGAGGTCCTGGGGACCACCGACTCGCCCGACGTGCTCGAGGTGCTCATGGAGGCCGACCGCCCCCAGGAGATCCTCGAGACCCTCTGCCAGTTCGCAGACGGTCACACCGAGGACGAGAAGGCCAGGTACGTCTTCCGCCTGATTTGCGACGAGTTCCTCGAGAACATCGCCTCCTACGCGTACACGTCGGGCAACGGCCCCGTATACGCGGCGGCCGATGCGAGGGACGGTCTGCGCGTGATCCTGATGGACAAGGGCGTCCCCTTCAACCCTCTGACCGACGCGAAGGTACCGGATGTCACCCTCCCGCTCGAGGAGAGGGAGGTCGGCGGATGCGGGATCCTCATCTCCAGGAAGTTCGCCAAAAGGCTGGAGTACCGCAGGATCGATGACTGGAACGTCACGATAGCCGTAATCATCGAGGGGAGCGAGGACTGATACCATGGATTTCGAGACCACCGTCGAAGGGACAACCGTCACTGTGAAGGCATCCGGCAAGCTCGACTCGATCGGCGCCCAGGAGTTCTCCCAGGCCACCGACGGTCTGGCGAAGGACATGAAGAGCATCGTCCTCGACTTCGAGGACGTCTCCTACGTGTCCAGCGCGGGACTCAGATCCGTCCTCAAGCTCAAGATGGGCAGCAAGGGCGTCGACCTCCGCATCATCAAGGCGGGAGGCATGACGGCCGAGATCTTCAGGACCGCCGGTTTCGGCAGCCTCCTGAAGGACGCCTGAGGCCGCTGACGCCGTCCGTCCGATGCCCTCGCGGATCACGGACGGCATATGCTCTTTCTTGGGAAGTTCACAGAAGTGGACTGAGCGAGATTCGAACTCGCGGCCTCCTGCTTGCAAAGCAGGCGATCTAACCAACTGATCTATCAGCCCGTTGAGATGCCCTATCGGCGACCCCGTTAAATATCTTGCCATGGACCGAGCCCTGTCTCCGGCTCCCGGGATCCGATGTCCTCCCGGTTTTCGATGATTTAAAATCCAATCCTGTCTTGCCTCCCTTTAGATGCGTGCATGCGCGCAGGCGCGCGAGGAGCAGAACGTATATACTGCTCCGTGTTAGCACGTAGCACGGTGAAGAACATGATGTTCGGAAAGAGCGTGAGGCTTGAGAGGATCGTAGACAGGAACACGGGGAACTGCGTCATCGTCCCCATGGACCACGGGATCTCCATCGGACCCGTCGCCGGCCTCGTCGACATGAAGAAGACCGTGGACGACGTCGCGAACGGCGGCGCCACCGCGGTCCTGATGCACAAGGGCCTCATCAGATACAGCTACAGGAGCAGCGGTCACGACATCGGTCTGATCATGCACCTCTCCGCCTCCACCGACCTGGGGGTGACCAGCAACAGCAAGGTCCTCGTCGCCACCGTCGAGGAGGCGATCAAAGCCGGTGCGGATGCCGTCTCCGTGCACCTCAACGTGGGTGCGGAGACCGAGGGCGAGATGCTGGCCGACATCGGCCGCATCGCCAAGGAGTGCAACGACTGGGGCATGCCCCTCCTCGTCATGGCCTACGCCCGCGGACCCAAGATCCAGAACTCCTACGACCCCGTCGCCGTCGCCCACGCCGCCCGTGTCGCCACCGAGCTCGGCGCGGACATCGTCAAGTGCAGCTACACCGGCGACCCCGACTCCTTCAGGGAGGTCGTCAAGGGCGCTCTCGCGCCGATCGTCATCGCCGGCGGACCCAAGATGAACTCCGACAGGGAGATCCTCCAGATGGTCTACGACTCCATCCAGGCCGGAGGCCACGGCGTGTCCATCGGCAGGAACGTGTTCCAGCACTCCAACGTCGAGGGTATGACCAGGGCCATCTCCGACATCGTCCTCCACGGATACGACGTCGAGGAGTCCATGAAGAAGAACCTGAGCTGATGCCGATGGACAAGGAGATCTGGATCAGGGCGGACATACCCGACGACGCGGAGAAGCGCAAGCAGCTCGTCCTCTCGGCGCTCGAGTCGGGGATCGACACGGCGATCGTCAGACCCGGGGACGACTTCGGCTCCCTCGGGAAGGTCAGGCTGTTCGAGAACGACGGCGGGAAGCTCACCGGGAACTACGAGCTCGTGGCCCTCAGGACCCCCGACGACCAGGACAGGGCCATGGCCATGGCCGGGAAGAGGGCCGGGGTCATCCTCGACTCCTCCGACTGGACAGTCATCCCCCTCGAGAACCTCATAGCCAGGTTCAGGGACTCCGGCACCAGGGTCTATGCCTGCGCCGCGGACAGGGAGCAGGCCAAGCTCTACATGCAGACCCTCGAGAAGGGCGTCGACGGGATCGTCATCACCACCGAGGACCCCAACACCATCAGGGGGTTCGCCGACATCGTCTCCAGCAGCGCCGACGTCGAGCTCGTGCCCCTGGAGGTCACCGAGGTCAGGAACATCGAGATGGGCGACCGCGTCTGCGTCGACACGGTCTCCATGATGGAGCCCGGCGAGGGGATGCTCATCGGGTCCTCCGCGTCGTGCATGTTCCTCGTCCAGTCCGAGAGCGAGGACAACGGGTACGTCGCCGCCAGGCCGTTCCGCGTCAACGCGGGCGCGGTCCACGCGTACGTCATGGGACCCGAGGGCAGGACCAGGTACCTCGCGGAGCTGAAGTCGGGCGAGCCCGTGGTCCTCGTCAAGAGGGACGGCTCCACCCGCATATCCTCCGTGGGAAGATGCAAGATCGAGCAGAGGCCGCTCATCCTCATGAAGGCCACCGACGGGACGTCCACGTACTCCACGATCCTGCAGAACGCCGAGACCGTCAGGCTCGTCACCCCCGAGGGGTCCGTGTCCGTCGCCGCCCTGAAGAAGGGCGACAGGGTGCTCGCCAGGCTGGAGTCCGGCGGACGCCACTTCGGCATGAAGATCGAAGAGACCATCAGGGAGATCTGATGAGGGTCTGCGCATCGCTGAGCTCCGCCTCGGAGCTCGACACACCGACCAGGCTCGTGGAGATCCGCCTGGACCTCCTGGGCTCGGTCCCCGAGGACCCGAAGGGCCACGAGATGCTCGTGACTTTCCGCGGACCCGTGGACACCGGCATCCTCCCGGAGGGCTTCTCCGGGATGATAGACATCGGCGAGGGGCACCGCCCCGAGACGTCCGCCACCGTGGTGGCGTCCCACCACGACTTCGAGGGCACGCCCACGGCGGAGCGCATCCGGTCCATCCTCTCGGGGATGGACTGCGACATAGCCAAGGGCGCGTTCTCCGTCGGCTCCTTCAGGGACCTCGTGAGCATCCTCGACGCCGCCAGGTCCCTCGGGAAGAGGCATGTCGTTCTCGGCATGGGCCCGCTCGGCACGATAACACGCGTGAGGGCGGACATCCTCGGGAACGAGTTCAGCTTCGGATACGTCGGCGAGCCGACGGCCCCCGGACAGTTGAGCGCCGAGAGGATGGAGAGGCTGCCGGACGGATGCACCGTGCTCGGGATAGTCGGGAAGCCGCTCTCCAAGAGCAGATCCCCAGCCATGCAGAACGCGGCCCTGGAGGCCGCCGGGATCGACGGCATATATCTGCCGTTCGAGGCGGACGACCTGGACCAGGTGGAGGAGGTCGTGCGCGGCTACGGCATCCGCGGGCTCAACGTCACCATACCGTACAAGATCGACATCATGGACCACCTCGACGCCGTGACTGCGGACGCCTCCGCAGTGGGGGCAGTCAACACAGTGGTCAACGAGGAGGGCAGGCTCGTCGGGCACAACACCGACGTGGCCGGAGTCCGCACCGCCCTGTCCAGGGCGGGCATCGAGGCCGAGGACGGCCGCGTGCTCATCATGGGCTCCGGAGGGGCCGCCAGGGCCATCGCCCACTGCGCCTCCGGGATGGGATGCGACATCACCGTCACCGGGAGGAACGCCGAGACCGGGTCCGAGCTCGCCTCGGACTTCGGAGGGGTCTACCGCGACCCGAGATCCGTATCCGTGATGATGTACGACCTGATCGTCAACTGCACCCCCGTGGGCATGTACTCCGACGGGCCGTATCCAGTGGACATATCGCGCATCCAGAGGGGACAGGCCGTTTTCGACATGGTCTACGGCCGCGAGACCCCTCTGATCAGGCGCGCCAGGGATGTCGGATCGCCCGCCGCCACCGGCGAGGACATGCTGGCCGGACAGGGCGCGGAGTCGTTCAGACTCTGGACCGGCGTCGACGGCATGTTCGGCACCATGAGGTCCGTGCTATGACGTCCGTCGGCAGATCCCACGGCTCCATAACCGTGATAAACGCCATGCCCAGCGGCATAGGGGCCACCATCGGCGTCTCCCTCGGGACCGAGGCCGCGTTCGCCGTCGGAGGGGATGCCAGGGAGGTCAGGATCGCCAGCGACGCGGGCGAGGATCCCACGATGGCTATGATATGCGTCCGCAGGGCCTACGAGGCCGCCGGGATCCCCGAGCCGGACGGCTGGACGCTGGAGACCTCCTCGGAGATACCCGTTTCCAGGGGGCTGAAGAGCAGCAGCGCCGCCTGCAACGCCATCATCAGGGCGGTGTTCGCGGAGATCGGACACCGCATGGACCCCGTCGACCTCATCAGGCTCGGGGTCGGATGCGCCAGGGAGGCCAAGGTCACCGTCACCGGGTCCTTCGACGACGCCTGCGGATGCGGGCTCGGCGGCCTGGTCATGACCGACAACCGGAGGGACGAGATACTGGACAGGTCGGACATCGGCGATTACGATGTCGTCATCCACGTCCCCCGCTTCAAGATCAGGAAGTCCTCGATGCCCGTCGAGGCGCTCCGCGCCGCGGCGCCGGAGCTCAAAGAGGCCATGGACATCGCCATGACCGATCCCTTCAAGGCCATGACGATCAACGGGCGCGTCATATCAAGGGTCCAGGGCGTGGACAACTCCCTCGCGGAGAGGGCGATGTCCATGGGGGCCCTGGGAGCGGGGATGTCCGGATCCGGCCCCGCCATAGCCATCGTCGTGCCGCACGGCGACGGGCGGTCCTTCGCCCGCGACCTCGGCACCGATCCGGAGGAGACCATCATGACAACCACGAGGTGCGGCGAATGACTAGCATAGCGTTCCGCGGAGGGGAGATATCAGGCAGGATATCCCCGCCCCCGTCCAAGAGCCACACGCACCGGGCGGTGTTCCTGGCCTCGATGGCCGAGGGGCGCTCGGAGCTCTCGAACTGCCTGCTGTCGGCCGACACGCTGGCCACCATGGACGCCTGCAGGGCGATGGGCGCGTCGGTGTCGCTGGAGGGACAGGACGCGACCGTCGACGGAGGGGACCTCAGGGCCCCCGCCGCTCCGATCGACGCCATGAACTCCGGGACCACCATGAGGATCCTGACCGGCATATGCTCGTCGTTCGACCGTCCGGTCACCATCACCGGGGACGAGTCCCTGAGGAAGAGGCCCATGGGGCCCCTCCTGCAGGCCCTCGGAACCTGCGGGGTCGCCTGCTCTTCCAACGGGGGGCTCCCCCCTGTCACCGTGCAGGGACCGAACCGCGGAGGCCCCGTCTCCATCGACGGGAGCGTGAGCTCCCAGTTCATCACGTCCCTGATGCTCACCGCGCCCCTGCTGGGGGACGGGTCGGTCATCACGATCGAGGGCGACCCCGTGTCGGCCCCGTACCTTGACGTGACATCGCACATGATGAGGCTGTACGGCGCCGAGGTCCGCAGGGACGGCAACGTGTTCGAGATCCCCGGCACCGGATACACCCCCTACAACTACGGCGTCCCCGCGGACTTCTCGTCCGCGGCGTTCCCCATGGTGGCCGCCGCCCTTGGCGGCGAGTGCACCGTCACTGGGATGGATCCCGCCGACCCGCAGGGCGACAAGATGATCGTCGACATCCTGCGCATGGCGGGCGCCGATGTCACCGTCGACGGCCGCGAGGCCCGCGTGAGGGCGGGTCCGCTCAAACCGTGCGAGATAGACATGGGACAGGTCCCGGACCTGTTCCCGGTCACGGCGGTGCTGCTGAGCACCGCGGAGGGGGAGAGCAGGCTGTACGGCGCCCCCCAGCTGAGGTTCAAGGAGAGCGACCGCATCGAGACCACCGTCCGCATGATCAACGCCCTGGGCGGCGACGCGGAGGGGACCGAGGACGGGTGCATCATCCACGGCGTGGGACGTCTGAGGGGCGGGAGCGTGGAGCACCACGGCGACCACCGCATCATGATGTCCGCGGCCGTGGCATCCGTCGTATGCGACGGCCCCGTCACCATGACCGACCCAGAGTGCGCGGCCGTCTCCTTCCCCGGATTCCCGGCGACGATGGCGGGCATCGGCCTTAGGTCGGAGGTCCAGCGATGTACCAGTTCGGCTCCAGGCTCAGATTCACGCTCTTCGGCAGGAGCCACGGCCCCTGCGTCGGGGGCATCCTCGAAGGCGTCCCGGCCGGCTTCGCCATCGACATGGACGCGGTCGCGGAGGAGATGAGGCTCCGCAAACCCGTCGGAGGGATCGGCACGCCCAGGAGGGAGGCCGACGTCCCGGAGTTCGTCCAGGGCGTCAACGACGGGCGCGCCACCGGCCAGCCCATCCTCATGAAGATAGCGAACGGGAACACCGACGGCTCGAAGTACGCGGCCTTCTACGACACGCCGCGCCCGGGCCATGCGGACCTGCCGGCGCTGCTGAAGTTCCCGGACCACGACCTGAGCGGCAGCGGCCAGTTCTCGGGCAGGCTCACCGCGGCCATCGTCGCCGCCGGGGCCGTCGCCAAGCAGATCATCGCGGAGAAGGGCGTCTCCGTCGACGCCTTCACACGCTCCGTCGGCGAGGTGGCCGACGGCTCGGTGCGCACAGCCGCGGAGGCCCGCGGGTCCCGCGCCTTCGCCACGCGCGCATGCACCCAGCGCCTCGACGACGCCATGAGGGACCACATCGAGAGGATCGGCGCCTCCCGCGACAGCGTCGGGGGCACAGTCGAATGCATCATCTCCGGACTGCCGATAGGCTTCGGAGGGATCTGGTTCGAGGCCCTGGACGCCGAACTGGCACATGCGATGTTCGGCATCCCGGCGTGCAAGGGAGTCGAGTTCGGGGACGGCTTCGAACTCGCCGCCATGCGCGGGTCGCAGTCCAACGACGCGTACCGCATGGAAGGCGGCAGGATAGTCACCGCGAGCAACCACATGGGCGGCATCGTGGGCGGCATGTGCGACGGCGCGCCCGTGGTGTTCAGAACGGCGTTCAAACCGACCCCGTCGATAGGGGTCGAACAGGATACTGTCAACCTCAGGACCGGGACCGATGACACGGTCACGGTAGAGGGGAGGCACGACCCCTGCATCGTCCCCAGGGCGGTCGCGGTCGTGGAGGCCATGGCCGCGCTCACCGTGGCCGATCAGATGGCGAGGGGATTCCGATGGGATTGGATTCGATAAGGGATGAGATAGCCGAGGTCGACAGAGGGATCCTCGAGCTGATGAGACGCAGGCTGGAGCTCGCCCGCATGGTGGGCGAGGAGAAGGTCAGGACCGGCGCCGCCGTGAGGAACGTGGCGCAGGAGGACAGGGTCGCCGACAGATACAGGGGCTTCGCGCTGGAGAACGGCATGAACCCGGTCTGCGCCGAGAGGGTCTGCCGCATCCTCATGCAGGAGTCCGTCGACCTCCAGGCGTCCATGCCCAGACCGGCCGAGCACACCCGCCACGTGGCGGTCATCGGCGGCTACGGGAAGATGGGGCGCTGGATGGCGGACCTCCTGAAGAGCTCCGGCCACAGGGTCGACATCATCGACCCCTCAGCGGGGAACGGCCTGAGGACCGAGGATGCGAAGTGGGCGGACACCGTGATAGTATCCATCCCCATATCCCGCACCGGCGGCATGCTCAGGAAGCTGGACGAGATCTGCGGACCCGACACTCTGATCCTGGACATCGCCTCCCTCAAATCTCCGTTCATCGACGTGCTCAGGGAGCTGGGCTCCCGCAGGAGGGTGTGCTCCGTGCATCCCATGTTCGGACCTTCGGCGGAATCCATGCACGACAGGAACCTGGTGGTCTGCGACTGCGGGTCCCCCGAGGCGGTGGAGGACGCGCTGTCCCTGTTCGGGAACCACGGTGCCAACATCCGCACCATGCCCGTCGAGGATCACGACAGGTACATGTCCTACGTCCTGGGGCTGAGCCATGCGGTCAACATCGCGTTCTTCACCGCCCTGGACAGGAGCGGGATATCATTCCGCGACATGGAGTCCGTCGCCTCGACCACGTTCGAGAAGATGATGGACACCAACCAGTCCGTCGCCCTCGAGGACCCCTATCTCTACTACGAGATCCAGCACATGAACTCCTCCCGCGAGACCATGCTGAAGGAGTTCGACAGCGCCGTCCACGACGTGGTGGAGGCCGCCCTGAGCGACGACCCCTCCGCATTCAAGGAGCTGATGGACAGGGGCCGCGAGTACTTCACCTGAGGGGGGCCATCCCCCTCAGGGTCCCGAACACCGGCATCATGCCGGCCATCACCGAACGGCGGTCCTCGTACATGGAGCGGTACATCCGGGTGTTCTCCGGATCTGGGCTGAAGGACCTGTCGACCACCGCCGCCCCCTCCAGCGTGCCCACCAGATCGGGGAGGTCTCCGACCGCGTGTGCGGCCATGGCGCAGTCCGTCATCACCGCACCTCCGCGGGTGCGCATGACCACCGCCTCGCTCCCGATCATATCTGCCTTGATCTGATTCCACAGGTCGTTGGCGCTCCCGCCCTCGGCTATCGTGATCCTGCTCAGGTCCACGCCGGCGGCGCGGTACTCGTCGGTCACCCCGATGTAGTCGAAGCCTATCGCCTCCAGGACGGAGCGCCACATGGCCCCGCGTCCGGAATCCAGGGTGAGATTGAGGAACGCCCCACTGGCGTCGGCCTCGCTCCCGTAGCCTCCCGTCAGATACGGGAGGAACGTCACCCCGTTGGAGCCCGCCGGGACCTCGGAGGCCTCAGCCGTCAGTGTGTCATAATCCGCGCTCCCGGCGCAGACGCTGTCCCTGAACCATCTGAGGGACAGCCCGCCGGTGCGGATATACCCCCAGTAGAAGTACGAATCATCCAGGGAGCCGCTGTTGAATATCAGTCCCTTTCCGTGGGCGCTGAGCTCGGGGATGATCCCGTCGGTGGACGCGCAGAACATGGCGCATGTGCCGGCCACGTCGGCGGCCATCCCGGGGCGGAACATCCCGCAGCCCAGCATGGACTGCATGGTGTCCCCCGCGCCGGCGCATATGGGTGTTCCCGCGGGGACACCCGTGCGCTCTGCCATCTCCTTCGTGAGTCCCCCGACGATGTCCCAAGGCTTCAGGATGCGGGGCATCATCGACGGATCGATACCCAGGATCGACAGCTGCTCCTCGGACCATCTCTTGCGCATGACATCGTATCCCAGCCCCCATCCGGACATGGCGCCCTGATCGATGAAGGCGTCCTCCGCCCTCAGACCGGCCAGGTGCATCAGGATGTACGGGGCGTTGTGGACGAACTTAACGCCCTCCTCCCTGAACCCGGGCACATTGGACTGGAACCACCTGGCGAAGAGCGCTGGGAACATGCAGCTGGCATCCGCGTTGCCTGTCTCCTCGCCCCAGATGGACAGGCCCATCCCGTTGATCGCATCTGCATCCTCCTGCGTGCGGGAGTCCAGATAGTTGACGTAGGGGGTGATCGAGTTCCCGTCGGCATCCACCCCGGTGATCCCGCAGATGATGCCGTCGCCCATGACGGCGCGGATGCCCGACGGGTCCAGACCCTTGGACATCATCTGCTCGGTGCACGCCCTCATCCCGGTCACGGTCAGCGAGAGATACTCGTCCGGATCCATCTCGACCATGCGGGGACCGGGATGGCGTATGGTGGTCATGCCGTCCCATACCGCGACGCACTGAAGATCGGAATCGTACACAGACACCTTGACGCTCTGGGTGCCGGCGTCGAACCCCATGTAGAACCTCTCGCCCATGAGCGTTCGGAGAAGGTATGAGTAAAAGGTTTTTGGTAGGTCCCCAGAATCCTGGTAGGTTCAGAGGTACCTGCGGTAGTCGTACCTGCCGTCCCTGACGCGGGCGTTGACCTCGTCGGAGATACTCTCGAGGTCCCCCGGCTCGAAGAGTCCGGACGTTATGTCGCGGAACCCCTGAGAGGACATCATGTGCACCGAACACGAAGACACCCCGAACCTCCTGCCTATGGGGCCGGAGGTGACTTCGGTGTACTGGACCTTGTCGTAGTTGATGTACTCGACGGAGAGGTCGTAGGACCCGTGGACGATGAGGAACGAATCCTCGCCCATGCACACGGCGCGGTGCCTCTGGGCGAGGACCACGCGGCCGGCGATGAGGATGACGAGCAGCAGCGGCAGGGCCACGAGCAACGTGAGCGCCGTGGCGCTCCAGAACGGGGTGAGTGTGTCCGCGAATTCGACCGCGTATCCGCTGATGAACCCGAAGGACGCCACGATGACGGCGGCGAGGACGACATTGGCGATGATCATCGCCTTCAGCGCCCCGCGGGGCTGATGCTCCGGCTCTGGCTCGAAGTACAGCTCGGGAACCAGCCTCCCGAGCAGGTCCTCCACCTCCCTGCGGTCCTTGAGCGGACAGAGTATCGGCATGTTCTCGTTCTCCTCGCCCATGCCGACGACCTCCGCCTCGAGGACCGAACGTCCGATGAGCCTGGCGAAGATCGGTGACCTGAGGCGGACGGAGTTCACCTTGTTGACCTTGAAGGACCTGCGCGTATGGGTGAACATGCCGCTCTCGACGGTGACCGTGTCCCCCACGCGGTAGACCCTGTAGTTGTAGTACTTCAGGATCGAGGATATCAGCGGCAGGATGTAGGAGATCAGCATCAGGATCACTGCAGTGAACAGTCCCCCGGAGCTGTCGTAGAACAGCGAGATCACGGCGTAGATCAGCATCACCAGTCCGAACAGCTGCTGTCCCGTGGGCTGCCCCAGGGCCGCGTTCAGAATGACGTCCCTGTTGGTGACCATGATCATCGTGGACTCCAGGAGCTCCGTCTCGACGGTAGTCTCCTTTGAGAATATCCTGGAGTTGAGCTCGTCACGGAGACGGTCCGCCTCCGCCCTCTTCAGGACCAGGGTGGCCTCCGCCGCGGTGGCGTTGACGCTGCTGTTGACGTTGAACATCAGCGCGGACGTCCCGAATATCATGTTGAAGATGTCCCTCCTGACCGTCACGGAGGCCAGGCGGGAGTACTGGATGTGCTTGTCGGACTTGGTCAGGAGCATGTCCCTGACCACGTTCAGCTCCGTCGGCGTGAACGTGTATATGGTCCTCCTCCAGAGAGCCACGCAGTAGAGGAACACCAGCGCGGTCAGCACCGCGACCAGGATCAGCGTATTCGTGAGGCCTTCCACCACATCGATGACGTTCAGGATCACGAACAGCACAACCGCCGTGGCGACGGCCTGGCTGACCAGGACGGTCGGATGGTTGCGGAGGGTTATCGACTCGTCTCCCATCGGTCCCTCTCCTTGAGCATCCTGACGACGCTCTGGTTCAGCCTGCCGGCAATGTCCTCGGCGACGTCCTCCTCCAGATGCTCTATGGTCACGGACCCTCCGGCGGTGGTGATCATCACGTCCGCCAGCCCGAAGGCGCGGTTGATCGGCCCGCGGGATACATCCACCTGATGAATCCTCTCGATGGGGACCATGGTGTGGGTGATGAAGACGATGCCCTTCCTGAGCTCCGCCTTCTCGTCGTCGATCCTGTACCTGTAGCGCCTGTAGGTGATCTCGGGGGCCGCGAGGCAGTACACCGCCGTGGCGACGATTATCACGACGGAGACGATCTGCACGGGGGAGGCCCACATGCCCAGGACATCGGGCCAGATGAAAGGCGTGGAGAATATCGCCGCGACTATGACGATGGCGATGACGTTGGCTATGTACATCGCCTTCTTGCTGACAGGTGCGAGTCTGCGGTACCCGTCGAACGTCAGACCGTTCTCGTCTACCGCGAACTCGTCACGAGTGCTCAATCCCATGCATCGGCGTTCGTACGATGTCGTATATAGAATTTGGCCGGGGGGGGGCGTATGCCCGTTAACCCGCCCGGCCGGGCCGGAACGGCCCCATTTCCGGGAGCCGGGTGCTACCCCGGCGTGGTTTGATCAGTTCAGGTAAGCGCCGTCCGCTCCGGAGGAGACGAGCTGGCGGTACTTCCTCTGGACCCCGTGGACGGGGCGCTCCACCCTCTCGGCCACCTTGAGGCGCTGGGCGATCTCCTCGTCGGAGAGGCGGACGTTGAGCTTCCTGGCGGGGATGTCGATGTCGATGATGTCCCCGTCCCTGAGGGCGGCGATGGGTCCTCCAGCATAGGCCTCGGGGGAAACATGGCCGATGGCCCCTCCCCTGGAGGCTCCGGAGAACCTTCCGTCGGTGATGAGCGCGACCTGCTCGCCGAGCCCCCTGCCCACGATGAGGCTGGTGGGGGAGAGCATCTCGGGCATGCCGGGGGCTCCCTTGGGGCCCTCGTACCTGATGACGACGACGTCTCCGGCGACGATGGATCCGGAGGTGATGGCCTCCGCGGCGGCGGCCTCGCCGTCGAACACACGGGCCCTTCCGGAGAACTGCATCATCTTGGGGCTGACCGCGGCCTGCTTGATGACCGATCCCTCGGGGGCGATGTTGCCCTTCAGCACGGCGATCCCGCCCTGCTGGTGGAACGGCTTGTCGAGGGGCCTGATGACCTCAGCATCCCTGATCTCGGCGGCGTCGGCGATCTGGTGGATGGTGGTGCCGTTCCCGGTGGGGACGTCGGCGAGCTTGTCCTTCAGGTCCTTGAGTACGGCGGGGACGCCGCCGGCCCTGTCCAGGTCCTTGATGGCGTACGGGCCCGCGGGCCTGAGGCTGGTGATGTGGGGGGTGTCCCTGGAGATCTCGTCGAAGTCGTCGAGGGTCACGGGGCAGCCGAACTCCTTGGAGATGGCCGGGAGGTGCAGGGCGGTGTTGGTGGATCCGCCGATGGCCATGTCCACGCGGATGGCGTTGCGGAAGGACTCCCTGGAGACGATGTCCCTGGGCTTGATGTCCTTCCTCACGAGCTCGACGATGCGCCTGCCGGTCTCCCTGGCGATCTGGAGCTTCCTGTTGTCGTCGGCCAGGCAGGTGCCGCATCCGGTGAGGCTCATGCCTATGGTCTCGGTCAGGCAGGCCATGGTGTTGGCGGTGAACAGGCCGGAGCAGCTTCCCCTGCCGGGGCAGGCGGTGCACTCGACCATGTGGAGCTCGTCCTCGCCGATGTTCCCGGCGCTGTAGGCACCGACGGCCTCGAACACGGACTGGAGGTCCATGTTGCCGTCCTTTCCGACGCCGGGCTCCATCGCTCCGCCGGTGACGATCAGGCCGGGCACGTTCATCCTGCCCATGGCCATCAGCATTCCGGGGGTGACCTTGTCGCAGTTGGAGACGCCGACCCATCCGTCCAGGGCATGGCCCTCGACCATGACCTCGCAGCAGTCGGAGATGACCTCCCTGGAGATGAGGGAGTACCTCATGCCGTTGTGTCCCATCGCGATACCGTCGCAGACCGCGGGGACCCCGAAGACGAAGGGCCTTCCGCCGGCCTCGATGATGCCCTCGCGCACGGCCTCGACGATCTCGTTGAGGTGTATGTGCCCGGGGACGATATCGTTCCAGGAGTTCGCTATGCCGATGAACGGCTTCTCGAAATCCTCATCCGAGAGTCCGTCGGCCCTCAGAAGGCTCCTCTGGGGGGCCGCTCCGGGCCCCTTCCTGACTGCGTCGCTTCTCATGCCAATCACAGTTCCTGTGACGGCCATCGAAGAGGCATATTTAAGATAACGCGACCCACAACGCGGAGAAACTCGAGATGAGATGCGTGGGGAACCCATCCGGGAGGATGGTGTTAAAAACGGGATTGTAGGCGGGGTTGCCCCCGCCATGATTGTTTTGGGTTTATCAGCTGCTGCGGAGCACGATCTCGATGTTCACGCCATCGGGAACCTGGATCCTCATCAGCTGCCTGAGGGCGCGCTCGTCGGCGTCCAGGTCGATGAGTCTCTTGTGGATCCTCATCTCCCAGTGGTCGACGGTCTCGCTTCCCTCTCCGTCGGGGCTCTTCCTGCAGGCCACCTTGAGCTTCTTGGTGGGCAGGGGAACGGGCCCGCGGATGTCCACACCGGTTCTCTGGGAAATCCCTTTGATCTGGTTGCAGACTCCGTCGACTTTGGCGGGGTCGGTCCCGCTGAGAGAGATCCTTGCGCGCTGAGACATCTTGATCACTCAGGATTCAAGCCTTCTCCACGGAGATGCACATTCCGGCGGCGACGGTCTGACCCATGTCGCGGATAGCGAACCTTCCGAGAGGCGGGAACTCTTTCGCAGTCTCGATGACCATGGGCTTGGTGGGCTCCAGCTTCACGACGGCGATGTCACCGGTCTTGAGGAAGTCGGGGTGCTCGGCCTTGGTCTGTCCGGTCTTGGGGTCGATGGACTTGATGAGCTCCACGAACCTGCACGCGGTCTGGGTGGTGTGGCAGTGGAAGACCGGGGTGTATCCGACGGTGATGACGGACGGGTGGTTCAGCACGACGATCTGAGCGGTGAAGCTCTTGGCGACGGACGGCGGGTTGTCGACGGGTCCAGCGACGTCTCCCCTCTTGATGTCGTTCTTGGCGACTCCGCGGACGTTGAATCCGACGTTGTCTCCAGGAAGGGCCTGGGGCATCTGCTCGTGGTGCATCTCGATGGACTTGACCTCTCCAGGAACGTGGGAGGGCTCGAACATGACCTTCATGTTGGGCTTGAGGATACCGGTCTCGACACGTCCGACGGGGACGGTTCCGATTCCGGTGATGGTGTAGACATCCTGGATGGGCAGCCTGAGGGGCTTCTCGGTGTGCTTCTCGGGGACCTTGAGGTTGTCCAGAGCGGCGATGAGGGTGGTTCCCTTGTACCAGGGCATGTTGGCGGAGGGCTCCTTGATGTTGTCTCCGGCGTAGGCGGAGACGGGGATGAAGGGGACCTCGTCGGTCTTGATGCCGACCATCTTCATCAGCTTGATCATGGCCTCTTTGGCCTCGTTGTACTTGGCCTCCTCGTACTTCACGGCGTCCATCTTGTTGATGGCGACGATGATCTGCTTGACTCCGAGGGTGGTGGCCAGGAAGACGTGCTCCTTGGTCTGGGCCTGGGGTCCCTCGATGGCGCTGCAGGTGATGATGGCTGCATCGGCCTGAGAGGTACCGGTGATCATGTTCTTGACGAAGTCACGGTGTCCGGGAGCGTCGATGACGGTGAAGTAGTACTTGTCGGTGTAGAACTTCTTGTGGGCGACATCGATGGTGACTCCCCTCTCCCTCTCCTCCTTGAGTCCGTCCATGACCCAGGCGAAGTAGAAGGATCCCTTTCCTTTCTCCTCGGCCTCCTTCTTGTACTTCTCGACGAGGTGGGGGTCGATGGCGCCGGTCTCCAGCAGGATCCTTCCGGTCAGGGTGGATTTGCCGTGGTCGACGTGGCCGATGATGACCAGATTCATGTGCTCTTTCTCTGCCATGTTTCTTCCTCCGTTATTGGAACGCTGTTGTGCGGATAAAAGGGTTTGATATAAAAGGTTTGCAGACTGTCGGCTCAGAGGCCGGCGTAGTACTTGTCGTCGTAAGGCTCGGGGTTGAGGCCCTTCCTGGTCCTGATGTCGGTGACGATCTTCTTCTGGAGCTCGGGCGGGACCTGCTTGAATCCCGCGTTCTCCAGGGACCAGATGGCACGGCCCTG
>CASFYI010000041.1 GCA_949298875.1 uncultured Methanomassiliicoccales archaeon | reverse complement strand
GAGGTCCGTGACCGGCCTGTGGCCGCAGGCGAACTCCAGAGAGTCCGGAGTGACGAGCTTCTGGGCCTCGCGGGTCATCACGACCCTGACCTCCGCGCCGTGCCTGACCAGCTCCCTGATGGTGCCGAAGCACTCGACGGCGGCTATGCTCCCGGTGATGCCGATGACGACCGTCTTCCCCCTGAGCTTGGTGCTCTTCTCGCAGTAGATCTCCTCCGAAGGATGCATCTCAAAGAACCTCCCGAATGATTTTCATGACGTCGGCCAGGACCTCTTCCTTTGATTGGGAAGCGTCGACAATTTTGAAATTATAGCGATCAGCAAGCTCTTTATAGCGATTTCTGACCTGTTCCAAGAAATGGAGCTCCTCAAATTTACTCTCCATCTCTCCCCTGGAATCCACTCTAGCAAGAGCATCTGCAGGATCCATGTCTAAAAGAATTACCACATCTGGAATGTTAATGAAGGGCTCTGACAGCGATTCCAACCAGCCCTCATCCGCTGAATCTCCCTCAAGAACGGCAGATTGATAAGCAATCGTGGATGCGTAATATCTGTCACACAGAACTATCTTTTCTGCCTCAATCTTTTGAAGAATAACCTTTGTGTGTTCGTAGCGATCTGCAATGAACAACAATGATTCTGCTCTTTGGGACGTATTTCCTGCAGCTCCAGAACGAATGAATGCACCTATCCCAGTATCTGTAGGTTCGAAGGTAATCTCTGAATCATAACCCTCCGAACAAAGAGTCTTGGCAGCGGATTTGCAGACCGTAGTCTTCCCGGTCCCATCGATGCCCTCCAAGACAATGAACGCACCCATGACGGGCTTATAGGCATTGCAACTTAAACCTTCATCAGCTCGACGCGCTCCCTCAGGAGCCTGACCGCAGAGTCCAGCGACTCGACGTCCTTGGAGTACGGCCTGCAGAGGACCGCCAGGTCCCTGCGGACCGTGTCGTCGTAATCCACGCAGAGCGATTCCAGGTCCCGCCTCAGCGAATCCGCGAGGTTCCCGCCGCGCCTGTCCCAGTCCGTCATGATGACGGCCGGCCTCCCCTCGCGCCAGGCATGCTCCGCGGCCTTCAGCGGCCCTCCGCCGGACTGGACGCAGTAGAACTCCCCCTCGATCCCCAGTGTCCTCAGGGCGTCGACGTCCTTCAGACCCTCCACCAGGATCACATGGTCCTCCGCCAGCTCCGAGAGCCTGGCCAGGCACTCCTCGATGGACTCGAGGCGCTCGGCGTCGTCCATCGACGGCCCCCAGCGAGGCGACGATGGAGTCCGGGTCTCCGCGGATGCGGACGGTCTTCTGCCTGGACGTCATCCCCGACGAGACCTCGCACCTGCATCCGGTCAGGTCGGAGAAGAACCTGCAGACCTCCGCGTTCGCGCGGCCGTCCAGCGGCGGGGCGGAGACCCTCAGGACCATCCGCCTCCTCCACTCGTCGTAGCCGTCCGGACCGGGACGGCTGGACCTGGGGGAGACGGACACGTCGACCTCCACCCATCCGTCGCCGCGGCGGCAAACATCCTGGACCCTCATGACCCCCTGATGGGCGCGAGGGAGTTGAACCCTCCGCCGGGCGTCGCACCGAACGCTTTATAGCGCGCGCGTGATGGCGTTCCTGATGAGCCCCGCGGTCGACCCTATGACATTCGATGAGCTGTCCGAGCTCTACAGGGTCGAGATGAAGAGCGCATCCCTCTCGCAGCCGAGGAAGGACCTCTACAGGGCGATGGCGAACCTTCTCACGTCCCTGCGCCAGGAGTACGACCGCCAGATGTCGAAGGACCCGGACTCGGTCATGACCGAGGGCGCGGAGCAGCGCCGGAAGAAGGCGGACCGTCTGTGCAAGGACATCATGGTCGTGCGCACCAGGAAGATCTCCGCCATGGCCATCCGCGGAGCGGAGGGAGGGCGCAACGCGCTGGACTGCCTCACGGACGAGGAGCGCACCTACTACGACGGCATCCTGGAGCTCACCAGGCGCCAGCTTTCGGAGGTCGACAGGCTCAGGGGCAAGAGGGTCACGGTCGAGACTCGCATCGACGAGCCCCCGGCCAGGGACGTGCCGCCGGCGCCCGCACCGGCCCCGGAACCGGAGGAGATCCCGCTGGACGCCGTCCCCATGGACGACGAGCCCTTCGACGACATACCCGAGGAGGATCAGTTCATCCCGGATGACGAGCCGATCCCCGAACCGGAGCCTGCGGTCTCCGAGGAGCCTCCGGTCGCGGAGACCCCCGTTCACGAGCCCGAGACGATTCCAGAACCACCCGCGGAACCTGTGGCCGCGCCGGAGGAACCCCCGGACATGACCGTTCAGGAGGACGAACTCTCCCCCGAGCTCATAAGGGTCCTCGAGGACCTGCCGCCCTTCGCGGGACCCGACAGGGACTACAGCCTCGCGAAGGAGGATCTGGTCACCCTTCCGAGGGTCCTGGCGGAAGTCCTCGTCAACGCCGGCAAGGCGGCCCGCATCACGCCTACGCCCTGAGCGTCCTGGAGTCCCCGAGGAACTCCAGACAATCGATGTTCAGGCGGCGTATGCCTGTTATCTCCGAGACGGTCTCCCTCGCGATGTCCGGCTCGTTGTTCGTCCTGCTCAGATGGGCCAGGAAGATCTGGCGCCCGGAGTCGGTCATCGTGCGCCTGATCGCCTTGGCCGTGTCCACGTTGCACATGTGGCCGTGGTCGCTGCCGATGAGCTGCTTCAGCTGCGGGGGATAGGGACCCTCGGCGAGCATCCTGGCGTCGTAGTTCGCCTCTATGACCGCGATGTCCGCCTCCTTGAGGGCGGCCTCGATCTGGAACGTCAGCTTCCCGGTGTCGGTGGCTAGAAGGACCTTCTTCCCGTCCACCTGCGTGTAGTAGGCGCACGGCTGGATTGCGTTGTGGACCGTGGGCAGAGGCGTCACGTGGAACTGGCCGATGTCGAAGCTCCCCGACGGGTCTATGGGGACGTAGTCCACGCTCCCCAGGTTCAGTGTCGAGAATGTCGCCTCGTTGCACATGACGGGCACGCCGAGCTTCCTGGCGGTGGCGCCGGCGCCGCTGACGTGGTCGCTGTGCTCGTGCGTGACGAGGATGGCCTTCACCATCTCCTTGTCGACGCCCTCCTGCTCCATCTGCTTTAGGATCTTTTTGCAGCTGATGCCGGCGTCGATCATTATGGCCTCGCCGTCGCTCTCTATGACGGTGCAGTTCCCGTCGCTGCCGCTGGCGAGGACGTGTACCTCCAGCATCCCGCTTCAGACCTTCTTCTTGTAGAGAGCGAAGATGATGTCTCCACGGGAAATGATCCCGACCACGACGCCCTTCTCGACGACGGGCAGGCGGTTGACCTTGAGCTCGATCATGGACTTGAGGACCTCCATGATCGTGGTGTCCGGCGTGGCGGTGAGGACGGTGCGGGTCATGACGTCGGAGACAAGCTTGTTGGAGATCTCCTCGGAGATCTTCTTCAGCCTCTCGTCGGGCTCGCTGGCGGAATCCATGGAATAATTGAGCATCACCGAGTCCGACTGCTCCCTGTCCAGTGCGAGCTGGTAGTGCAGGATGAGGTCGAGGATGTCGTTCTCGCTGAGGATTCCGAGAAGGTGGTTCCTGTTGTCGACGACGGGCGCGCCGGATACGTTGTCTAGAGCCAGCTTTATGACAGCCTTCTTGAGGTTGTCGTCCGGCTTGAGCGTGACCACCTGGGTCGTCATCAGATCCCTAACCTTCAACTTGGACATCGGACGCGGGTATCGTAGTGACGCATATATTGGTTTGGTGGAGGGCTGGACCGACTCCGTCGGCCTCCGGCCCAATAGATAGTTTTATGTACAAGCAGGATATGAGCATCTTTGTCGTGGGCCTGTAGCTCAGCTAGGTAGAGCGTCCGACTCTTAATCGGACGGCCAAGGGTTCGAATCCCTTCAGGCCCGCCACTTGTTTATCCAGACACCTTGAAGAGATTTCTATCAATCTCTACAACGTCTCAGACGTCCCTCCGTTTGTCTAGTGTTCTGCCTGAAATGATACATCTGCTCCTAGGACTCGAAGGTTAGAACCCATACGGCATTGGAGGAAAACGCTAGACGAGACGAACCCGGAAACAAAACTGAACATCGGTCCGGAAACCCTGTATGAGATACAATCTTCGAAACAACGACATGACCGATCAGCGGTCGTACACGGTGCTTCTGTGACCCACTTCAAGAATCAGTATCAACAAGACACCATCCCTGATTTGTGCAAACACGCGATAATCCCCTACGCGTATCTCCAAACACCTTTTTTGTTGCCCTTGAGGGGTTTTCCGTGAATACGTGGATTCTCACAGTTCTCAAGATTCTTGTCGATCCGCTCGAGAATCATTGCCCTGGCGCTCGGATCCATCTTGCGGATGGCCTTCATGGCTTCGCGTGTGTAATCGACTTTGTATGTCAACGCAATCCGAACTCCCTCATGACCTCGTCGTGGCTGAAGGATACGGGATTCCTCTCATACTCGTCTATGATCGCAGCGCATCTCTCATAGTCACAAGCATCCTCGATGGCCTCAGCTACAACCTTTGTGACGTATTCTGCGGCAGTCATGCCGCTCTTTGCCGCAAGTTCCTCCACGTCACGTGCCATGTTGGAATCAAAGGAGACCGTCATAGACATATTATTGCAAAATCACAAGAGAAGTATAAAAACAGAATGTCAGGACGTTCGAAAAATCCAACGTTTGGAGAGCAACCGTCATAGGAGAGAGTCTATCACCCTAGTCAAACCTCTGCATCCCCGGACACTCCGACATCGTCCAGATCCACGGTTCCGCGCAGATCCCTGAATGGATCCAGGAAGATGTAGCGCATCGCGCGGGTCTTCCCCTCCTTCCCGAGGATACCCATGTCCACCAGATCGTCCAGCTTCGACCTGACCGATGATTCCCCCAGATCCAGCCAGGATGCGGCCTCATGGAACGAGAACTGCTTGCACTCCTTGGCCCTTACCGCCAGGAGCCTGGTGTTCTCCTCCATCCCCCTGAGACGGTCCTTCGATGAGAACTCCTCCACCGCACGCTGATACGCGACGAACAGGGATTCGGCCACATATTCCACGAACGGCGTGTAGTTCTGCGTCTGGTCCGTGTATGCCAGCAGTTCATAGTAGGCCCTGCTGTCCAACAGGAGCTCCTCCTCGAACTTGCACAGGGGGCAGTTGCGCAGACCCAGCTCCCGCATGAGGATCTGGAACATCGTACGGCCGGTACGACCGTTCCCGTCCTCGAACGGATGGATGCTCTCGAACTCGTGGAAGAATAGGGCGGACGTCACCACCTCGTCGAACGGGGAGCTGTTCACCCAGTCCACCAGCGATTCCAGCTCCTCCCCTACTGCGGATGCGGGCGCCGCTATGAAGTATTCGAAACCGTCCCTCCCGACGACAGCCGCTTCGCATCCGCGTATCTCCCCCGGCGCCGTCTGCCCCACACCGGACATCAGCACCCTGTGGACGTCCCTCACCGTATCCGTCGACCACGGCAGACCGAAGAGATCATCGGATATCATCAAACGCAGGTGGTTTATGATCTCCTGCACCGGTCCGTTCGGCGATTCGCGAGCCTCTCCGCGGGTATACCTGGTCGTCAGCTCCCGGACCTCGTCGATGGTCAGCTCGTTACCCTCGATCTTCGTCGACCAGTGGACGTTCGACGCATAGGCCTCCTTCACGAGATCCAGATAGTCTCTCTCGGAGAGCAGGAAGCCGCTGAGCTGCCCGTCCATCCTCCTGATGGCCCTTATCTGTCCGCGCACATCCATGCTCAGCGACAGCATGGGATAGAACGGCACCTTCCTCCTGTGACGAACTGGATATCCCGTCGGGCGATAGTGCGAATAATCCCTCTTTTTGTAATAATCAGCCATGATAATGACTGGTTTTCGAATTTTTAATATATTAAGTTTTCTCTATTTTTACAATTTTTTGTTATAATTAACAGGCATAAATTCTAATATTATGGTTTTGAATTGTTGAATAACAATTCAAATTGAAATTTACCTGAAATTATCTTTATAAACCTGAAATCAATGTGAAATTAATGAAATTATCATGCAATTTATGAAATTTACGTAAAATTATGAGAATAAATGAGATTACTAGGAGTTTGAAATTTCACGATCATAGCATAAACATGATCTTGCTGGCTGTGTAAAAATATCCCGCTCAGACCTTAGCAGCAGGCAAATCCGAAAACTTCCAACGGTTCCTCTCGGAAAGATGATTCACCCTTCGCAATCGCAGATCCTTCGCCATGTACGGCAGATCGTACCCGTATCCGAGGGACGCGTAGTATCTCCTGACGCCCACCCCGCTGGTGACCCTGATCCTGCCGTATCCGCGCTCCCTCGCGATGTCCTCCGCCCTGGCGACCAGCTCGCGGCCGAACCCGCGGTGCTGCCACTCCCCCTCGTCGCCTATCGACGCGGCCTTCCCGAAGACCTTCAGCTCGCGGATGGTCGCGTTGGCGTCGAGTCTCAGGCGGGCGTATCCGATCAGGGAGTCCTCGTACTCGTAGGTGATGAACAGCTCAGTGCCGCCGCAGGCCTCGTACTCGATCACCCTCGGCTCGGCATCCGCCGGATCCCTCAGCACCATCCCGGTGTGGCCGACCTCCCTGCAGCGGATGCACCTGCACGGACGGCCCTCCGCGCGCATGCGGTCCTCCACGAGCTGCCTGATGTTGCTGGTGGTTATGCCCGCGGCGATCTGCGGTGCGGGGATGTCCCTCTGGATGCGCTGGATGCGCACGTACTCGGGGACGACGGACTTCATGTCGGCCAGCAGGCGGACGGCGGTCTCGGTGTCGTAGGGCTCGTAGTCCCCAGCCCTCCACATGTCGTACAGGCCGGTGCCCTCGATCACGAGGGTGGTGTAGAACTTGAGCATGTCAGGACGGTAGGCGGGGTCGTCGAACACCCTCCTGAAACATTCCAGGTCGTGCTCCGGCGACGACCCCGGCAGTCCGGGCATGATGTGGTAGCAGACCTTCAGTCCGTGCTCCCTGCACTCGCGGGTGCACCTGCAGACCTCCTCGGTCCCGTGGCCCCTGTCCACACCTCTGAGTATGTCGTCGTCGAGGATCTGGACGCCGAGCTCCACCCTGGTGGCCCCCAGGGCCATGGCGCGCTCGATCTGCTCCGCCCCGAACACGTCCGGACGGGTCTCGACGGTGAGCCCGACGCACCTGTGGGCGGACGTCTCGTTCAGGCGCTGCGCCTCCTCCAGGGTCTCCGAGTCGGTGCCGTTCATGGCGTCGAAGCACCTGCGCACGAACCACTCCTGGTAGTCGGCGTCGCGGCTGGTGAAGGTCCCGCCCATGACGATCAGGTCGATCTTGTCGGTCGGATGGCCTATGTCCGTGAGCTGGCGTATGCGGTCGGTCACCTGCAGGAAGGGGTCGAAGTCGTTCCTCCCCGCGCGGCGGGCGGCCGGCTCCTTGCCCGTGTAGGACTGCGGGGAACCGTTCCCCACCCCTCCGGGGCAGTAGGTGCACCTGCCGTGGGGGCAGTCGTGCGGAGATGTCATCACGGCCACGACGGCCACGCCCGACATGGTGCGCATGGGCTTCTTGACCAGGAGCGGCAGAAGGAGACCTCTGTCCTCCTCACGGACGTTGGCCAGTATGCTGGAGTTCGGAGGCACGCCGGCGAGGCCGTATTTCTTGCACAGCTTCAGCTTCAGGTTCTGCAGCTGGTCCCTGTCGCGGACGGTCCCGTCCCTCACCGCCCGGATGAGGTCGGCGGAGAGCTGTGAGACGTCATCCATAGTAGGCGCTGCTGGTCTCCTTCTTCTCGGGCTCCTCGGGGGCGGCCTCGAGCTCGTCCATCACGGAGATAAGCGAGGCGACGACCATCCTCTTCCTCCCGCCGACGTCGAAGACGAGGGCGGTATCTGACCCTATGACGGACATGCCCCTGTAAATCCCCTCGAAGGTCTCCGCCTGGGTGGCGGTGATGCGGTGAACGACGGAATATCTGGAACCGACCGTGACCCTGTACTCCTGCTCCATCATGATCACTCCTTGGAAACTAGGTCCTGGAAGTGGGCGATGGTCTTGCGGTAGTTCTCCATCGCCATGGACACGTTGGCCTCGGTGAAGCTCCAGGCCTTGGAGAGGTCGCCGAACCTTATGCGGTAGCCCTTGCGGACCTGCCCGTCGTACTCGACGTCCATGGCTTCCAGGAGGTCCATGGACTTCAGCTTGTTTATGTGGCGGTAGATGGTGGGCTTGGTGGTGCCCAGGAGGGCGGCCAGCTCCTCCACCGTCCACGCCTTGGACGGGTGAGCCATGAGATGCTCCATGAAGAGGCGGTAGGGGACGCTGTCCCTGATCGTGGTGACCCCCGTCTTCGGGTCGTAGCCCTTCGGCAGGTATCCGATCTGGACCAGGAACGTCTCCGCCACCACGTTGACGTCGTCCACGCCGGACATTGGTGTGTTGCTGACGACCTGGAGCTCGAACAAATTATAGCCTCCCTCGTGGCAGAGTTAAGCTAGAACTTAAACTTGATGCCCTCCGGACGCCGAAGCGCCCGGGGGCCCCCGCGGACGGGGTTCAGATGAGGTCCTTGAGCCTGTCGATGGCCTTCAGGATGCTGGCGTACGGGATCGCGCGGGACACCGGGATGGCCAGGATCTTCTCGATGGTGGGCGCCACGATGGGCGCGCACACGACGCCGAGGGCCCCGTCGCGCTCCGCGCGCACGGCGGCGATGATCGCATCCTCCACCGTGGAGACGGGGTACTCGCGTATGCTGACCGTGAGGCCGTCCAGGTCTATGGTCTTCGGGAGGTTCTCGACGACCATGTTGCTCGCCACGACGGCGATGAAGTGGGACTCCTCCGGCTCCATTATGATCTTGAGGGATTTGATCACCTGGCGGACGGTGCGGAGGTTCGGCTCCCTCTTGTCCTCCAGGATCTTGTACATCGTGCTCTGGGACACGCCGGAGATCTGGCAGAACTCGTTCAGGGACATGTTGAGCTCGTCCTCCAGGATGCTGCGGAAGGCCTTCTGGAAGCCCCCCTCCTCCCTCAGCATGCCGCTTATCAGATCCGATACTGTCATCCCTTGGCCCCCTTGGCGAAGTCGGCGGCCTCCATGCCGGCGACGCAGCCCTGACCGACCGCCTTGGCGACCTGCCACGGCCTCCCGGTGACGTCCCCGCAGGCGAAGAGCCCCGGGACCCCCGCCACACGGCAGGACGCGTCGACCTTCAGGGTGTCGTCGATCTCGGGCATCGCTCCGAGGTCCAGCGCTATGTCCGCGGCGGACCTGGCGCCCAGCTCTATGAAGGCGCCGTCCGTCGGGATCACCGTGCCGTCCTCCAGCGTCACGGACTCCACCCTGCCATCCCCGTCTATGGAGACGGGCCTGGACCCGTGGACGATGGCACCGGCCTCCTCCGCCCTCCTGGACGCGGCCTCGGTGGCCTTCGGGTCCCAGCGGACCCAGTGGGTCTCCGACGCGTACCCGGTCATGAGCTCCGCCGCCGCCGCTGCCTCGGAATCGTTGCCGATGACGACGACGCGCCGTCCGCGGTAGAAGTTGCAGTCGCACACCGCGCAGTAGCTCACGCCCTTGCCGAAGAGCTCCTTCTCGCCGGGGACGCCCAGCTTCTGGCGGGAGACCCCGGTGGCTATGACCACGGCCCTCGCCCTCACGGAGTCGCCGCCCTCCAGACCGAGGACGAACACGCCGTCCTCGACCGATGCGGAGCCTACGTTCTCGGCCACGAACACGGCGCCCGTGGCCTCCGCCTGCTCCCTGCCGCGCTCCAGCAGGCTGTCGCCCGGGACGGGGCCGGCGCCGAAGTAGTTCTCCAGCTCGGTGCCGCTGATCGCGCTGCCCCCGGAGCGTCCGAGGACGACCGTCCTCGCCTTCTTCCTCGAGGACTGGATGGCCGCCTGGATGCCGGCGGGGCCGGCGCCTATGATCGCTACGTCGGCGTCCATCAGAGGGAGCTCACGTAGGAGACGAGGTCTTCCTTGGGCCTCAGACCGACGAGCGCGTCCACGAGGACCCTGTCCTTGAAGACGAGGAGCGTGGGGATGGCGTTGATGTTGAACCTGATGGCGATGGCCTGGTTGTCGTCGGTGTTGAGCTTGGCGAACGCGGCCTTGCCCTCGAGCTCAGCGGCGGCCTCGTCGACTATGGGGCCCATGCGCCTGCAGGGTCCGCACCAGGGGGCCCAGCAGTCGATAACCGCGATGTGGTTGGACTCCACGAAGGAGTCGAAGTTGGTCTCGTTGAGTTCGGTCACCATTGAATAAACACCGGGCACCGTATGGGCCCGGCTTGTATTTTTAGAGAATGGTTCGGAGGATGTGCGTGCGCCTGGCGAGCTCCAGGTCCGGCATCTCCCCGATCCTGCGGGGGATGACGTCGAGGTTCTCGCCGTACAGCTCGGAGAGCTCCCAGTGCAGGGCCTCGACCCTGTCCGCGCCGCGGTCGGCGCCCTTGGAGCGGAGCTTCGACACGGAGTGCTCGTGGGAGACCACGCGGTTGTCGCTCACCATGTTGTCCGCATGGGCGACGATCTTCTCCTCGATGGTCCGGGGCATGTAGTCCGCCGGCGGGAGACCCATCTCCGCCACGTCCTCGTCGTCCAGACCGGCGCCCGTGTGCTTGCGGACGATGTCCACCAGCGCGGGCGGCAGCCCGTGCACCGCGACGATCTGGGAGCCTATGTACGCGTGCATTATCGAATGGTCCACGGAGCGTCCGATGTCGTGGAGCAGCGCCCCCGCCGTCACCAGGGCCCTGTCGGCGTCGATGCGCGTGAGCATCTCCTGCGCCACGGCGTTCACCGTGCAGCAGTGGATGATGACCCTGCGCTTGCATCCGGCGTCCTTCAGGAGCTCGATGCACTCCGCATCGCTGGGGATCGTGCTCGACAACGGTCTTCCCCCTCTCGTTCGGGACCACCTCGAGGTGGCCTCCGCGGTCCTCGTAGAGGGCCTTCCCCTCGGTGAAGCGGTCCAGGAAGATTGCCAGCGCCGCTATCTCCGAGTGCGGCTGGTTGCCCACGGATACGTTGAAATCCGCGCGCTGGTACACCTCGGCGGGCACCTTCTCGGCGCCCACGACTATGAGTATGTCCTCGTCCCGCGGGATCTTGGGCAGCGCCTCGTCGACCCTCTGCCCGTACATGGTCAGATGGACGACCTTCCCGGGGAAGTCCCTGATCTCCTGCTTCCAGGAGACCCCGGTCTTTATGGTGTAGTCCCCGCCGAACCTCTCCACGACGCTGCGGATGTTCTCCTCCAGCACCGGGTCCTCCGTGTCCACGAATATGCCTTTGGCACCGAGTGCGCGGGAGCTCAGGGCCACATGGGTGGTGACCCTCTTGTCCCGCTCCGGACGGTGGCCGATCCTCATTATCCAGATTCCGGCCAAATCCGTCACTCTTCGCGAATGAGTTCGATCCTGTGCCCGCGGTAGTCCATCTTCACGGACCTGCGCACCAGGCTCTTCAGCATGGTGGACGAGAGACCGAGCGCCTCGGCGACATCGCCGGAGAACCTTCCCTCCTTGCCGACCTCGGCGAGGATCTTCTCCTCGATGGCTGAGTACTCCTCGTCGCTCATCATGGCCGCCGTGAGGACGTCGCTGATCTCGTAAACGGGCCACTGGGCGTTGATGCTGAAAGACGTGTAGTAGGTGTGGTAGGACTTCTCGGGATATCCTCCGTCCTTGGAGAGCCAGCGCGTCTCGACCAGCTTCATCTTCTCGAAGAAGATGATTGCATCCCTGCCCTCGGGACCGAACTTGGCCTCGATCTCGTCGGCAGTCCTCCATTCCAAGGTCACCTCTTTCAGAACGTCCCTTTTCACGGGAGTATCAACGGACCTCAGCATCGGGACCAACTCCGACGGCTCGTTGATGACCTTGATCCTGTTCATGAACAGACTGGATGCGGTCGTAGGTATATAATGGTTCAACGATTCGCAGGTATATGATATTTAAATCATGGATTATCGATTGCATATTTGATGTTATATTATCAACATAATTGAACACAATGGTCCATGAAAACGGGCATCCAGCACCGTGCCGCTGTAATAAGGTTTAATACGGACGCCCCCAATCCGCGCACAATGAAAGCAGAGAAACAGCCCGAACTGGTCTGGCAGTGCCTGAACTGCTACAGGACCTACAAGGGCCCCGACGCGCAGCAGAAGGCTCTCGACTGCTGCGGCTCCGTCACTCAGGGCTGGTGGGCCAACTACAACAAGTGGGGCAAGCAGAAGTGGTACGGCCGCTGATCGGCCCCCAGAAACCCCTTACCGTTCTCATTTTTCCCACAGGAGTGTGCGCGATTGACCGAACCCAAGGACCCGGTCGAATCCGTCAACGACGGCCTCGAGCTTCTCGAGAGGCACATCTCCATACTTCGGACCGTCCGCGACAACCAGCCCGTCGGGCTGATACGCCTGTCCGAGATGACCGGCATACCGAAGCACCGCGTCAGGTACTCGCTCAAGATCATGGAGCAGCAGGGCATCATCGTCGCCACCCCCGAGGGCGCCGTGGTCTCCGACGGATACGACGCGTTCATGGCCTCCATGGCCGAATCCGTGGAGAGGCTGGCCGAGAAGGTGTGCATTCTGAGGGACGCCCTCCGCTGAACCTGGATTCCATCGGCTGCCCGCAGCACGGGCACATGGAGAACGGCATGGTGTCCGGGATCTCCGCGCCGCAGAACTCGCACCTGTCGCTCATCGCCCCTCCTCCCGAACACGCTGACGAAGCGCTCCGCGCATCCCGGGTCCACCGGGACGGCGGACCTGAAGCGGATCGTGTCCAGCGCCTCCACGTAGTACGGCCTGAGGTCCGCGCTGGCGCTGACCCTCGGCCCCAGGGGCCCGCGCTCCGAGAGCACCCAGAAGAACCCGTCGGTGGCCATGCCGCGGGGCGTCCCGTACCCGCGCATGAATGCCATGACCTGCCGCAGGGGATCGTCCACCGGGCGGTTCATGGGGACCATCGCGAGGATCGTCCCGTCGAATCCGCCGAGGCCGTCGAGACCGTACTCCGGGTCGCCATAGCCGATCCCGCGCATCACCGGCATCACCAGCGTGCGCTTGGTCAGCTCGTACGGGGACTCGAACCCGGCCAGCCCCTTGAAGCCCGGGGTGAGACGACCGGACACGGCCGCCCCGCACATCCTGACGCCCATGGAGCGGTCCAGCTCGCGCACCGCATCCATGCACACCTCCGACAGCGGGTTCCCGGGTACCATGCCCCTTCGACCCCGCCGGGATTCATAAGCCGAAGGGGGAGGGTGCGCCGAATGCCATTCTTAAGGAGGAGAGAGCCAGCATCCGTGTTCCCCACCGTACTGTGAATGGAACATTTGAATGAACGCACAAGTGTATCGTAATAAAGTTTATCGTAACACAGTTCGACGACCGACCGTGTGCTCCGCACAAGGGGCAACGCCCTTTTATATCGAGTCAAAAATCGTTCGGACATCCAGGAGACCGAACCCATGACCGGAACCTGCACCATCGTGATCCCGACGTACAACGAGGAGCGGAACATAGCGAACATAGCCAGGGCCATACGCGAGGCGTACCCCGACTACAGGATCCTCTTCATGGACGACAACTCCACGGACAGGAGCCGCCAGGAGGTCGAGGCTCTGAACGACCCGCTCGTGACGTTCTACGTCCGCGACCCGGATGCGAGAGGGCTCGGTGCATCCGTACTCCAGGGTTTCGCGCTGGCGCAGACCGACTACGCCATGTGCATGGACTGCGACTTCCAGCACCCGGTGTCCGCGCTCGGAGGCATCGTCGCCGAGATGGACAAGGGCGCCGACATCTGCGTCGGGCAGAGGAACAGCAGGATGTCCATGGGTTTCAAGAGGGCCATGGGGTCCGAGGTCGTCGAGGCGTTCTGCAAGGTCCAGTTCTGGGTGCACGGGAAGCAGACCACCAAGGACATGATGAGCGGGCTGTTCGCGCTCAGGTGCGATGTGTTCAGGCCGATCATCGAGAACAACTGGGACCAGTTCGAGCTCCGCGGATGGAAGGTCCTGATGGACCTGCTCAAGTTCGCCGACCGCAAGATGAGGGTCTCCTACTACAGGTACGACTTCGGCACCCGCGCTGAGGGCGAGTCCCACCTCAACCCGAAGGTCCCTATCATGACCTTCCACCAGCTCTGGGGGTTCGGGAAGTGGTGCGCCAAGGTCGTCGCCAAGATCTACGGCGTGGACTACTACGAGATGTACCCCGCCGAGAAGAGGCGATGTTCGCCGACGTGAACGGCATATCCCTCCGCTACGAGGTGAGTGGTTCCGGAGAACCCGTGGTGCTCCTCGGAGGGTTCGGCGCGAACGCCGGATTCTGGGAGCCGATGCTTGAGGAGCTGGACGGCTTCCGCGTCGTCACGATGGACAACCGCGGCGTCGGGAACACGCGTTACGACGGGGGATTCTCGATATCCGACATGGCGGACGACGTCGACGCGCTCCTCGAGCATCTGGGCATCATGGATGCGCACATCCTCGGATGGTCCATGGGATCCCAGATCGCCCAGTGCCTGGCGGTGCGGCATCCCGACAGGGTGAGGACGCTGACGCTCGTGTCTTCGTACCCCTCATTCCCCGCGAGGGCGGATTACATCCTCCGCGGCCTGACCCGCATGGCGCTCGAGGGCACGGCGCCGGAGGACTGCCTGGCGATGGCGGTGAACGTCCTCTGCATGCCGGAGTCGACGTTCGAGGAGCTGAGACGGAAGGGGCTGGAGATGCCTGTGCCCGATGAAATGGAGGATCCCAGAGGGCTGATGGACCAGCTGGACGCCATTCAGACGTATTCAGGCGAGGGATTGGAATCTATCTCCGTACCCACACTCGTGATCCACGGGAGCAGGGACGCCATGATCGAACCGGACAACGGCGCGGCGGTGGCGTCGAGGATCCGCGGGAGCGAGCTCGTCATCGTGGATGCGAGCCACAGCATCCCGTTCGGGATGTATCGCGACAGGTTCCTGGAGCTTATCAAACAGTGACGGTTCGGAGCCTCTTCCGCATCATCACGTGCGGACAGTACTCGTCGAGGTACTCGTCCCCGAAGGCCTCGTACCCCAGAGTCTCATAGAACCCCTTCGCGCGGACCTGGGCGGAGAGCAGCGATTCCCTGAACCCCATGGACCTGGCCACATCCTCAGCCTCCGTCACCACGGCCGAGCCTATGCCCTTGCCGCGGTACTCCCTGACCACGGCGATCCTGCCTATGTGGCATTCGCCACCCTCCCCGGGGATGATGCGGCAGACGGCCACGGGGACGTCGCCGTCGTAGAGTACTATGTGCTTCGAGATCGCATCGTCATCGTCGAACTCGACCACGAAGCCCTGCTCCTCGACGAAGACGTCGGTGCGTATGCGGACCTCGTCGTCGGAGAGCGAATCGGACACCGCCGGGCGGAGCATCGCAGGGACCTCCTCACCATGATGTGGGGCTGTCCGTCCTCGAGGTACTCGTCACCGAATACCGAATACCCCAGATTCTCGTAGAACCCCACCGCCCGGACCTGGGAGCTGATGACCACGTCCCTGCATCCGAGGGCCGCGATCTGCCTCTCCGCCTCCCTGACGATCAGCGTGCCCAGCGAACCGCCGCGGCGATTCCCGGCCACAGCGACCCTCCTTATGTCAGCGGGGGCGCCGTCGGATCCGGGACGGAAGCAGCATGTCGCGACCGGGACATCGTCGTCGTAGAGGACGATGTGGACCATGCCGTCGACGGCGTCGCCGAACTCGTGCTCGAAGCCCTGCTCCTCCTCGAACACCGCCCTGCGGATGGCTGCGGAATCCGGAGTCATGACGGAAGACGTCTCGAAACGGAGCATGGGATCACAGAATCAAAGGGATGAAGGTGGGCCCGCCCAGATTTGAACTGGAGTTACGTGCACCCCAAGCACGAAGGATACCAAGCTACCCCACGGGCCCACTGAAAGGGTGGAACGGGTTTTGAATTAAAAGGTTATGCCTCGGGCCGAAGCCCGAGGGAGGGGAGATCATCCCAGAGGGGCGATCTCCTTGATGAGGTCGGCATGTGAGACGATCATCCTGCGGCAGCAGTACCTCTCGAATCCGAGGTCGTCGAGGACGGCTTTCGGATCCTCGCCCTGCCTGACGCGCTCTATGTAGACGGGGTAGGCGGAGCCTACGACCTTTCCGCATGTAAAGCACCTGACCGGTATTATCATGCCACCATCTCCTCAACGGTAGGACTTCTGCTTCTTGGCGCGGGCGCCGGGACCCATGGGGTTCTTGGGCAGCTTCCTCCTGTCGTCGTTGATCAGGAGGGTCCTGTCGTAGGCCCTGAAGATCGCCTCGAGCTCGTCGTCCTTGTAGAAGTCGACGAGGCCCCTGGCGATGGCGGTCCTGGCTGCTGCGGCCTGGCCCATGACTCCGCCGCCGTTGACGGTGACGGAGATGTCGACCTTCTCGGCCCTCTCGGGAACGAGTCCCAGAGGCTCCTCGATCTTGAGCCTGGCCAGCTCGGGGGTGAAGACCTCGATGGGGACCTTGTTGATGGTCACCCTGCCGGTGCCCTCCTTGACGACGGCCCTTGCGATGGCGGTCTTCCTCTTTCCGCTAGTGTTCACGCAGTCAACCATGGGATCATCTCACGTTGGAACCCAGGAATTTGGAAACGGCTCCCAGGGTCGTGTACTTGCCGGTGATCTTCCTGCAGGCGTCCGTGGGCCTCTCCTTCTCGCAGTCCTGGAACTGCTTGGGGGTGCCGACGAACACGTGGAGCCTCCTGTAGGCCTCCCTGCCGGAGGTGGTGTTCCAGGGGATCATTCCCCTGACGCACCTCTTGAACAGGAGATCCGCCCTGCGGGGGTAGAAGGGTCCCTTCCTCTTGGTGGTGTCTCCGCGGTCGACCTTGGCCTTGTACGCGGCGAACACCTTGTCCTTGACGCCGGTGATGACGATGGCCTCGGCGTTCAGGACGACGATCTCCTCGCCATCCATGATCCTCTCGGCGACCACGCTGGCCAGCCTTCCGTGGATCAGGTTCCTTCCGTCGATTACTGTAACCATTCGAATCACCTCATGATCCTGACGCCGGTTCCCTTGGGGTTGGCCTCGGCCAGCTCCTCGATGGTCAGCGTCTTTCCGCCCGCGGCCTCGATGGCCTTGGCTGCAGCGTCCGAGAAGTCGTACGCGGCGACGGTGATCTTCTTGCTAATCGTGCCTGCGGCGAGAACTTTGCCCGGAACGAGGATGGTCTCCCCGTCCTGTGCATACCTCTCAAGTTTGCTGAGGTTCGCTTCGGCCCAGTTCCTCTTGGGTTTCTCGAGCCGGAGCGCTACATCTCGCCAGATGGCAGCTTCAGTCTCCCTCGTCTTCGCCTTGAGGTTGTCGATCAGGGCGATGAGCTGAGGATTAGTCTTAAAGCTCCTCATATTTCTGACTCTCCCGATGTCTCGGTAATTCGCGCGTATACGGGAGTCACTTATAAAGGTATGCCGAACCCGTCGGCGCAGACCGACCTGCTCCTTCCACAGCCGCCTCGCGGCGATGTTGCCGTAGAGCCACAGCACGAACATCACGAACACCATCAGGAATCCCGGAAGCGAATCCACGCGGACCCCCATGGAGCCGGGTTCGCTGTATCCGTACAGCATGACCCGAGGACCAGGAGTATGACGCTCGGTATGAACACCTTCAGACCGCGATCCCTGTCGCCCAGATACACGAGGCCCATGCCCGGGAGTATCAGTGACAGTATCATCGCGACCACCTCGCTCCTGCCGCCGTCGGTCCAGGTCCCGCAGGACGGGCAACGGTGCAGACCGTCGGGTATCTCGGCTCCGCATTCCCTGCAATACATCGCATCCCCATCTACGTATGGGGGCCGGGGAATTAAAAACGGACGGACGCGGATGTCGTGTCTCCTAATTTGAACCGAACGACCACCGTGTTGGCACCTGGTCCGAGCAGAACAGACCGTACGTCCCGTTCTGAGCATGATGCCATCGTATGTATTTTCACAAGTGTGATGCACAGGTGGCTTTCGTGCATCTCATTTATATATGATATGTACAAAAACGCCCAAATTTAATTTTCAGCGATAGAACACGGAACCGCGGAAACGTTTGAGACCGCGAGGAGGCACAAACCCCCTCGCAGGTCCGGGATCAGTTGACGTAGTACAGCCAGGACTCGTACTGGGGGTCCTTGCCGGTGGCGATGTCGCGGAACTTGTTGTGGATCTTGGTAGCGACCTCGCCGATCTTGCCCTCGCCGACGGGCTTGCCGTCGATCATGGTGACGGGGGCGATCTCCGCGGCGGTTCCGGTCATCCAGACCTCCTCGGAGGACATCAGCATGAACCTGGAGACGGGGCACTCGTCGACCTCGTAGCCCATGTCCCTGGCGACCTTGATGATGGAGTCCCTGGTGATGCCCTCGAGGATGCTCTCGGCGACGGACGGGGTGATGATCTTCCCGTGGCGGTACATGAAGATGTTCTCCCCGGTGCACTCCGCGACGTGTCCGACGGAGTTGAGCATGACGGCCTCGTTGGCGCCCTGCCTGACGGCCTCCCTCTTGGCGAGGGTGGAGGCGACGTAGGACCCGTTGACCTTGGCTCCGGCGGGTCCGCACAGGTTGTCGGGCCTCTGCCACGAGGAGGTGATGAGCTTGGCTCCGGCGGCGGTGGACGGTCCGAGGTAGTCTCCCATGTGGATGCAGGTGATCGCGAAGGACGCGGGGACGCCGACGGGGTTGAGGCCGACCTCCTCTCCGCTGAGGAAGACGCAGGGCTTGACGTAGTCGACGGTGTCGCCGTTGGCGCGGACGGCATCGCGGATGGCGTCCATGACGTCCTGGAGGCCGTACTCCTTGCCGTCGAAGACGAGGTCGATGCCCATGATCCTGCATCCGTCAAGGAGCCTCTGGGCGTGCTCCTTGAGCCTGAAGATGGCCATGCCCTTGGGGGTGTGGTAGACCCTGATCCCCTCGAACACGCCGGTCCCGTAGTTGAGGGCGTGTGCGAGGACGTGGACCTTGGCGTCCTCCCAGTTGACGAGCTTGCCGTTCAGCCAGATCTTCTCGGTCTTGTCCATGGAAAATCACCGTTCGAAGCGCGTTCGGCGCCTTTAGTGTTCACACGCGCACGCGAATCGGTGTATATACACGTTTTCGGGGCTTCGCCCGCGGAGAATCGCGTCCACCGCATCGGAGAACGATACGTCCCCTCCGACGCGGAACGTGCGGCAGCCCAGACGGTGACCGAACTCCATGTCGGAGTCGCTGTCGCCGACCATCCACGACCTGGACGGGTCTATGCCGTACCTGGCCATGGCGGCGAGCCCCATGCCTATCTCCGGCTTGCGGCACGAGCAGTTCTCGTCCGGCCGGTGGGGGCAGTAGAAGATGTCGTCGATGCGCCCTCCCCCGGCCTCGACGGTGCTCCGGAGCTTGGAATGGATCGCATCGAGTGTCGCGAGGTCGAAGTAGCCGCGGTTGAGCCCTGACTGGTTGGTTATCACTATGACCAGGTAGCCTGCGCGGTTGAGCCTGGCGATCGCCTCCGGGACGTCGGGGTAGACCTCGAACTTGTCCGGGTCGTCGCAGTAGGGGACGTTCTTCGCGACGGTGTCGTCCCTGTCGATGAATACGGCTCGGCTGCCGAAGAGCTCCCTCTCGACGATGCCGGCCACGATGTGGCAGGCGCAGAGGTAGCCCTCCTGGACGTGGGGGGTCTCGGTGGTAGGGATGGTGACCGCGTGGTCCGCAATCTCCCTCATCCTCCCGCAGTCGCCGGTGAAGGCGATGGTGACGCCTCCGCGGGCCTTGGCCTCCTCCATCGCGAGGATCACGTTCTTGGAGTTACCGGACGTGGAGAGCCCGACGAGGACGTCCCCCTTCCTGCAGATCCCCTCGACCTGCCTCTTGAACACGATGTCGTAGCTGTAGTCGTTCCCGATGGCGGTCACGGGGGCGATGTTGGACAGGCACACGCCGGGGAGCGCGGGGCGCTCCATCATGTACCTGCCGGAGAACTCGGCGGCGATGTGCTGTGCGTCGGCCGACGAGCCGCCGTTGCCGCAGAATATGACCTGATTGCCGTTGCGGAACGCATCCCTGATGATGTCCGCAGCTTTCCTGATCTGGGCGGGGTCGATCGCGGAGATCGCCGCGGCCGCCTTCCCAAGCTCCGCCGTAATCGCGTCAGTCATTTGGATATCTCCAGGATGTCACGCCCTGGGGCTCGAACATGAAGTCGGTGACCTTCGCACCCATCTTCCCGAGCTCCTGCGCGACGTTGTATTTGCGGTCGTATTCGCATATGAAGTACATGAACCCGCCACCTCCGGCGCCGGTGACCTTGCCACCTATCGCGCCGGCCGACCGCGCGGCGGAGTACATCGCATCTATCTGCGGATTTGTGATCTTGTTGGAGAACTGCTTCTTGTAGGCCCAGGCCTCGTCGAGGATCTCCCCGGCGGTCCTGATGTCGCCCCTCTCCATGGCCACGTTCATGGCCTTCGCCAGCTCCTTGGTCCTGTCCAGGGCCTCCTCGTTCTGACCCTTGTTGAACTTGGAGACCTGGCTCTCGATGATGGAGGCGGACTCGCGGGTGTGGCCTATGTAGCAGAGGAGCGAGCAGTACTGGAGCTCGTTGACGGTGTCCGGGTCGATCCTGACGCGGTTGACGTTGACGCCGCTGCTGTTGAAGAGCATATAGTTGAAACCGCCGAACACCGCGGCGTACTGGTCCTGCTTGCCTCCCTTGAGGCCGATGTCCTCCCTCTCCAGCTTGTAGGCCAGGCTGGCCATCTCGTGGCCGGTGAGCCTGATGTTCTGCCACTCGCACATGGCGGCGATGATGGAGACGATGACTGTGGACGATCCCCCGAGACCGGATCCGGGAGGGGCCTCGGACTGCAGGAACATCTTGAATCCGTCCGTGACCTCGAAGTGGTTGGTCACGGCCTTGATGAGGTCCATGTTGCCGTCGAGCTTGAGCGGTCCGCCGTCGAGGGACGCCTCGTACTTCCCGTAGTCGGTGGAGTGGACGGACATGGAGTGGTCGTCGGTCGGGGTTATCGTGCAGTATGCATAGCGGTTGATGGTCGTGTTGAAGACCGCTCCGCCCTTCTTCGACGCGTACGGGTCGACGTCGGTGCCACCTCCCGCGAGGCCTATCCTCAGTGGCGCCCTGGCCCTGTAGTGCGTACCATGCATCCCATTTACCCCTAGAGACGCCCCGATATAGACAGGGTGTCTGATTTCGCAATTCTATGGGTAATATATAACTATGAGCGTCGAACCCTGCGATTTCTACGTGCTGGCACATTGGGCGGTAGCGCGAAAGGACGGTCCTCGCCTTTATAACATGGAAGGCGATTGCCGACCGATGCGGATCGCGATGATGACCGACAGCTGGTACCCCACGAGGGACGGCGTCGTCACTTCTGTCACCATAATCAAGGAGTCCCTGGAGGCGCTGGGGCACGAGGTATTCATCATAGCCCCGGAGCCCGAAGAGGAGTTCAGGCAGAACGGGGTCTACTACTTCCCGTCCGTGCGCTTCAAGTCGTACGAGGGGTACTACGTGCCGATCTACCCCTCCCACAAGAAGAGGATCCTCAGGGAGATCGACCCCGACGTCATCCACATACACGGCGTGGCCACCATGGCGATACGCGGACTGATCAGCGGCCACGAGCTGGGGATCCCCACGGTCATGACGTTCCACACCATGGTGGACGACGCCGCCCGCTACTACTCCCCGATCAAGATGTCCCCGCAGACCATGGAGAGGCTCATCTGGATCTACCTCAGGCAGATCCTGAAGCGCGCCGACGTCGTCGTCACACCCACGTCGTGCATCGGCAGGGAGCTCGCATCCCACGGCGCCGAGTGCAGGAACCTGGTGACCATCCCCACAGGGACGGACGTCGCGAAGTTCCACCCCGGGATCGAATCCGAGTACGTCAGGGAGAGGTACGGCCTCGAGGGGAAGAGGGTCGTCATCCATGTCGGCCGCATATCGTACGAGAAGGATCTGGACATGGTCGTCCGCGCCATGGCGAAGGTCGACGCGGTGCTCCTGGTCGCAGGGAAGGGCCCTGCCAAGGAGGATATAGAGCGTCTGGTGGACGAGCTGGGCCTCCGGGAGAAGGTCGTTTTCGCAGGCTTCGTCCCCGACGAGGAGCTGCCGGCGTTCTACAACGCGGCGGACATAGCCGTGTCCGCGTCCAAGTTCGAGACTCAGGGATTGTCCATACTGGAGGCCATGGCCTCCGGGAAGCCCGTCGCCTGCAGGAACGGCCGCGCGTTCGCGGAGATCGTGAGGGACGGCGAGAACGGATACCTCTTCGACGACGTCGATGGGTGCGCCGCCGCCATGGAGAGGGCGTTCGACGCGCCGGCGGAGGTCCGCGAGGCCTCGTACCGTACCGCGCTGGAGAACTCCCGCGAGAGGAGCGCCGGACTCTACGTGGAGGCGTACGAACTGGCGAAGAGGACAAGGGCGGAGAGGACCGGCCATGGGACTGAGTGAGTGGCTGTTCGGGCTGTTCTCCGGCATGGGAGACCCCGGGATCGTCCTGTGCGTGTTCCTGCTCTTCCTGATCGACGCCCTGTTCTTCCCCACCCTGCCGGAGCTGTTCATGGTCCTCGGCTTCGGGGCCAACCCGACATGGGAGTTCGCGCTTGTTCTGCTCGGGGTGGCGATAGTCGCCGAGCTGGTCGGCGTGTTCACCCTGTACTTCGTGGTATCGAGGATCAGGGTGCCGGAGCGCATATCGCGCATCGCGAAGAAGTACATCGGATTCCTGGTGGTCAGCGACGAGAAGATCATCCTGGTCAACCGCGTGGCGCCCATGATCCCCTTCCTCGGCGCGTTCATCGCCATGATCGACACATGGGACAGGCGCAAGTGCGCGCTGTACATCGTGATCGGATGCGTGCTGAAGTACGGGGTCATCCTCGCCGCCAGCGGATTCTTCCTCAACTACCTGGGCACCGACACCGCCCAGAGCGTCACGCTCGTCTTCATATTCGCCGTGCTCATAGTGAGCTTCGTCGCCTCCTTCTACAAGAAGAGGAAGGAGGGCCTGGAGGGATCCGATTGAGATTCGTGGACGTCAACCCGTTCTTCTATCCGCATCACGGCGGGATCGAGACCCGCATGCACGACACCGCCAGGCTGCTGGCCGCCAGGGGGCACGACGTCACCATCCTCACCGGGAGGCTCCCGGACACGCCCGAGGAGGAGATGACCGAGTACGGATACAGGATCGTCCGCCTGCCCTCGAGGCTGATAAACATCTACAACCCCCCGTTCATCTCGTCCAAGGGGGTGCTCGATGCCCTCGAGTCCATGGACGCCGACGTCGTGAACTACAACTACCGCTGGGCCCCGTCATACAACAAGGACCTGAAGAGGTACGACGGCGGGAAGGTGTTCACCTACCACAACATGTGGGGCGAGGGCATAGGCGTGCAGGCGAGGCTGTCGGAGATCAACGACAACGGCTTCCGCTCCACGCTGGACACCTTCGATCACATCGTCTGCGTCAGCGACTACGTCAGGGACGACCTCATCCGCAGGG
>CASFYI010000040.1 GCA_949298875.1 uncultured Methanomassiliicoccales archaeon | reverse complement strand
CAGCAAGAACACCGAGACGGCCATGTCCGCCAAGGACCATATGGATCATGTGACCAAGCAGCTGGACCACATCGCCACCATGTCCGACGACGACCTGGAGAAGTACTTCCCCGGCGCCAGCAGGGAGAGGCTGGAGGAGGACCTCCGCAAGGTGTACGAGCAGTACGACATGGACCGCACCGAGTTCCCCGTGGACGACATCGCCGCCAGGGGAAGGGACATGGCCCTCATCCCGACGGACCGTGCCCGGGCGTTCCAGGACAATCTGAACGCATTGGAGGAGAAGTGGGGCCTGACCCGCTACGCCAGGCAGCCCAGGGGCTCCAAGGAGGAGGCCGAGCCGAAGAAGGCCGAGCCGAAGGCGCAGGACGACGACGGGGATGGTGACGGCGATGCCAAGGAGGTCAAGGGGACGAAGAGACTCCCCGAGAAGGTCCCCGTGGACCCGCTCCCCGACCCGCAGGACACGCATGATGACGCGGCCGGCCCCGAACCCGTCGGGGAACCCGTCGTCGCTCCCGAGGCCTCCGCAGAGCCCGTTCCCGAGGCTCCCGCGGAGGTCCCTCCCGTCACAATGAACGCGGGGCCCGGAGACACGCCGATCTACCCCGAGGGCAGACCCTACGAGTACCGTCCCTACAAGTACATGACGAACGAGGGCGAGCAGACGGGCTACGAGCGCATCCCCGTCTCGGACACGGTCACGGAGCCCGAGCCCGAGAAACCGGTCATCGAGGGCGACATCTACGACTACTTCTCCGATCGGGACGGAGGGGTCCCGTCCGAGGGAGCCGTGCAGGAGCCCGTGGCCACCGCCGAACAGACCGAGGGGCGGTCCGAGGGCGAGCAGGCCCTGGAGGACGCCATCGGCGAGGAGGAGCCCGTCCCCGAAGAGCCGGCTCCCGAGCCCGTCCCCGAAGAGCCGGAGCCCGAGCCCGTCCCCGAGACGGAGGAGGTCCAGGACATGGAGGAGACCGGACCCCCGCCGGAGGAGGGCAGGTGGAACAGCGTGCCGAGCACGGCCAACCTGACCCATCCGGGCAGGGGCAACTCCCCGTTCAACCTGGCCATGAACTCCATCGGCACCAACCTGTTCAACGCCAAGAACTCCAAGTACCTGGTGGAGCCCGAGGACATGAGGGACGCGATGCTGAGCGACCCTAAGAGGGCCCAGAACGTCATGGGGTCCTTCAAGTACCGCGACATGTCGGGAGGCCCCGCGCTGAGGGCCGTCCTCAACGACAACATCTACGACATGACCAACAAGCTGAAGGCCAAGGGCGCGGACGTGGAGGGCATGGACCCGAAGATGATCATCGCCGCCTACTACGAGAACTTCCCCAAGGCCAAGGACAGGGAGATGGCCATCAAGACGTTCAACGCCATGGAGTTCGAGGACATCTACAACGCACGCCTCCGCTCCGACGACCAACGCCTCCCTCCCTACGAGTACCAGGCCCCGACCTTCGTGGACAGGTCCAAGCCGAAGGAGACCACCGAGGTGGGGGAGGACGCCAAGCCGTTCACCCTCGGCGAGACCGACATGGACGAGAAGGACATGATGTCCCCGCAGAAGCAGCAGCTCATGAAGCTCCTGGAGGATTACGACATGCTCGGCATCGACCCGGAGGGCATGACGGCGAAGGAGATCTTCGAGGCCGTCAACAGCAGCCAGAGCATCCCCCAGGAGAGGCTGAGGCATCTGAGGGGCCAGCTCGGCAGGATCAACGACGGCAAGAAGTACCAGGTCTGGAAGGATCCGGCGAAGCAGGCCAAGAATCCCAAGGCCCACCGGCTCGACGAGGATGAGAAGAAGGCCCTGGGCGACATGCAGAGCGCCATCGGACAGAAGCTCCTGTCCCAGATCGGGTTCGAGGGAGGGGATGTCGGCGAGTTCCTGAACAGGACCGCCCAGGAGCATGACAACGGCCAGTTCCAGAACTTCGTCGTCAACTACAACAAGCTCCTCAAGAAGGCCATGTCGGGGCAGAGGACCGCGGAGGAGTTCGCCAAGGAGGTCATGGACCTCTATGCGACCAACTTCCCCACGGGGGCCATCGCCTTGGACGGTCCGACCCCGAAACCGAAGGATTGAGCCATTCATCTGTTTATAAGTCCCGTTAAGGATTTCGCGAAAAACGGCCTTAACGGGACTATCGTGAAAATCTGTTCTCTATTATTAATAATATAGTCATCTTCATTTACCTCTATTTTACCTATATAATAAGCACTTTTGTAAGTAAATAAACAGCAAAACAGAGCATAAACAGGGGTCTGTTTATAAGACCAGGAGTGAAACTATAAATATGAGTTCGTCAAATTATATATAGTTTTG
>CASFYI010000039.1 GCA_949298875.1 uncultured Methanomassiliicoccales archaeon | reverse complement strand
GCCCCAGCCTCAAGAGGATCTCCGAGGAGGTCGGAGGCGTGTTCGCATGGGGAGGCGGGATGAACATCGCCCCCGTGGACGACATCGTCATCAAGATCGAGCATCCGCTCGGCATCAACCCTAGGGCGCAGATGCTCGCGTCCATCATGAGCAAGAAGCTCGCCATCGGTGCCAACTACCTGCTGGTGGACATCCCCACCGGGACCGGCACGAAGGTGCCGACGATCGAGGACGCCCGCGTCTACGCCAGGGACATGATGGACCTGGGCGAGAAGCTGGGCATCCACACGGAGTGCGCCATCACCTACGCCGACCAGCCCGTAGGGAACGCCGTCGGACCCAACCTCGAGGCGAGGGAGTGCATCGCGATCCTGGAGGGTGCGAAGCACCCGGCCAGCGTCATCGAGAAGGCCTGCGACTGCGCAGGCATCATCCTGGACATGGCGGGGATCCCGGGAGGGGCCGCCAAGGCCAGGGAGATCCTGGAGTCCGGCGCCGCCCACAGGAAGTTCATGGAGATCGTCGTCGCCCAGGGCGGGAACCCCGAGCTGAAGTCCGAGGACCTGAAGCCCGGGCAGTTCAGCGAGGACATCGTGGCCTCCAAGTCCGGATACATCCACGCGATCCACAACAAGGACGTCGTCGCCATAGCGAAGGCCGCCGGTGCGCCCAACGACAAGGGCGCCGGCCTGATGATCTACAAGAAGAAGGGCCAGAGGGTCGAGGCCGGGGACGTCCTCATGACGATCTACGCCGACAACGAGGCCAAGCTGAGGCGCGCCAGGGAGACCGCGATCAAGTATCCGCCGATAGACATCGAGGGGATGCTCATCAAGAGGGTCTCCAACATGAACGTCAGGAAATGAGACGGCTGTACTACACCGCCGACATAGACCGGGACGTCAACGTGCAGGTCCCGGGGAGGGTCGCCGCCGGGTCCCTGGACAGGGGCTCCGGCGACGCCCCCCGCTTCTCGTCCTCGGATAGGGGCCTGGCCGCGATCCTGGATTTGCTGGACGGCGTCGGCATCCGCGGCACGCTGTTCTTCGAGGGCCGCACCGCCGAGGTCATAGACTGCGCATGCGCCGCCGGCCACTCGATAGGTGTCCACGGATACGACCACGAGGACCTCACGGCACTGTGCCAGACCGACCTGGAGGATGTCCTGTCACGCTCGTCCGCCGCCGTCGCCGACAGGGTCTCGAGGCCCACATGCTTCCGCGCCCCCTACATGACCGCGGACGCCCAGGTCAGGGAGGCCGTCCGGCGCATCGCGGGCATCAGGCGCGACTCGTCGGTCTACACCGCCGTGGGGGAGCCCTCGGTCCCGCGCATGGAGGACGACATGGTCGAGTTCCCAGTGAACAAGGCCCGCGACGCGGACGGGAAGACGATAGCCGCCTACCTCTGGCCGATGCACGAGGGCAGGAGGGGACCCGAGGACTACATCGCCATGGCCGCCTCAGCGGAGGGCGATGTCGTCATAGCGGACCACTCCTGGCACATGGTCGAGACGAGGGACGGAGGGGTCATGTCCCGCGAGGATGCCGAAAGGGCGTCGGACGACGTCCGCAGGGTCATCGAGGGCATCCTGGACCTGGGATTCAGGCCGGGGGTCATCCGATGGAGCAGGAGGTCCTCGTCCTGGACCGCGCCGGGTTCAGGTCCTGGCTCGAGGAGAACCATCGGTCCTCGAGGGGCTGCTGGGTCGCGGTGGACAGGACGAAGGCCCAGACGGGCATCCTGCCGTACGTCGATGCGGTGGAGGAGGCCCTGTGCTTCGGCTGGATCGATTCCACCGTCCGCAAGGACCCGGAGCTGGGCACCGTCCAGAGGTTCTCTCCCCGCAAAGGGTCGAGATGGACGGAGCTCAACAAGGCGCGCTGCCGCAGGCTCGAGAGGCTGGGCCTGATGACGGACGCCGGCAGGGCGGTCCTGCCGGACATGTCGTTCTCCGTGGACGAGGCGATCCTCGAAGAGCTGAGGGCGGACCCGGTCGTCTGGGGGAACTTCCAGACCCTGCCGGACCTGTACATCCGCGTGAGGCTCGGGAACGTGCAGCTGTACCGCGATAGACCTGAAGCTTACAGGAGCAGGCTGGACTCGTTCATCTCGGACACCCGCCGCGGCCTGATCCGCGGCAACTGGAACGACGGGGGCAGGCTCCTTGAGCGAAGCCGGCTTCGTCCCCCTGGGTCCTGAGGACGCCGAGGGGCTCTCGGATCTGGCATATCCGCTCCTCAGAGAGGTCTACTCCTACGTGCCGGACGACCTGCTCGACGAGTTCCTGGAGCAGGAGCAGTCCCCCGAGGGCATAAGGAGGCAGATGGCCGAGGGCATCGTCTATGAGTGGATCATAGCGGACGGTGCCTGTGCGGGATACCTCGCCTACGGGATGGACGGCGATACGATGCATCTGGGCAAGCTCTACCTCTTCGAGGGATACCGCGACCGCGGCATTGGTTCGGAGGCCATCGACCGCGTGGAGGGGATCGCCCGCTCCTCCGGGGCGCGTCGGATCGTCCTGGAGGTCAACGAGAGGAACGCCGGGGCGATCTCGCTGTACTCTCGGAAGGGGTTCCGGGAGTCCGGGAAGGCCGGCCTCATGCGCATAGTGATGGAACGCCAGCTCCTTCGTTGATTCTCCGCGAGGTTCCCCTTCCTCCTGGGGTTCATGCATATCGCGGCCATCGCTCCGATGGCGAGGGCCATGCCGACCACCATGAGCGGGCTCGGCACCTCCGCGAACACCAGGAGTCCGAACACGGCGGCCGCCACAGGCTCCCCGCAGGCCGCCAGGAGCGATCCGGTGCCCGCCTCGATGCGAGCCATGGCCACGGAGTACAGGATGTACGGCAGGAATGACGCCACCGCCGCCTGCAGTATCAGGAACCCGATCTCCCCTGCGCCCTCGCCCGCATAGTCGGCCACGATGCCGAGGTCGGAGAACGGGATCAGGATGACCATGGAGATCAGCATGCAGTAGAACAGCGTGGTGTAGACGCTGTAGCCGCTGGCGGAGGCCTTCTTCGACGCTATGCCGTACGCCGCGTAGAACACGGCCGCGACTATCCCCGACGCGACGCCGAACATCGAGAGCGACGACCCGTTCTCAAGGTATCCGCTCACCAGGACGCATCCCACGACGGACACGGCGATGCAGACCACCTTGCGCCTGGTGATCGCCTCGCCGAATATGACGCGGGCTATGAGCACCATGAACACCGGGGACAGGCTCAGCAACACCGCGGCCAGGGAGAGCGAGAGCTCGTCGGCGGCTATGGTGTAGAACACGTTCAGCCCCGTCATCGACACCGCGCACAGGATGAAGAGCCAGATGTCGTGACTCCTGAACGAGAGCATCCTCCTGTCGGTGGCCAGGATCAGCAGGAGCATCATGACCATGGCGATGAGCACGCGCGAGAACGCGATGGTCTGGCCGTCGAAGCCGTACTCCGATAGGGTACGGACGAAGATCCCCGCCGCGCCCCACATCACACCCGAGAGGATGGGCAGGATCAGGAGCGCGGACCTCATGCGTCACCGATGCCCATGCGCCGTTCTTATCTCTTGCCGTCCGCGGGGTCTCTAAATAGATACATGCGCTGACGATGCCATGGACGGCAGAACCCTGGGAGGCAAGACGCTCACGTTCGCCGTCATATGCGTCTTCATGGCGGTGTTCCTGCTCCTCTTCGGGACCCGCTACGCCCTGCTGGGGATCACCGTCTCCTCGGCCGCGATGCTGATGCTCTCGAAGGACCTGTCATCGCGCCCGTTCTCGAACCTCGCGAGCCTGATGGTCTTCATGGTGTTCATGGGTCTGGGAGCCTTCGCGGCGTCCCTGGATCCGTTCCTCGGCCTCGCGGTCAACTTTGCGGTCGTGTTCGTGGTGGTCTTCGTCTCAATGCAGGACCTCCGCTCCCCGATGCACTTCCCCATGCTGCTGTTCTACGCCTCGATGGTCACGCTCCCCGTGACCCTGGAGGAGATGCCCGACCGCCTGCTCGTGCTGGCCGTCAGTGCGGTCTTCATCGTCGCGCTCAACGTGATGGTGAACCATGGCAGCAGGGTCAGCTCCAGCCATCGCGGGGTCATCGCCATATGCGACGAGATATCCAGATGCGCGGACGAGGTGCTGGACGGAGGGGAGCCCAGCGTGGCCGACCTCGGTCGCCTGTGCACGGACATGAACCGCATGATGTACGACCGTCTGAAGGGCAATTTCTTCACCACGCCGCGCGACAGGAGGGTGCTCGACCTGGTCGTGGCCCTCATGGACGTCGGCCGCTCGGTCTGCAGGACGGAGAGGTCGGAGGGGGTCCTGAGGGGAATGCGGCCGTTGATGTCCATCGTGTCGTCCCACGAGAGGGGCGAGGTGAGGGCCTCCGCCGTAGGTTCGGCGGTGGGCGCGCTCCTCGTTTCCAATCCGGATGCCGGCAGGTCGACGGTCATCGCGCTGAGGGAGATGGCAAGATGCCTGGAGTCCCTGGAGTCCGGGACCGAGGGCGAGTACGGCGAGGGCAGGCTCCCGACCGTCCGCGCCGTGATCCGGACCCTGCGCGAGGAGGCCCGCAGGGACTCGGCCAGGTTTACGTTCGGCGTCCGCATGGGGCTGATGTTCGCCTTGGTGGCCTTCGCCTGGTCGTACTGGGGATGGCAGAACGCCCAGTGGATGCTGTTCACCGTCGTTGCCGCCGTGGTCCCCTACCTTGAGGATTCGTGGAGGGGCTCCATGCTGCGTCTGGCACATACGCTCGCGGGAGCCGTCGCATTCCTGGCGCTGTGGGCGGTCGCCGGCTACGACCCGCTCCTCATGCTGGCCGTAGGACTCCTCGCCGGCTACGCGTACGTGGTCGTCGGGACGGACCGCTACGACACCAGGCTGCTGTTCTACACGATCCTGGTGCTGGTGGCGTCGTCCATGGTTTCGCCGTCGGAGACGCTCGCAGCCGACCGCGTCCTGTTCACGCTGGCGGGCGTGTTCGTGGCCGTGGTCGCGAACCGCGTGGTCCTCCCGTACAGGATATCCGACGAGAACAGGGAGCTGGCCGCCCGCTCGCTGGCGATAGGCCTCGAGAGGATCCGCAACATCCGCGACATGCTGGACGGGAGGGACGACTCCGAGGAGGAGGCCGGGCTGGCGATAATATCCGCCAGCGTCTCCCAGAAGATGCTCATCAACGCCGACCGCGACTCGGATCCGATGCTGAGGAGGTTCATGATGAGGCAGGACTCCCTGTCCATGCAGTGCTCCTCCCTCTACAGGTCCGTCCCAGGGATGTCAGAGGCCTGCAGGGCGAAGGTCAGGGAGGCCATGTCCGAGGACCTGGACTCCGAGGTGGAGATGGCCAAGGTGGACGTGTCCGGCCTGGATCCGTACGAGGCGGAGTGCGTCCGCAGGGCGGAGGCCGTCATGGACGCCTACAGGGACAACCGCGACCTGATGTACGACATCGTGGTGAGCGGCTTCATGAGGGACCGCCCGGTGGCCACCATGAGGGTCGGACGGGTCCGATCCGTCACATGTAGGAGAAGGTCCTGTCGAACCTCGGAGGGAGCTCGGCGTAGCCGTCGAAGTACCGCTCCAGGTCGCCGATGAGATCCACCGACAGGGCGACCGCCTCCTCGTAGATGCGGTCCAGCTCCCTGTCGCTCTCTTCGCACCGGGGGTCTGGCTCGTTCCTCAGGACCAGGCCGATCATGTCGTCGTAGTTCCCGCTCCTCCTCAGGGTGCGCTCGATCATCCATCTCTTGAATCTCCCGGGGGCGACGAGGAGCCTATTGTACCTCCTCATGTCCTCCAGGGCTTTGGAGACCTGCTCCGGGGTCACGCCAGGGAAGAACCTGGAGATGACCTCGCAGTCGCCCTCATCGGCGGATATGTGGCCGGCGAGATATGCCCTCTTGGGCTCGATGCCGTCCCTCTCGAGCAGCATCCTGTCGAACTCCCCCTCGATGGCCGTGTGTGCCACACCGTGGGAGTGGATGTACTCCTCGATGAAGGGGTGGGCCTCGCTGTCCAGCGCGAAGTGGCAGGCGAACCCGTAAGCGTACGCCCTGCCCGCATCACCCGTCTCCGGGAGCGAGGACTTGGCGCGCTCGAACAGCTCCCTCCCGGGCCTGTCGTGCATCCCGAAGCCGACGGCGCTGACCGGGTTCCTGTGCAGCGCGTCGTAGTAGAACAGGATGTCGGGGCCGTGAAGTCCGATCAGGAACAGGTTCTCATGCTCCTCGCAGATCCTGCGGGGCTCTCCCTCGAGCCTTCCCAGCACCTCGCGTCCGAGTCTCAGGTGGGCGTATGTAGACGGCATCTCACCACTCCCATCGCCGGCCGGTTCAAGCCGATTGCGCCTCCGCGCACGGTGCTTCCGAAGGGCCCCCGTCGGAGGGCGTCCGGGAGGAGACGACCAACAGTGCCAGACCTATCGCGAAGAGCGCCACCAGGGACAGGATCCCGAGGGAAGTCTGCCCGGTCAGCTGGCTGACCGCGGAGACCACCAGCGTCCCGGTGAAGGACGCCCCCTTGCCGAAGATGTCCATGAGCCCGAAGAACTCGCCCGCCCTCTCCGGCGGGATGATCCTGGAGAAGTGGGACCTCGAGAGCGCCTGGATCCCGCCCTGGAACATCCCGACCATGACGGCCAGCGCGAAGAACTGGGTGATGGAGGTCATGAAGAACGCGACGACCGTGATGAGCATGTAAGCCACGATGCAGACCATGATGAGCCTGGACGTGTCGAACCTGGCCGACATCCGGCCGAAGGCGATGGTGAAGGGGAACGCCACGACCTGTGTCACCAGGAGTGCGACGAGCAGCATCGTGGTGTCGAGGCCCATGGACTGCCCGTAGGCGGTCGCCATCTCGATGATCGTGTAGACCCCGTCGATGTAGAAGAAGAACGCGACGAGGAATAAGAACGCCTTTCTCTCCCTCCTGGCGTTGCGGATCGTCCTCGCGAGGGTGCGGAACGCCCCCTCGGACCTCGAGTCGACGCTGTGGATCTGCCTGTAGTTCCTGACGAGCGGGATGCTGGCGGCGACCCACCACGCGGCGATGACGACGAGCGACACGGTCATCGCCTGGCTCATGGTCATTCCGAACGAATCGCATCCGAGGATGAGGACCAGGCAGGCGACGAAGGGCACGCAGCTGCCGATGTATCCCCACGCGTATCCGGCCGCGGAGACCCTGTCGGAATGGGACGGCGTGGTGACGTCCACGAGCATCGAGTCGTAGAACACCAGGCTCAGGGAGTATCCGAGCCTCGTCACCACCAGCACCACCAGGAATGCCAGCCATGCGTTGATGAATCCCAGCAGGGCGCATCCGATCACTCCGACTCCGAGGGATGCCACGAACATCCTCATCCTCCAGCCGCCGCGGTCCGAGTACGTGCCGAGCACGGGCCCGAGGACGGCGCACAGGAGGGTGGCGATCGAGGCGGCGTACCCCCAGTAGGCCAGATAGTCGACGGACGAGAGCTCCCCGCCAGCGACCGAGTTGAAGTAGATCGGGATGATGGTCGAGAGCATCAGGGTGAACGCGGAGTTCCCCACGTCGTACATGACCCAGGACCTCTCGGTCCTGGTCAGCCCGAAGCCGCTCATCGCGGCGCCTCCATACGTGGATCGGTCATGGGATCACAGCGGTGACCGTCCAGTCACGGGACCGTTAAGTTCGTTGTCGAGGTATCGTAGGGAGCCCTACGGGCCCATCCGTAGGCTATGTCGGCGGTCGGACCCGCCCACGCCCGCGCGCGTTCTCTCTTTATATGGGATTGGCGATGGGCGGCCAGAAGGAGGAGGCAGATGACAGCCAAGCTCATACTGGGAAAGGAGGTCTCGGAGGAGATCTACGCGGAGCTCAGGCAGAGGATCGCATCCCTGAAGGAGCGCGGGACGGTCCCCGGGCTCGCGGTGATCCTCGTGGGCGACGATCCCGCATCGCAGGTCTACGTGAGGAAGAAGGGCGAGATGTGCGAGGAGCTGGGGATGCGCTCGCAGATAATCCGCATGCCGGCGGATACCACCCAGGAGGAGCTCCTCGGAAGGATCGCCGAGCTGAACGCGGACGAGAGCATCCACGGGTTCCTGGTCCAGCTGCCGCTGCCTCCGCACATCGACGAGGAGGCCGTGATCGCCTCGATATCCCCCGAGAAGGACGTGGATTGCTTCCATCCGTCCAACGTCGGGAGGCTCCTCATCGGGGACCCGGACTTCATGCCGGCCACCCCCGCGGGCGTCCAGCAGATGCTGGTCCGTTCCGGCGTCGAGACCGCCGGCAGACACGTGGTGGTCGTCGGGAGGAGCAACATCGTGGGCAAGCCCATGGCCGCGCTGATGGTCCAGAAGGGCCCCGGCGCAGACTCCACGGTCACCGTCGTCCACTCCAGGACGGCCAACCTCGCCGAGATCACGCGCACCGCGGACATCCTGGTCGTGGCGATCGGGAAGCCGCGCTTCATAACGGCCGACATGGTCAGACCGGGAGCGGTCGTGATCGACGTCGGCACCAACAGGATCGAGGATCCGACGCACCCCAAGGGCAGCAGGCTCGTCGGGGACGTGGACTTCGATGCCGTGAAGGAGGTCGCATCGGCCATCACGCCGGTCCCGGGAGGGGTCGGACCGATGACGATCTGCATGCTGATGGCCAACGCCGTCCGCGCGGCCGAGAAGGCAGCGGGGGTATCAAGATGATAAGGGAATGCGAGGAGCACGGCTACTTCCGTGACGAGAGATGCCCCCACTGCGGGGAGGAGGGCAAGTTCATCCTTTCTGACAAGGAGGTCGAGAGGATCGGACGCACGCTTGCCGCCATCCTTAGGCACGGCAAGTTCGAGCCGGACATGGACGACCAGGGCTGGGTGCCCATGCAGCAGGTGGTCGCCCTGATCAGGGGGCGCCACACCTACATGAACTGGCTGAGGCCGAGGCACATCGAGGCCCTGGTGGAGACCGACCCGAAGGGCCGCTACTCCATCGCCGGCGGCAAGGTCCGCGCCACTTACGGCCACACCATCCCGCTGGATCTCAAACTTGACAACGAGGACATCCCTCCGGAGCTGTTCTACCCCGTCTCCCCCGAGGAGACCGAGGACATCCTCCGCGACGGCATATCGCCGACGGACCGCAACATGGTCCACCTGTCCCTGTCGTTCCGCGACGCCGTCCGCGCCGGATCCGTCAGGATGGACGACCCCGAGATCCTTGTCATAGACACCGGCGTCTGCATCGAGATGGGCGCCGACATCGGCAGGGCCGCCAGGACGGTGTTCCTCTGCAAGCACGTCCCGTCGGACGCCATCGACATCGCCGACCCGGAGGACTGGGACACCGGTCCAGCCGACGATGACGACGAGGAGGCCGACTGATGTACGTTCTGAGGCCGGACGAGGTCCGCGCGAAGTACGGGCCCCTGTTCTGCAGGGGATTCTACACCCTGGTGGACGAGAAGGCCGGCAAGGCCATGATCGTCGAGAAATGCGCCTCCAAGGGCCCCGGCGAGTGGGACCTCGTCAACAGGCGCCGCACCAAGGGTGTCATAGAGGACATCCGCCAGGAGTCGGACATGCTCGTCATGGACGTCCGCATAGGGGAGAGCGAGCTGAGCTTCGGCCCCGTGTCCTCCGACGTGGGCGGCCAGGGGCTCAGCGCCCTGAAGGTGGAGGGGGACGAGGTCCGCACCACCTGGTACGGCATAGCCGGCGCATCCGTCGGCATCGGCGCGTGCATACCGCAGTGCCCCGACGTGATCCGCACAGAGTACCCGGACGACTTCACCATCGGCGGGGCGCACCGCGCCCACGTGGACATCATCACACCCAAGATGGTCAGGGTGATCATCGGAATCGACGACACCGACACCAAGGAGGCCGGCGCCTCGTGGGTGGTGTCCCTCAAGCTCGGGACCACCTGCCCCGTGGGAAGGTTCCTGGAGCACAAGATCATCCAGCTCAACCCGAAGGTCCCCAACAAGACCACCAACTGCTGCTCGACCGCCGTCTCCTTCGCCGTACGCGAGGAGGAGATCCCGGCGCTCATCGAGTACGCCGTGGACTTCGTCCGCAAGGAGAGCTACTCCGAGGATGCCGTCCTCACGGTGTTCCAGGGTCTGGAGATCCCGGAGCGCCTCAGGGAGTACGGCTGGTCCTGCAAATCCGTCCTGTACACGACGGACGACGCCGTCCGCGTCGCCGAGGAGTGCGGGGTCCAGATCATCAGCGTCACCGGCACCAAGGGCGTCATCGGCGCCGTCGCGGCCATAGGATGCTTCGACATCGGCGAGAGGGCCGCGGGGATCCCCGAGGACTTCGAATGAGCATGGACCTCAAGGGGATATTCACAGACAGGGCGTATGCCACCTACGACGCGCAGCTCGAGAGGGAGGTGCGCGCGGGGGAGATGCCCCAGCACATAGCCATCATAATGGACGGCAACCGGCGCTACGCCGAGGAGGTGCTGGGCAGCCCGCCGCTCGAGGGCCACAGGCTGGGCCGCAAGAAGCTGGAGGAGGTCCTCCACTGGTGCATGGACCTGGACATCAAGGTCCTCACCGTCTACGCGTTCTCGATGGAGAACTTCAAGCGGGACTCGGACGAGGTGGAGTACCTCATGGACCTGCTCGAGCAGTCGCTGTACGAGTTCGCCGACGACGAGGACGTCCACGCCAACAGGGTGGGCATCCGCGTCATAGGTCAGACCGATCTCCTTCCGGAGAAGGTCCGCAAGGCGATGGACTACGCCTACGAGCGCACCTCGGGATACAACGAGAGGTTCCTCAACATGGCCATCGCCTACGGTGGGAGGCAGGACATCGCCAACGCCGTCCGCGCGATAGCCCAGGACGCCGTCGACGGGAAGATCTCCGTCGACGAGATAGACGAGGACACGGTGTCCGGATACATCTCCACCACCGGGATGCCCGACCCGGACCTGGTGCTCCGCACGTCCGGGGAGGTCAGGGTGTCCAACTTCCTGCTCTGGCAGCTCGCCTATTCAGAACTGTACTTCACGGATGTGTACTGGCCGGGATTCAGGCACATAGATCTGCTGAGGGCTATACGCACCTATCAGCAGCGCGTCAGGCGCTTCGGGAGATGATCGGTTGAAGACGGACATAGTGTTCCTGCATGCGCCCAGCGTCTACGATTTCCGCAAGAAGCCCATATTCTACGGGCCGGTGTCCGACGTCATCCCGTCGTCCCCGGTGTTCGAGATGTATCCCGTGGGCTTCATGACCATCTCCTCGGAGCTGGAGGCCGCAGGCTTCCGCACCCGCATCGTGAACATCGCGGTCAGGATGCTTCAGAGCGACAGCTTCGACGCCGAGGAGTGCATCCGCAAGCTCCACGCGGATGTCTTCGCCATAGACCTCCACTGGATGCCCCACGCGCACGGCGCGCTGGAGCTGGCGAAGATCGTCAAGAGGCTCCATCCCGAATCGAAGGTCGAGTTCGGGGGGCTCACGTCGTCCTACTTCAAGGACGAGCTGATCCGCCGCCCAGAGGTGGACCTGGTCATGTGCGGGGACACCACCGAGGTCCCCACCGTGAGGATGATGGAGGTCCTGCAGAGGGGAGGGGACCTGTCGGAGGTGCCGAACCTCGTCTGGAAGGACTCCGAGGGGAGGGTTCACGACAACGGCGTGACCCATTCGCTGGAATCGCTGGATTCCGTCAGGTTCGACTACGGGACGATGATCCGCGGCGTCCTCAGGAACATGGACATCAAGGGCGCGCTCCCGTGGTACGGATGGGACAGGCTCCCGCTGACCTCGGTGTTCACTGTGCGCGGATGCTCCATCAACTGCGCCGAGTGCGGCGGCTCCCACTACGCGAACGGCACCGTCGTCTGCAGGAGGAAGCCGGCGTTCCGCAGCCCGGAGAGGCTCGCACAGGACATCGGATCCATCCAATCGTATCTCGACACCCCCGTGTTCATCGTGGGCGACCTGAGGCAGGCCGGCCGCGACTACGCCTCCAGGTTCCTGAAGGAGTGCCGCGAGATCGGCATTAGGAACCATGTCGTCATCGAGCTCTTCAACGGCGCCGGACCGGACTACTTCACGGAGATCGACCGCTCCCTGGAGGCCGGATGGTCCATCGAGTTCTCGCCCGACTCCCACGACGAGGCCGTGCGCTCGGCGCTTGGGAAGGGCTACACGAACGAGGCCATCGAGCGCACCGTGCCGACGGCCTTCGAATGCGGATGCAGCAGGTTCGACCTGTTCTACATGAACGGCCTCCCGTTCCAGGACCGCGAGTCCGCGATGAACAGTGCCAGAGCCTCCAAGAAGCTCTGGGATTCGGTCAGGCCGGAGGACAACCTGTTCATCTACAACGCCCCCTTCGCGCCCTTCGTCGACCCCGGGAGCAGGATATTCGAGCATCCCGACGAGTGGGGTTACACCCTCCGCGCCCACACGCTGGAGGACCACAGGAGGCTCCTGGACAACCCCTCGTGGAAGCACGTGCTGTCCTACGAGACCAAATGGATGACCAGGGACGACGTCGCCGAGATCTCCTACGACGCGGCGAACGAGCTCGCGAGATGCGAGCACGAGGCGGGACGCATATCGAAGGAGATCTACGACGACAGGGTGGACCGCACGGAGAAGGCCCGCTCGCTGATGCACCGCATCGACGAGATCATGCTCATCCCCGATCAGGGGGAGAGGGATGCGAGGCTGTGGGAGACGAAGGAGGAGGGCATTAGGATGATGAACTCCACCATCGCCAACAAGAAGGACCTGGACTGGGACGCCGGATCGATATGGTCCAACGGTCCCAGGGTAGTCATGGGCCTCGCGAAATCGTTCCTCAGGCGCCGATCGCCTGCTCATCTCCCTCGACTTGGATACGGCCGCATCCACCGCGGCGATCATCGCGGAGCGGAGCCCCATGTCCTCCGCCGCGCGGACGCCCTCGATGGTGGTGCCGCCGGGGGAGCAGACCTCGTCCTTCAGCTGGTCCGGGTGTCTCCCGGTCTCGAGCACCATCTTGGCGGCCCCGAGCACGGACTGCGCGGCCAGGGTTATGGCGTCCTTCCTCGGGATGCCGTTGAGCACTCCAGCGTCGGCCATCGCGTCGATCACCTGATAGATGAACGCGGGGGAGCTCCCGGCGAGGCCCGTGATGGCGTCCATCTTCTCCTCGGGGACCTGCACGGCGAGGCCGACGGAACCCAGGATGGATGATACTCCATCCAGCTCCTCGGGGGTCAGCGTGCCGTCCGTGGTGTAGCCCATGGCGCCCTCAAGAACGGCCACGCAGTGGTTCGGCATGACGCGCACGATCTTGGCGTCTGGCACATATGATTTCAGGCCGTTCACGGTGAGCCCCGCGACGACGCTGAGGAGGATGGTCCCGGGCCTGAAGGCAGAGGCGGCGCCCTCGTCGACCATCACGGTGCGGACCTGCGCGGGCTTGACGGCGAGGACGACCTCGTCCACCCTCGAGACCACCTCGGTGGCGGTCTGGAACATCCCGATCCCGTAGGTCTCCGAGATGTGCCTCCTGGTCCCCTCGCTGGGGGCGCAGGCGATGATGTCGTCCTTCGAGCAGACGCCCTTCGCCAGGAGTCCGGCCATCAGGGCCTCGGCCATCTTCCCGGCGCCGATGAATCCGATGCGTGCGGTCATGATGGACGGGCATCCCAGTGCCACTAAATAGGTGTGGCGATTCGCCGGGTCCTGGCTTATCCCGCTCCGCTCTTCCTTTTAAATATAATTTAAGCTGGCCTTCCTTAGTTATTTTATACTGCCACTCCGTGCGCGCGTCCAATGTCTCTAGTAGCATTTTACATGCCATTGGCGATAGTCGCAGTCATCGCGCTGGGCTTCGCACCGCTGGCATGGTGGGCATCCAGGTTCATCCGGCCCAAGAAACCCACTCAGTGGATGGAATCCACCTACGAGTGCGGTTCCGAACCGATCGGAGAGGCTCAGGTCCAGTTCAGGTTCCAGTACTACACGTTCGCACTGATCTTCGTGGTATTCGACCTGGTCGCGACCTTCCTCATGATCTGGGCAGTCGCATTCTCCGGACTGTCGATAACGGCTCAGGTCATGATGATCGCCTTCTTCGCGATTCTGATTCTTGGGGTATGCTACTCACTCAAAAAGGAGGAGAACGTATGGATATGAGCCTCTACCCCCATGCGGTGGCAATGAGTGCCGACGAGTTCATGTCGTGGTCCGATGCGATGATCAACGACCTTCTGAGCTCCGGTACCAAGAAGACCATCGACGAGCTGACCGGACCCATCTGGTCCTGGGCGATGAAGAACTCCATGCACCCTCTGCACTGGGGTCTCGCTTGCTGCGCCCTGGAGATGGCGGCCGCGTCGGCCCCCAGGTATGATGCCGAGCGTTACGGTATGATCTACCGTTCGTCCCCCAGGCAGACCGATATCCTGCTCGTCAACGGCTGGATCTCCAAGAAGATCCGTCCGGACCTCAGGCGTCTGTACGAGCAGATCCCCAACCCCAAGTGGGTCGTGGCCATGGGCGAGTGCGCCATCTCCGGCGGACCCTGGTACGACTCCTACAACACCGTGCAGGGCCTCGACCAGATCGTGCCCGTGGATGTCTACATCCCCGGATGCCCCGCACGCCCCGACGCCATGATCGACGGATTCATGCTGCTCCAGAAGAAGATCGAGGACTACTTCAGGAGAGGCGCGTTCCTGGAGGACTGAGAATGGACACGTCCGCAGTCTACCAGAAACCCACCGAGGAGGAGGTCAAAACCCTCCTGACCGAGAGGTTCCCCGAGGTGGAGGTCACCGGCACCGAGGCCCGCAGGGTCTTCGCGAAGCTCCCCAGGGAGAAGGTCCGCGAGGTGTGCCAGTACATCCACGACAACCTCTCGTTCGAGCACTGCTCCACCGTCATCGGCGTCGACTACGTCGACCACCTCACCGTGGTCTACCACCTGTCCAACTACTGGAACGGACTCATGATCGAGCTCTCCGCCGACATCCCCAACGACGATCCCCACGTGGACTCCGTCACCTGCATCTGGGAGGGGGCCAACTGGCATGAGAGGGAGACCTGGGAGCTGTTCGGAATCGTCTTCGACGGTCACCCGAAGCTCGAGAGGCTCCTCACGCCTCAGACCTACGAGTTCTTCCCGTTCAGGAAATCATACAAGCTCAGGGGGCAGGAGTGATGGCTGACTCAATAGCGCCCATCGTCGCGGCCGAGGAGAAGCTCCAGCAGCAGGCCGACAAGATGGAAACCGACAAGATGTGGATCATCATGGGACCCCAGCACCCGTTCTCGCACGGACTGTGGACCCTGAAGATCAAGGTCGACGGAGAGATCTGCGTTGATGCGGAGCCCATCGTCGGCTACCTGCACAGGGGGTGGGAGAAGGAGACCGAGAACAGGACCTATCCCAAGATCATCCCCATGGCGGACCGTCTCTGCTACGCCGCCTCGATGACCTACACCCACCTGTACTGCATGACGGTCGAGAAGGCCCTCGGGATGGACATCCCGGAGAAGGCCAAGTACATCAGGATCGTGGCGGACGAGGTCTGCCGCATCAACTCGCACCTCATGTGGCTCGCCGCGGTTGGTACCGATCTCGGTAACCTGACCGTCTTCCTGTGGGCCATGAGGGAGAGGGAGTACTTCCTCGACCTGAACGTCAAGCTCTGCGGAGCCAGGATGACCACCAACTACCCGAGGATCGGAGGGGTCCGCAACGACACCACCGAGCTCTTCGACAGGGACATCCTCCGCACCGTCGACAGGTTCGAGAAGGCCCTCTGGGAGATCATCGCGCTGATGGACGACAGCTCGATCATCGTATCGAGGATGAAAGGCATCAGCTACATCACCAGGGAGCAGGCCGCCAACGTCGGACTCACCGGTCCCGCCATGAGGGGATGCGGCGTCGACTTCGACATCCGCAGGGACGACCCCTACGACAACTACGACAAGATCGACTTCGAGGTCCCCGTGCTGACCGAGGGCGATTCCTACGCCAGGTACATGATCCGTACCGAGGAGATGTTCCAGTCCTGCGAGATCATCAGGCAGGCCGTGAAGAAGATCCAGGCTCTCGGGAAGAACGCCCCCTACAGGATCAAGGCCCCGTCCAGGGTCCCCGCCGGAACCCACTTCATGAGGATGGAGGACCCGCGCGGCGAGTCCCTCATGTACCTCGTGTCCGACGGAACCGACAAGCCCTACAGGCTCAAGGTCCGCAGTCCGATCTTCACGAACGTATCCTCCGCCAAGCTGCAGTGCCAGGGTGTCAGGATCGCCGATGTTCCGGCCGTCCTCGCCCAGATCGACATGTGCCTCGGAGAAACCGACAGGTGATCAGCGTGGTAGTGGAATACACAAGCATCCTGGATTTCATCGACTTCAACGGCCAGTACGTGATGGACAACGCGTACTACCCGTTCGAGGACGTCTACAACCTGCCGTTCGCCATCTCGTACGGCCTCTGGAAGATCATCGGCGGAGCCCTCGCCTGGCTCATCAACCTGATCTTCCCGGAGAACCCCGTGTCGGACTGGCTCATGAGCGAGCCCGTGTGCGTCCTCCTGTCGCTGATAATCTTCATGCTCATCGTCTTCATCGTGGTGTTCGTATGTACGCTCATTTCCCTATGGATGGAGCGTAAGTGCCTCGGTAGGATGATGGACAGAAGGGGAACCATGGTGGGAATGAAGGGATTCCTCCAGTGCGTTGCCGACGGTCTCAAGACCTTCATGAAGGAGAACACCATCCCGAAGAAGGTCGACAACATGACCTACATGTGGACTGTGTCCCTGGTCATCGGTGTCTCCGTCCTGCTCGCCTGTATGATCCCTCTGTCCCAGAGATGGTTCGTCGTCAACTACGATTCCGGTCTCCTGATCATCATGGCGTTCTTCGCCCTGGCTCCGTTCTTCATCCTTGTGTCCGGATGGTCCCAGAACAACAAGTACGCCATGATCGGAGGTATGCGTGCAGCCGAGCTGATGATCTCCTACGAGGTCCCGATGCTCATCATGATCGCGACCACCGCCCTGCTTGCCGGCAGCTTCAACATCGGCGACATCGTGGACGCCCAGTACGAGACCGTCTGGTACTTCATCCCGCAGATCATCGGTTTCATCACGTTCTTCTTCTGCGCAACCGCGGAGTCCGAGCGTGTGCCCTTCGATATCGCAGAGGCCGAGGCCGAGCTGGTCGAGGGCTGGCAGACCGAGTACGCCGGAATGAAGTGGGGTCTCATCATGCTGGCCGACTACTTCAGAGGCTACGTCGCGTGCGCCATGGTTACCATCATGTACCTCGGCGGATGGGCGCTCCCCATCATCGGAAACGGTCCCATACCCGAGATCGTGTTCCTGCTGAAGACCTGGTTCGTGTTCTTCCTCATGATCCTCGTGAGGGCCGCCCTCGGACGTGTCAGGCCCGACCAGATCGTCAACATCGGATGGAAGGTCTTCATGCCCCTGTCCGTGATCAACCTGGCAGTCGTTCTGCTGCTCAAGGTAGGAGGGTTCTTCCGATGGCTATGAAGTATCTCGAAAAGTACCCCCGCAGCACAGCGAGGGGACTCTGGGTCATCAAACCCCAGTGGCACGTCCTGAAGCTCTTCGCGAAGACCGTCTTCCACAGGCCGGTCACCGTCCTGTACCCCTACGAGAAGGAGTGGGTGCCGGAGAACTACCGCGGACGCCCGGGACTCGATTTCGACAAATGCGTCGGATGCGGCATGTGCGCCCGCATGTGCCCCACCGCGTGCATCAAGATCGTCGACTCCGAGACCACCGACGGCAAGACCGTCAAGAGGCCTCAGGTCAACCTCGGCAGGTGCGCCATGTGCGGATACTGCGCCGAGTACTGCCCCGTCGACGCCATGACCGTCACCCCCGAGTACGAGCTCGCCGAGTTCACCAGGTTCGACCTGCTGTACGGACCCCGCAGGCTCGCGTACGACAAGACCACCGAGGGTATGAAGGTCAAGCTGGAGGTCACCCTGCAGTCGGACATCGACAACGGCAACGCCGAGAGGCGCGTGTCCGTGTTCAGTCTCGACAGGCCGGAGCTGACCGACGCCAAGTGCATCGGCTGCAAGAAGTGCGCCAAGGTCTGCCCCGTCGACGCCATCCAGATGGTGGAGAAGGGAACCAACGAGAAGACCGGCAAGCCGATCCTCCGCCCCGTCATCGACGAGGCCAAGTGCATCAGCTGCAGCAACTGCATCGACGACTGTCCGAAGGACGCGCTCGTCATGAAGGAGGTGCTGTGATGGCAATAGCAAGAGACATTTGGGACGCGTTCTGCGAGGGGACGGGTGACTTCAGCAACTTCCTCCTGAGCAATCTGGACCTGGTTGCGTTCATCATCCTGGCCGCCATCGCGGTCCTCGCAGCGCTGTACGTTGTGACTGACAAAGAGGTCGTCCACAGCGCGTTCTACCTGGCACTGGTGTTCCTGTGCGTCGGGTTCGTCTACTTCTTCCTCGAGGCGGAGTTCATCGGCGTCATCCAGATCCTGGTGTACGTCGGTGCGATCACCATCCTCTTCGCCTTCAGCATCATGCTGACGAGGAGGTACATCATGAAGAAGGAGGGAGACTCCAATGAGTAAGGGAGTCAACAAGAAGGTCGCGATCGGAGCGACCGCAGCGGTCCTGCTGCTGGCGGTCCTCGTGATCGGCATCGCCTCGGTCGACTGGGACGACTACACGACCACCGACACCCCCCTGCCGGGCGGCCCCACGTTCAACACCGGGGACGAGGACGGCATCTACGACGAGAACGGCGACCTCAAGGAGACCAGCCTCCCGTACAACATCTTCGAGAAGTACGGCCTGGTCCTGATTCCGCTCGCGCTGCTCATGTTCGGCGCGATGGTCGGCGGAGTGGTCATTTCGAGAGAGGAGGCAGAGAACGATGATTCCGCTTGAGTACTTCCTCATCCTCGGAGCCATCCTGTTCGCCATCGGAGCGTACGGCGTCGCCACCAAGAGCAACGCCATCATCGTCCTGATGTGCATCGAGCTGATGCTCAACGCCGCCAACATCAACTTCGTCGCGTTCGGAGCGTACCACCCCGACATCATGGGGCAGGTCTTCGTCATCATGACGATCACCGTCGCCGCAGCCGAGGTCGCGGTCGGTATCGCCATCCTGCTGAACGCCTACAAGATGAGGAAGACGACCGAACTCGACGAGGACGGTCTCACATCCATGAGGTGGTAAGCATGTTCATAGAATACACATGGCTCGTGCCCCTCATCCCGATGCTGTGCTTCCTGATCGTGGGTCTCCTCGGCAGGAAGACGCCCGAGAAAGGCGGCTACATCGCTATCGCGGGAGCCCTGCTCTCGTTCATCATATCCGCGCTCATCGCGTACGAGTACCTCACCGGCGACGCCTACCCGGAGCCCGTGACCTCTCAGATCGCATGGTTCGCCATCGGAGACTTCGAGATCAACCTCGGATACTACGTGGACGGCCTCACCTGCATGATGATGCTGTTCTCGTCGTTCATCTCGACCCTGATCTTCATCTACTCCATCGGATACATGCACGCCGAGGGCGCCAGGAAGACCAGGTACTACGCCGAGGTCTCCCTGTTCCTGACCGGAATGCTCGGGCTCATCGTCTCCAGCAACTTCCTCGAGATGTTCATCTTCTGGGAGGTCATGGGACTGTGCTCGTACCTGCTCATCGGGTTCTGGTCCTTCAGGCACAACGACGGCGACGCGGCATCCGCCAACGCGGCTTCCGCCGCCAAGAAGGCCTTCCTCGTCACCAGGATGGGAGACGTCTGCCTCATGGCCGGTCTGTTCATCCTGCTCGGCGAGTTCCACAGCCTGGACTACACCCAGCTGTTCGACCCCGCCAACATCGCCAACGCCGACTCCACCATGATCACGCTCGGAATGCTCCTCGTGTTCGGCGGAGTCATCGGAAAGAGCGCCCAGTTCCCGCTCCACGACTGGCTGCCGGATGCGATGGCCGGTCCGACCACCGTCTCCTCTCTGATCCACGCCGCGACAATGGTCAAGGCCGGTGTCTACCTCGTCGCGAGGGGATACCCCCTGTTCATCCAGGACCCCGAGGTCATGCTGTTCGTCGGTATCATCGGAGGAGTCACCGCGTTCTTCGCGGCCACCATGGCGCTCAACAACTACAACATCAAGAAGGTCCTGGCCTTCTCCACCGTGTCCCAGCTCGGATACATGATCCTGGCCCTGGGAGCCGGAGGTTACCTCGTGGCTCTCGGAATGGACATGGGAGGAGCCGAGGGAACCGCCCTCATCGCTGCCGGTACCGCCGGATTCACCGCCGGATGCTTCCACATGATGAACCACGCCTTCTTCAAGGCCCTGCTGTTCATGTGCTCCGGATCCGTCATCCACTCCGTGGGCACCGAGGACATGCGCCTGATGGGCGGCCTGGGCAAGCACATGAAGATCACCTCGATCACCATGCTGCTCGGTTCGCTGTCCATCGCCGGATTCCCGCTCTTCAGCGGATTCTGGTCCAAGGATCTCGTCCTCGACATCGCCCTCGAGGCCGGGGACCAGACCATCTGGTTCACTGTCCTGTGGCTGCTCGCGGTCATCACCGCGTTCATGACCGCGTTCTACATGTTCCGCATGTGGTTCATGACCTTCATGGGCGAGGAGGGTGCCAACACCCAGCACTGCCACGGCGAGTCTCCCAAGACCATGACCGCACCTCTGGTCATCCTCTCGGTCTTCGCCGTCCTGAGCGGATTCCTCATCATGTTCGGCCTCGACGGCATGGTCTCGTTCGAGGTCACCGACACCGCGTTCATCGTCGGTGGCGGTCACGCCGGTGGAATGGTCCACTACTTCGAGCACCTGTTCACCAACCCGTACACCTACCTCACCATCGTGCTGGCCCTCCTGGGTATCGGCATCGCCTACCTCATGTACGCGAAGAAGACCGTGGACCCCGGCAGGTTCAACAAGCACGGCGAGTCCGGACTCTACAAGGTCCTCGCCAACAGGTGGTACTTCCCCGAGTTCTACAACTGGGTCTCCTGGAAGTTCGGATACGGAGTTGCCAAGGGAGTCAACTATGTCGACAGGCAGGTCATCGACGGCACCGTCAACGGGCTGTCTGCGGCCGTCGTCGGCGGAGGAGACACCATCAGCAAGATGCAGACCGGTAACGTCCACGACTACACCGCGGTCATCCTGCTCGGAGTCTCCGTGCTCGCCGCGCTGTTCGTCGTCATTGCCATGATCCTGGGAGGGATGTGAGTGAGCATCGAGTCTCTCATACTGCCTCTGCTGATCGTCATCCCGCTCATCGGAGCGGTCGCGACCCTGTTCATGGGCGGCGAGAAGCAGAAATACGCCAAGTGGGTCGCCGGAGTCTTCTCCGGGATCACTCTGATCGTCACCCTGTACATGATGTACGCGGGCTTCGAGGACTGGACCGTCTTCACCGTCGGATACGACTGGATCGACACCAGCTCCGTCCACATCGGATTCGACCTCATGGTCGACGGACTCAGCGTCCTGATGATCTTCCTGACGGCCCTGCTGACCCTGCTCGTCGTCGTCTTCTCCTCCGCGGAGAGCGACAGGGCGAACTACTTCCACACCCTGCTGATGGCGATGGAGGTCGGCCTGATGGGTGTCTTCATGGCGGCGGACTACTTCCTGTTCTACGTCATGTGGGAGGTCACCCTCATCCCGATGTACTTCCTGATCAGCTGGTACGGAGGACCGAGGAGGCACTACGCCGCCATCAAGTTCTTCATCTACACCCACGTGGCCTCGCTGGTCATGCTCATCGGAATCTTCGCGATGGGCTGGGAGTGCATGGCCGTCACCGGAACCATGGACTTCGGCTTCGACACGATGGCCGAGATCATGCCCGCCACCTCTCAGGCGTTCCAGGTCGCCGTCTTCGCCCTGCTCTTCTTCGGATTCATGGTGAAGATGCCGTCCGTGCCCTTCCATACCTGGCTGCCCGACGCGCACGTCGAGGCGCCCACCGCCGGATCCGTCATCCTGGCCGGTGTCATGCTGAAGATGGGATCCTACGGTATCATCAGGATCTGCCTCGAGTGCTTCCCCGATGGGGCGCAGTACTGGCAGTGGGTGATCATCGCCATCGGTCTCATCTCGATGGTCTACGGAGCCTACGCCTGTATCGCCCAGACCGATCTCAAGAAGATGGTGGCGTTCTCGTCCATCAGCCACATGGGAATGGTCATGGTCGGAATCGGATGCCTGTCCGACATCGGAATAACCTTCGCGATCTTCCAGATGTTCGCCCACGGACTGATCAGTGCCATGCTGTTCATGGTGTGCGGATTCACCGGACACGCCGTCGGAACCAGAGAGATGCCCCTGCTCGGCGGACTCGCCGGCAAGATGCCCATCTACGCGACCTTCATGATGATCGCCTTCATGGCCTCCCTCGGACTGCCCGGTCTGGTCGGATTCTGGGGAGAGTTCCCGCTCGTCTACGGGTTCTACGAGTTCATCAAGGCCGAGGGCGTGATGTGGCTGCTGGTGTTCTGCCTGCTGACGCTCATGCTCACCGCCGGCTACTACATCTGGGCCATGCAGAAGACCCTGTTCGGCCCCGAGACCAAGAAGATCGACCTGGAGCACGTCCACGACATCAGCAAGCCCGAGTTCGTCGCGCTCGCCGTCCTGGCCGTCCTCGTCGCCCTGTTCGGAGTATGGCCCGATGCAGCCCTGAGCTTCATCGATCCCTACGTCGACTTCCTTGTGGGGGTGCTGTGATGTTCGTTGAGGAAATCTTCGGCGATTACGCCGCATTCGCGCCGATCATCATCATGCTGATCTCCGCGCTGATCCTGCCCGCAGTGCACTTCGCCGGCAAGAGGCACACCGTCACCTGGGCCGTCGCGCTCGTCCTGGCCGTCGTCTCGATGGTCATCAACGCGTACATGCTCGTGGACGGGTTCACCGGAACCACCCTCGGCGTGTACGAGTACGACGCGTACACCGGAGTGATGCTGCTGCTCTTCCAGATCGTGCTGTTCCTGGCGATCCTGGTCTCCAACGCGAGCACCGAGACCACCAGGCTCCACGTCGGAGCGTACTACGCCCTGCTGACCGGTGCCACCACCGGTATGATGTTCGTCGCCGGGTCCTCGGACCTGCTGACCATCTTCGTCGGCGTCGAGCTGACCAGCATCTCGTCCTACGCCCTCGTCACGATGAAGAGGAACGACTCCAGGGCCGCCGAGGCCGGAGTCAAGTACGTCATCGTCGGAGGACTGTCCACCGCCCTGACCATCTACGGTATCTCCATGATCTACGGTCTGACCGGGACCACGGATATCGCCGCCATCGCCGCTTCCACGGCCATCGACGGCATGAACTGGATCCTGGCCATCGGCCTGGTCTGCATGGTCGCCGGATACGGATTCAAGATCGCCGCCGTGCCCTTCCACATGTGGGCGCCCGACGTGTACGAGGGAGCATCCTCGCCCGTCTCCCTGTTCCTGGCAACGGGATCCAAGAAGATGGGTCTGAGCGTGTTCTTCCAGATCTTCCTGGTCCTGTTCGTCGCCGGCTCCAGCCTGAGCGCCATCTGCGGTGAGGAGGTCCAGTACCTCTTCGCCATCATCGCGGCGTTCACCATGACCGTCGGAAACGTGGTCGCAATCGCCCAGAACAACATCAAGAGGATGCTCGCGTACTCCTCGATCGCCCAGGCCGGTTACATCCTGATCGTCATGGCGGTCATGACCGACTACGCCCTGGCCTCCGGTATGTTCCACATGTTCACCCACGTGTTCATGAAGGGCGGAGCGTTCCTGATCGTCGGAGCCCTGATCTGCGCCGGACTCGGCGAGAAGATCTCAGACTACAAGGGACTGGCAAAGAGGTCTCCGTTCCTGGCGGCCGCCATGCTGCTGTTCCTGTTCTCCCTGGCCGGTATACCGCCTCTCGCGGGATTCACGTCCAAGTTCTTCCTGTTCAGCTCCGCGCTGGGCGGTGTGGACGGACTGACCTCCCAGTGGGTCTGGCTGGCGTTCATCGCCATCCTGAACTCCGCGATCTCGCTGTACTACTACGCGAGGGTCGTCAAGGCGATGTACATCGAGAAGGGCGAGTCCACCGAGAAGATCAAGATCCCCGCGGCCTTCACCGTCGCGATCGTGATCTGCGTGGTCTTCGTGATCGTGCTGGGAGTCTACCCCCAGCTCATCTTCGACTACTGCGAGACCGCCGCCGCAGCCCTGCTGCTCTGAGCGCCGTCTCAAAACCCCTTACCAAACCCCTTACCTTTTCACCCCGTTCCGATCACCCGTTCCGATGATGCTGGCACTTGGTCCTTCCGGGGTACAATCATAAATATGGAACGCGCATGTACGCGCGATGGCAGAGCCCTGGCATTCATGCATAGCACAGGAGCTGGAACAGCTCGAGGCACTGATGGACCGCTCGTTGGATTCGGAGAATCCCGAGCTCTCCGAGATGTGCCGCTATGTGATCGGTGCCGGAGGCAAGCGCCTCAGGCCGTCCATGTGCCTCCTCGCCTACTTCGCGTGCGGGGGGAAGGACGCCAGCATCCCGATAAGCATCGGCGCGGGATTCGAGATCATCCACAGCGCCACCCTCGTCCATGACGACATCAACGACCAGGGCGAGGTCAGGCGCGGCAGGAAGGCCCTCCACAGGCAGTACGCCACCAGCAAGGCGATCATCGCCGGCGACTTCATGTTCGCCATGGGCTTCAAGCTCCTCGCCGACGCCGCCCCCCACATCGTCAACTACATCGTGGATGCCTCCGCCGCCATGGGCGCGGGGGAGTTCGTCCAGAAGGACTTCGAGCACAGGTCCTCCGTCACCGAGGGGGACTACATGCGCATCATAGACCACAAGACGGCCAAGCTGTTCGAGGCGTCCATCAAATCCGGCGCCGCCGTGGCGGGTGCCGACGTGGAGGTCCTGGAGAGCCTCGGCCAGTTCGGCCAGGCCATCGGTTCCGCGTTCCAGATCGTGGACGACGCCCTGGATGTGACCGGCGATCCGCACCAGACCGGGAAGGCCATAGGCACCGACCTCATCGAGGGGAAGCCGACCCTGCCCGTCATCTACGCGATGCAGGACCCCAAGCTGGGCGATGAGATCCGCGCCATCTTCGAGACGGAGCAGCCGACGGAGGACGATGTCGTGAAGGCTCTGGGGCTCATCCAGAGGACCGACGCCATCCAGAGGTGCCTGTCCCTCGCCGACGGCATGGCGCACGACGCCGTGGCATGTCTCGACGTCCTCCCTGACTCGGTCTACAAGAGCGCCTTTGTCGACGTCGCCGATTACGTCATAAGGCGCACCAGGTGATTCCAATGGATTCAGTCGACGTCCTTGTCGTGGGTTCCGGTCCCGCCGGAAGCACCGCCGCGAGATTCGCCGCCGAGGCCGGCGCATCCGTCCTCATGATCGAGAGGCGCTCCCAGGTCGGCGTGCCGGTCAGGTGCGGGGAGTTCATGCCCGGCGCATCGGAGATCAAGTTCATGTTCCCGGAGCTGGAGGACTACGAGTCGCTCTTCGCGGTCCCGGACAGCCTCCGCTGTCTGGACATCAAGGGCATAAAGCTCGTCGACCCCAAGAACAAGGTCACGCTCCTGGACTTTGACGGGTACACCACCGACAGGGACCGCTTCGACCAGTATCTGGCGCACGAGGCCGTGGAGGCCGGCGCAGAGCTTCAGATGAACTGCGCCTTCGACAGGATCGAGGGCGGGGTCGCGAAGACGTCCCAGGGCGACATACGCTACAAGGTCCTGGTCGGCGCCGACGGTCCCGGGTCCCGCGTGGCCCAGAGCCTCGGCCTGCAGAGGAACCAGAATCCCTATCCTGCGGTGACCGCCCAGGTCAAGGGAGACTTCGAGCCTTACACCTACATGTACTTCGGCGACATCGCGCCCGGCGCCTACAGCTGGATCATACCGAAGGACGGCCGCGCCAACGTCGGCGTGGGATTCTCGCCCAAGTTCTCCGACGGGACCCCCCTGTCCGAGTACTTCGACCGCTTCGCCGAGAAGCGCGGGTTCACCGAGCACTCCAGGCTCCAGGGCAAGTATGTCCCCAGCGAGGGCCCCATCCCCAAGACGGTGGAGGGCAACGGGATGGTCGTCGGCGACGCCGCCGGACAGGTCATATCGGTCAACGGCGGAGGCATCCCGCTGGCGATGATCGCCGGAAGGATCTGCGGGACCGTTGCCGCATCCAACATAAAAACGGGCTCGCCGCTCTCCGATTACGAGACTCAGTGGCGCAGGGTCATGGGCAAGCCCCTGAAGACCGCCGCCTTCAACAAGAAGCTGGCGGACACCTTCGCGTTCAGGTCCGAGAGGAGCACCGAGCTCTGCATGAAGATACTCGGCCAGAGGCGCATGGGCAACCTGATCAGGTGCAGGCGCCTCTTCCCGTGATCGCCTCTTCCTGCAGGCCCGCATCGGGGATCCGCACACCGGGCACTCCGGCAGCTTCTCCTTGTACCACTTATGGCAGCCGATGCACTGGTAGTTCCACTTGGCGACCTTCTTTATCCCGGCTGTGCCGACCGCCCTGAAGGGGATGCCGAGTATCCTAGCCACGTTCTGGATGGAGTAGTCGTCGGAGAGGATGGTGCCGTCCACATCAAGGGCGAGGGCCAGCACGGTCATGTCGACCGGCGAGAGCCTTCCCAGGTCCCCGCTGCTGCGGGCGGCTTCTGTGACACGGTCCATGGAGGCCTTGGAACAGTCCGAGACCCTGATCATGTCCTCCCACAGTGCGAGCCTGGGGTCGCCGTGATTCTCGAGTTCGCGGATGACACCCGGGGGGCACACGTGGTCCTCCTCCGGGAGAGCGTCCGATGAGAAGAAGTAGGAACTGTCCAACACTAGCATTCAGGCACCTCGGACGAAGGCGATCATCTGATTCAGACTGCCGGTCCTGTTATCTGTGACCCATTTTAATCCCTTTTCTTGATATCGGGGCACGAGTTCATGGAGTCCATCGTTTCGTTCTCTGTCATCCTTGCCGAGCAGCTCCCTCATCTCCGGTGTTCCTGCCCTGATCATCCTGTATCTGATGTTGCCACGTTCGAGCGGTTTGCCCGTTCTGAGGAACTCTTCCAGATTGGCCGCTGCCTCCGGCGTATCGATCACCATGTCCTCGTAGAACGATTCCTAAGCCATTTCTTGACCCCAAGTTAGCACCGTATGCCACTAGTTAAACGATTGTGTCACTGCAAGTATGATAACAAGCATGACAAAGATAACAGCCAGCAGTTCAAGTATGTTCCTTCGCATCACCATCCGGTGATCCGTTTGAGCAGGAGAACAGCGTGTGTACCGGAGGATAGAGTGCTCAAGGTCTTGACAGAGGACGACTCGATCCTATGCACTGGATGCGGCAGCATGGACAGCGTCCGCTTCGGCAGGACGGCCAGGGGCACCCAGAGATACAGATGCTCCGCATGCGGCCGCACGTTCGTGCACGAGGGTCCGAAGGCCGGGACGAAGCTGGATGACGAGATATGGGCGGAATACGCGAGATGCCACGCACGCGGAGCCAGCATAGGCGAGGTCATGTCCGCATGCGGGGTCTCGAGGAACACGGCATATCGCATGAGGCGCAGGGTGGATGAGGCTCTGTTGAGGGGCTGTGGCCTCCGATCGGAAGAACTCGTCGAGGCTTCTCACCTTGGACTTGGGCTTGGGGGCCTTAGGAGGCTCCCTCTGCGGGGCGTCGGACTCCTTGGACGAGAACATCCCTCCGTCCAGGAGGGTGGCCTGCTGGCTGCCCATCATGAGGTCCTTCTCGCCCCATCCAAGCACATCGGTGATCGTGCCCGCCATCTTGGCCAGGCGCTCGGCGTAGTAGCGGTAGTCGGGCTTGGCGGTGAACTGCGAGCCGCTGATGTACGGCTCCACCTTCATCGGCGCCGATTTGGAGTCCGTTACGATCCACGAGACCTTCATGCCGGGGATGAAGTCGTACCCGAGCTCGATCATCTTCTTCGCGGCCTGGACGTTCGCCATGCGGTCGGGATTCTCGTAGGCGTCCAGGCCCTTGCACGTCTTGGAGATCACCAGGTCCGACAGCTCCACCCTGCCTGCCAGCGTGTCCTGTATCGCCTTCTTTGCGAGCGCCAGGGCGTCCTCGTTGCGCTCGTCCAGGACGCACGAGAACATCTCCGTCTGCAGGCGATCCTGCAGGTCGAAGGAGTCCGTCCTCCTGCTCTCGTATCCGCGCACCAGCAGGTCCTCCTGCCTCACGGGCCACACGACGCGTCCGACGTACCTCTTCTTCTTGCCGTGGGTGAACAGCGGCTCGAGGATCTTCTCGAACTCCAGAGTTCCGCCGTCCCGGGAGTAGCGTTCGGCCATCGCCGTCCCGAACCCTATGGCTCCGTCCATGTCGTCTTTCGGCGACTGGACGAAGACGGAGTCGGTGTCCGAGTACACCACATGGTGTCCCTCGGACTGCAGCTCTCCTATGATGCCCTTGACGTTGGCACGCGCGAAAGACGTGATCGCGGCGCCGATGCTCTTGTCGGTGAATCTGTAGAAGGATGAGGCGAACACCCCGTAGAACGTGTTCATCAGCACCTTGACGGCCGCCTGAAGTCCGTCCAGGTATCTGCGCTCGTGCTCGTCCGTCGTCTGCTTCATCTGCCGCTTGATCGAATCCCTCTGGTCCATGAGACCCTGGAGGATCATCGGCAGGAGCCCGAGGCGCTTCTCCTTGGAGAGGAACCTGGTGCCTGAAGGGGCGACGATCCCCCCGTCGGGGGAGAGCGTGGTGAAGCAGATGTTCTTGGCGATGATGGTGGACGGATACATGGACTTGAAGTCCAGCACGCAGACCCAGTGATACAGCCCCGGTTTGATGTCGTGCACGTATCCCCCTTCGATCTGCTCGTCGTCCCTGGTGCGCTTGCCCATCTGTGGGACGGCGACGTCCGCGCGGTCCGCCGCGCGGATGAGCAGGGAGTCGGCGAGCTGCGAGGATCCGGACGAGAGGACGTCCTCTATCGACAGCTTGGACACGGCAGCCAGGTCCATGCCCTTGCGGACCGTCTCCACCTCGTTCAGGATGCGCAGTGCCAGCTCCGCGTCCTTGGTGCAGTACTCGAGGACCTTCGCGCGGTTGTCCCTCCATTCCTGGTCCATGTGGCGGGGGTCGACATCCAGCTTTGTCTCGCCCAGGAGCTCCTTGGAGACCGCGTTGAGGGTCTCCTGCTTGGGATGGAGCTCCCTGCGTGCGGCCCACCAGGCGTCACACACGATGCGCCCCTTCACCCGCCAGAAGCGGTCGTTGCGAAGCCTCGGCTGGCTGCCGTCGCGGCCCCAGGGCATCGCATCCTTCATGCGGTTGGCCTTGGCGCGCTCCTCGATCTTGCGGATGTCGTAGTTCTCGATGTTGTACCCGGTGATGACGTCCGGGTCCTCCCTCCTGATGAGGTCGGAGAAGGCCTGGATGATCTGCGGCTCGGTGCCGTAGATGGGGTCGCAGGCGCGCATGGTCCCGTTCTCGTGGATCACGGAGCAGATGCAGTACAGGAAATCGTGCTCGACGCTGTTCTCGATGTCGAAGGACAGCGTCTTCAGGCCGGGGTCGAAGGGGTCCACGTTCTCGAACGAGGACAGCTCGATCGTCAGGTCGGTGAAGTACCCGCGGTCCACGGGCTCGCCCGTCACGCGGATGCAGGCGCCCATATCCTGGTCGTAGATGTAGCGGTGGTTGAACGGGATGTCGGATGCGAGGGACTCGACGCCGTTGGCGCGGAGCCTGCTGCGCATGTCGGAGACCTTCCAGGGGCTCTTTATCGTGATCCTCAGCGCATCGACGGTCCTCCCCCTGAAGAGGAGGGGATGATGCTCCAGCGAGACCACCTCCGGGTCCTCGGAGAGCTGGCGCTCCAGCTTCTCCGGGACCTCCACCCCGTAGAGGTACGGATGGAAGCCGCGGACCAGGACGGTCACGGACCTGCCGTCCCTGGCCTTGCCGTAGATCTCCACCACTGGCTCCTCGTCCAGGGTGGCGGACGACGTGCTGATTATCCTGATCTCCGCGGTCTCCATGGGAACCTCACTTGTTGGCGACGATCCTGATCACGTCGCCGTCCTGGAGGACGTAGTCCGCACCCACGGTGCGCTTGGTCTTCGCGTTGACGGCGCGGATGAACTTGTCTCCGAGGTCGGTGTGCACGCGGTACGCCAGGTCCCTGGCGGTGCTGCCGCGGGGCACCAGGAAGGCGTCCGGGAGGACCCTGCCGAAGTGGTCGGTGAACTTAGTCTCGTCCTCGACGGGGTAGACGCAGATGAGGTCCAGCATCTTGAAGGCGGCCTCCTCGATGCACCTCTGGACGCCGGTGCCGCCGTTGCGCTCCATGTTCTCGGCCATGTACTCGAGGGCCTTCCTCTGGCCGTCGGAAACCTTCGCCCCGTCCTTTATCTTGAACGACGCATCCCCGGGGGTGTAGTCCACCAGTCCGCCGGCGGCGGCCTTCTTGAGGGCGAGCTCGGTCTCGGCCATGGTGGGGACGCAGATCGGGTTGATCTTCTCGATCTT
>CASFYI010000038.1 GCA_949298875.1 uncultured Methanomassiliicoccales archaeon | reverse complement strand
GGTGCCGCCCCTGTAGATGGCGGCGAGACCCTGCAGGATGGCGGGGCGGTCGGAGTTGTTCGGAAGGTTGTCCTGGAGGTACCTGTAGAAGTCGTAGGGGTCCATGGTCTCCCAGTTCTCAGGGACCTTCATATCCACGTCGAAACGGCTCAGCTCCCTGCCGAGCGCATTGTTCAGCTTCTGCCTGGCGGCGACGGCCCTCTCCCTCTCCTCGGGTGTCATGTTGGCCAGGTCGTCGTCCGTGATGCGCTTCTCGGTCCAGCTTCCCTCGTCGACCGAACCATCTGCCACGCTCATCGGCTCATCGTACTCCGACAGACGCTTGTAGGCATACGGCTCGTAGAACCTCCTGCCCTTGTCGCTGGTCTGGACGGTCATGTTGTACGCGTTCCTGAACTGGATGTCGTTGTACATCTGCACCGCCATCCTCCTCTCCTTGGATCCGGGCTCGGACATGGAGTACATGGTCTTGATGAGGTCCTGCGCCCCCATATCCGACGTGTCCACCCCCTTGTCCTTCAACTGCCTCTCCCAGAGGTCCATGAAGGTGTCCATGTTGGAGTCGTAGGCGTCCGCTCCCGTCCTGACGCCGTCCTTCTTGGATTCGATGTACTTCCTGACTATGCCCGGGTACCTCTGAGCGAACTCCATCATGCTGGCGTCGTCGATCATGTATTTGGACTGGGCTCCCGGTCCGACGCTCGACGCTATGACATTGTTGGCCTTGCTCCTGTCATCGGGGTCGAGCATGCCCACATACTTCCCCTTGATGCTCTTCCTCCCCCTCGCGGAGTCCACGCCGGGGATGTCGTCCCATGCGATGTCCTCCAAGCCTGCGTCCTCTTCCAACTCGTCCACGGTGGGCGCGGGCTCCTCGGCGACCGGCTCCTCTGCCAGGGTCTCGGTCTGGTCGCCTATGGCGTCCTCCAGGGCCTGCTCGCCGACGGACAACCCCTCCCTCTGCTCGGCGGTGGCCACGGGCTCCTGGACGACTGGTCCCTGCTCGGGGTTGACGAGGATGTCGGGGTTCTCATTCGCGTACCTCTGCACATCCCCGTCGATCCATTGGCCGGGGTCGGAGGGGGTCGCCGTGCCCATGCCTTCCGGCTTGGGCCTGTAGCCCACCGCCTCGCCGTCGTTCGTCATGTAGGTGTAGGGCACGAACTCGGTCCTGCCCTCGCGGTAGATCGGCGTGTCGCCGGGCACATGCGTCTCCTGAACGGGCTCCGCCTGGGCCTCCTGAGCGGTCACGGGCTCTGCCTGCGTCTGAGGGTCCTCGGCATCCTCTTTCGCGTCCTGCGGGTCGGGGAGCGGGTCCACGGGGATCCTCTCGGGGAGGGTGTTGGTGCCCTTCATTTTCTTCTCCCCGTCCCCGTCGCCGTCCTGCGCCTTCGGCTCGGCCTTCTTCGGCTCGGCCTCCTCCTTGGAGCCCTTGGGCTGCCTGGCGTAGCGGGTCAGGCCCCACTTCTCCTCCAATGCGTTCAGGTTGTCCTGGAACGCCTGGGCGCGGTCCGTCGGGATGAGGGCCATGTCCCTTCCCCTGGCGGCGATGTCGTCCACGGGGAACTCGGTGCGGTCCATGTCGTACTGCTCGTACACCTTGCGGAGATCCTCCTCCAGCCTCTCCCTGCTGGCGCCGGGGAAGTACTTCTCCAGGTCGTCGTCGGACATGGTGGCGATGTGGTCCAGCTGCTTGGTCACATGATCCATATGGTCCTTGGCGGACATGGCCGTCTCGGTGTTCTTGCTG
>CASFYI010000037.1 GCA_949298875.1 uncultured Methanomassiliicoccales archaeon | reverse complement strand
GCGGTCCTGCTCGAGATGCGCAGGGTGCACCCGGAGCTCGCCTGCTGGAGGTCCGGGAACCGCGCCGAGGCGTTCACAGTCGGCGGCAGGGACGGGGGTGCGATCGCCGTCCAGATCGAGCCCCGCAGCCGCGCCTACGCCAGGAGCCTCAGGGAGTACGTCGCCGCCCATCCGGATGACCAGGCCGCGATCGTGTCGCCCGACCCCGTGGACATCCCCGGAATCGCTTGGGTGCCGCCCTGGGAAGCGTATTCGATACGACGCATCCGCCGATGATACCATCGAAAGACGGGTATAGATGGCGACCCTACGGGTCCGCATGGTGAAGAAGAGCAAGGGCCAGGAGCTGGCCGAGAACATACTCACCAACCGCAAGAGCCTCCCGGAGGAGTCCCCCAAATCCTTCAGGGACGCCGACGAGTTCTGCGAGGGATACAAGGAGTTCCTCTCGTACAAGACCGAGCGCGAGGTCGTCGACTACGTGCTTCCGATACTGGAAGAGCACGGGTACAAGGAGTATGCCCGCGGATCCAAGCTGAAGGCCGGATCCAAGTTCTACAAGGTCAACCGCAACAAGACCATCCTCATGTGCACCAAGGGCAAGAGGCCTGTGTCCGAGGGCGTCCGCGTCACCGTCGCCCACATCGACAGCCCCAGGCTGGATTTCAAGCCCCACCCCCTGTTCGAGGACGGGGCGATGGCCTACTTCAAGACCCACTACTACGGTGGGATCAAGAAGTACCAGTGGACCACCATCCCGCTCTCCATCCGCGGCGTGGTCTACACCAAGAAGGGCGAGACCGTCAAGATCAGGATCGGCGAGGAGGATGACGAACCCGCGTTCCTGATTACCGACCTCCTGCCGCACCTCGCCCAGAACCAGATGCGCAAGGGCGCCTCCGAGGTCATCGAGGGCGAGCAGATGAACCTCCTGATCGGATCCCTCCCATACGAGGACGACAAGGTCAAGGAGAGGGTGAAGCTCGCGATCATGAAGATCCTCAACGACAAGTACGGCATCACCGAGGACGACTTCGAGACCGCCGAGCTCTGCGCCGTCCCCGCGTTCAAGCCGAGGGACCTCGGCCTCGACAGGTCCATGATCGCCGCCTACGGCCAGGACGACAGCTCCTGCGCCTACGCCGAGTTCATGGCCGAGCTGGACACCAAGAATCCCGAGTACACCACCGTGACAATCTTCGCGGACAAGGAGGAGACCGGATCCGACGGGGTCACCGGGATGAGGTCCTTCTTCTTCAGGGACTTCATCGAGGACCTGGCCCAGGACGAGGGCGCGGAGGTCCGCGACGTCATGAGGAACTCCGTCTGCCTCTCGTGCGACGTCAGCGCCGGGTTCGACCCCGCCTTCCCCGACGTCATGGAGAGGAACAACTGCTGCTTCATGAACATGGGACCCTGCCTCGCCAAGTACGACGGGTCCCGCGGTAAGTACTCGACCAACGACGCGTCCGCCGAGATGATGGACTATGTCATCTCCATCTTCAGGGACGCGGGCGTCAGGTGGCAGATCGGCGAGCTCGGGAAGATCGACCTGGGCGGTGGAGGCACCATCGCGTCCGAGATCTCCGTCCACAGCATCGACACCGTGGACATCGGCGTGCCCGTGCTATCCATGCACGCGCCCATCGAGGTCACCGCCAAGATGGACGTGTACATGCTGTACAAGGCCATCCGCGCCGTGTACGACTCCAAGAAGGCCAAGGCATTCTGATACCCATCCCTCCGCCGGCATCCGTCCGGCGGAGGCCCAAACCTATTGGATTCTCCCGAGGTTCGGCGATGCTCCCGTCGCCTCTTGCCGCGCAGCGACCTTCCGCAGACCGCACATGTCCTGTCGGACCCTTCGACGACCGACCCGCAGAACGGACAGTATCCGGAGGCAGCCAGGTCGGCATCGTCGTCCGTGCCCTCGGCCGATGGGGCATCCTCCGCCTGAACGGAGACCTGCGGCGCCCGCCTGCCCGTCATCCCCGATATGATCATGGAACCCAGGATCAGAGGTACGAACGAGACGAAGAGCACGGGGATGCCCATCGGACCGTAGATGACGATGGCCGCCGGCGAGCAGAGGAACCAGATTATGCCGATCGCCAGCAGCGCCCATCCGACCCATCTCGGCATCGGCGTATTCTCCGGCCGCACACGGTGCAGAAGTCGTACTCCGGATCGAGCGGGCATCCGCATCCGGGGCAGTAGTCATCGGGATCCTCGACCCTCGCGCTCCCTTTACCCCTCCAGCTCAGCGGTATCACGATCGGGAAGAACAGGAAGAGGAAGGGGAGGAATCCGAATGGGAAGGGCATGGAGCCCTCGGGCCACAGCATATAGGTTATGACCGAAAGGGCGGACACCCCGACCAGGACCACCAGGATCACGAACACCAGGTCGCGCCGGTCCAAGGTCTCACCCTATCCTCTTGCCGCACACGCGGCAGTAGTCGTAGCCCTCCTCGGCAGGGGAGCCGCAATACGGGCAGTACCCGCTGTACTCCTTCGGCTCCTGATCGTCTTCCGACGGCTCCTCCGGATGGGAGGTCCTCGCCCTGAACGACTGCGGACCGCCGTTCCTGATCGTCCTGACGATCATGAGGACCCCGAAGGCTATGACCAGGGCGCCCACGACCATGAACAGGAAGCCGATGGCGGACGGGATGGCCCCGCACATCGTGATCCAGATTATCCCGAACACGATGTAGAACAGACCTGCCATGACCCCGTTCGCCTTTGCCATGCGACCTGCATGCGCATCCCCGATATCAATCATCCTAAAGATTAAGGGCGAACCGACCATCCTCCGCACCCATGGAAGCCTCCGAGATCAGGAAGATGGGCGACGAGGTCCGCGGAGAGGACCCCGGCAGGGCGGCCGAGCTGTACAGGCAGGCCTCGGACCTGGGCGATGCGGACGCGTCGTCGTCGCTCGGCTACATGTACATCGTCGGCGAGGGCGTCCCCCAGGACACGGTAACCGCCGCGGAGTACCTCAAACGCGCATCCGATCTCGGGAACACGAAGGCCATGTGCAACCTCGGGATCATCATGATGGGCATCGACCCCTCCCAGGCCCTCACCCTCTTCGAGAGGGCCGCGGAGTCGGGATACGAGAAGGGCATGATCAACGCCGCGACGATGCTCCGCGGAGGGAACGGGGTGGCGGCCGATCCGGAGAGGGCCGTCATGTGGCTGGAGAGGGCCGCGGCCACCAGCACCGAGGCCGCCGGCATACTGGCCCACATCCTGCGCACCGGCGAGGGCGTCTTCCCGAACAAACCGCGCGCGGCGGAGCTCTACAGAATGGCCGCCGAGGCGGGAGACCCGGACTCCCAGTACGATCTCGCGATGATGCTTGACGCAGGCGACGGCATACCGGTGGATCGCGTCGAGGCGGAGAGATGGTTCCGCGCATCGGCGGACCAGGGTGACAACGACGCCCGCCTGTGCATCGGAGGGATCCTCTACGAGCGCGGGGAGTTCTCGGAGGCGGAGGGATACTTCACCGATGCCGCGCTGGACGGCGACGTCAAGGCGATGTACAACCTCGCGCTGATGCTCATGGACGGTTCGCTCGGCGAGAGGGACGAGAACAAGGCGATGGAATGGATGGAGATGGCCTCCGACGCCGGGTTCGTCTACGCCCAGTCGATGCTCGGATCCATGCTCATCGACAGGGACATCGAACGTGCGGAGACGCTGCTGAGGAGCGCATCGGATGCCGGAGAACCGACGGCCATGTACAACCTCGGCGCCCTGGCGCTGTCCGGCCGCATCGAGATGCCGGACAGGGATGTCATCAAACTGCTCACGGCATCCGCCGAGGCCGGCATATGCGAGGCCCGGGACCTGCTGATGAGGCTGTCGTCCCAGGGGATGCTGCGATCGCTCGTCCCAGACCAGCAGATCATCCAGGCTGGGGATCTCGTACCTGCAGGGCAGGTCCTCGGCCATGAATCCGTCTGGACGCTTGACTATGGCGCAGTCAATACCGAAGGCGTCCGCCGCCCCGGCATCGTTGTAGCTGTCGCCGACGAAGAGCGTCCTGTCACGGGGGATGTCGAACCTCGAGAACGCTAGCGCCACCGGCTCCGGGTCGGGCTTGTGTGCGTCGGTGTCGTCCCATCCCACGATTGTCTCGGGGATGTCCCCGAGCCCCTGGTCCTCCAGAAGGTCCACGATCTTGTAGCGCATCTTCCCCGACACGATCCCGATGCGCTTGCCCCTGTCCTTGAGGGACCTCAGGACGCGGGGCGTCTCGGGGAACGGTTCCGACTCCCTGTAGGAGTTCGTGACCACCGCATCGTAGAACCTGGAGCGGTACTCGTCGTAGGCCTCCGGACGCTTCGAATACGTGTCGAAGATGTCGTCCATGGACATCCCGAGGTACCTCGTGAACTCCTCCCTGCGGTAATCCACGCCGATGACCGGCAGCACCTCCTCCAGGATCCTGTGGATACCTGCGCTCGTGTCGTACAGGGTGTTGTCGAAGTCGAAGAGGTAGAGGTCGTACTCCCTCATTTCGTCCCCACGTATATGTTGACGGCGCCGAAGGACTTGACGTAGAATCTGGCGTCCTCGAACCCGGCCTTGCGGAAGATCTTGACCATGTCCTCCCCGTAGGGGAACCCCTCTATCGAGGAGGTCAGCCACTCGTAGGCGGACTGGCGGCCGTCGATGGACTTGCCCTTGTCGTACTTGCGGCCGTACCTCTTGACCCTCTTCATGTAGATGTTGTAGAAGAAGCGGATGACGCCGTTCTTCGGCTTGGAGAGCTCGGCCACGACGACCCTGCCGCCGGGCGCCAGGACGCGGTGCATCTCGCAGACCGCCTTCTGGATGTCTGTGACGTTGCGGAGCATGTATCCCGACGTGACGAGATCGACGGAACCGTCCGGGATGTCCAGGTTGAGCGCGTCCCCGACCCTCCAGTCGATCTTGACCGGCAGGTCGAGCTCCTTCTCCTTCTTCGCGGCGAGTTCCAGCATCCTCGGGGTGATGTCCACGCCGATGACCGTGGAGCCGGGACCGGCGGTCCTCGCGACATGGAAGGCTATCTCCCCGGTGCCGGTGCCCACGTCGAGGCACCTCTTCCCGGCGATGTCGCCGGCCTTGCGCATCATGAACTTGTGCCAGCCCTGCACCATGTGCATGGACATGATCTCGTTCATCTCGTCGTAGTAGTCCGCGATCTCGGTGAACACATCCTTGATGTATTCCTCTTTGCCCTCGAACTGGACCCCTTTCTTGAGCTCCTCTTCCATGTCAGATCACCGGGATGATGAACTCGCCGATTATATAGCCGACTACGAGAAGCACGCCGAAGTGCCAGTTCATCCTGAAGCACAGGGGCACCAGCATGAAGTTGGCGTGGGCGTCGCTGGCGGACATCTTCGCGTTGTGCCAGAGTATGCGCATGTCCCAGAGGCAGAGGAACGCCAGGGCGCAGGGCCACGGCGCGACTCCGGCGGCGATCAGGACGAGGAGTATCGGATAGGCGATCGAGGTCATGAACAGGTACAGCCTCAGGGCCCCGTCCCTCGAGAAATGGCTGCATAGGGTGCGCACACCCGCCTTCCTGTCCTCCTCGTAGTCGCGGGTCTCGTTCCCGCAGAGGACCGCGGTGATGAGGAACGCGTTGGGTATGCTGAGCCAGAGGACCTCCCAGGAGAACCATCCGTCGCCGAGAACACAGTACGTGCCGAGGGGCATCAGGATGCCCATCATCAGGAAGACCGAGGGCTGGCCGAGGCCGTGGTACTTGTAGGACAGACCGGTCGTGTACGTGCCTGCACCCAGTACACCCAGGATCCCGTAGATGAGGATCTCCCATCCGCTGTACCAGATGAAGATCAGACCCAGCAGGCATGTGGCCCCGAGGCAGGCGATCCCCGCCATCTTGACGTGGTGCGGATCCAGGACGCCCGTGACCAGCTCGGGCGACCTGGTCTCGTTCTCCACCGTGTCGGTCCCCGTCTTGAAGTCGCCGTAGGTGTTGAGGAGGTTGGATGCGGACTGTATCAGGCATCCCGCGACCAGGATCAGGATGAACATGACCCAGGACAGCGCGTCGAAGCCGACGTCGCCGTATGCGACGACGCCTCCTATGAGCACCGGCACGACCGCTCCGTGGAGTGTCCACGGCCTGAGGGCGTTCCACCATCCGGCCTTCACCGGCTTAACGCTGGGCATGAGACCGCGAACGCCATGGCCGATTTAAAGGGTGGGAACGACCCCGCCATGCTCCCTTAAATCGTATGGACGGGATGACATCAGACCATGGAGGTTCTGGTCAGGCAAAGCCGCGATTCCGACCTCCGCGAGATGGCTAGGATCTGGAACATCGTCGTGGAGGACGGGGAGGCGTTCCCGCAGGTGGATACCGTGCCGGAGGGAGGCGAGGCCGAGTTCTTCGGAGGCTTCTCCTACTGCGCCGTGGCCGAGTCGGAAGGCCGCATCGTCGGCATGTACGAGATCCGCCCGAACAACGTCGGGCGCTGCGGGCACATCGCCAACGCGAGCTACGCCGTCGATCCGGAGGCCCGCGGGATGCACGTCGGCAGGGCGCTGGTCCTCGACTCGCTGGAGCAGGCCCGCAGGCTGGGATTCCGCATCATGCAGTTCAACGCCGTCGTGGCGGAGAATGCCGGAGCCAGACACCTCTATGAGAGCCTTGGGTTCCACCGGGTCGGAACGATTCCCGGAGGGTTCAGGCACATCGACGGGGCATACCATGACATCATCGTCTACTACCACGAACTCTGACAAAGGCCGCTACTGGCGGATTCTGCTGAGGGCGTTCCTGGCCGGGATCGCCATCTCCATCGGCGGTTGCGTCTACCTCGCCTGCGACGTCAAATGGGTCGGGGCGATCATGTTCTCCGTCGGACTCCTCTCGGTCGTCGCCTTCGGGTTCGACCTCTACACCGGCAAGGTGGGATACGTGGTCGAGAACCCCCCGTCCTACCTCAAGAACATCCTCGTAATCATCATCGGGAACTTCATCGGATGCCTGTTCATCGGTCTGATGATGCCTTACGACAACGCCCCCGCCCTGGTGGACGGGAAGCTCGCCCTCGAATGGTACACCGTGATCTTCAAGGGCCTGATGTGCGGCATCCTGATGTTCATCGCCGTCGACTTCTACAAGCAGCGCAAGAGCTTCCTGGCGATCTTCTTCTGCGTCCCCGTGTTCATCCTGGCTGGATTCGAGCACTCCATCGCCGACATGTTCTACGTCTGCTCCGCAGGAGCATTCAGCCTGGATTCGCTGATATTCATCCTGCTCGTCCTCCTGGGGAACGCCATCGGCTGTATGCTGATCCCGTTCGTCAGGAAGTACGCCTACGAGCCCGCCCCCGCGGCGTGAAACCCATCCCACCGCCCGGCATCGTCCTCCGACGGGTCCGGGCGGATTCTCATCCCCTTCGGGGGTCTTCTCATCCGTGTTCACTGGCCTCAGCGTGTCGTAGATCATGATCGCCGTTCCGAGCACCATCACCGCCAGCGCGACGGCGTATGTCCCGGACAGGGGCTCGCCGAGCAATGCGAGGGACAGGACTGCTCCTATGAACGGGGCGGCGGCGTAGTACGCGCTCACCTTCGCGGCGCCGATAGCCCCCTGGGCGGAGATGTAGAGATACAGGCTGAGGCCGTATGACACGAATCCCAGGATCAGCGCCCCGACCACCTCGATGACCGAGGGATCCCCGATCCCCATGAACATCGCGATGATGAGCGCGCCAAGGCCGGAGAACACTCCCTTGACGGCCACGACCCTGGAGGGACCGGTGGAAGAGAGCCGGCTCGTGCAGTTGTTCTCCAGACCCCAGCAGAGGCACGCCGCCACTACGGCCAGCGAGCCGGGCGAGAAGGACAGGCCGTCGCTCCCGTCGACGGACAGCAGGATCACCGACAGCGTGATGACCGCGACGGCGGCCCACATCCTCGCGGAGACCCTCTCCCCGAATATGGTGACCGCGATCACCGTCGTGGCGACGATCTCGAAGTTGTTCAAGAGGGAGACGGACGATGCGGGTGAGCTGAGCAGCCCGTACATCAGCAGGATCGGGGCCGCTATGTCCAGAAGTATCATCGCGACGACGTACGGCAGATCCCCTCTGGAGAACGGGGCCTCTTCGCGCCTGGAGCCGTTCGCCGAACGAACGACGACCATTCCGATCCCCGCTCCCAGGTACAGCAGCGACGCCATGAGGTACGGCGAGACGTCCTCCAGCAGAACCTTCGATACGGGCGAGCTGATCGCGTAGAACACCGCCGCCATGATCGCGAACGCAACCGCCCTTATCGCTCCCAGTGCCATGCCCGATGCTCGGCATGAGGGGATTTATCAATTTCGTTTATGCCAACATATGGCGTATAACAATTC
>CASFYI010000036.1 GCA_949298875.1 uncultured Methanomassiliicoccales archaeon | reverse complement strand
GGTCGACGTGTCCATGGCGTGCGAGATGCTGGAGCACGCCCTGATGAACCACTTCGACGTGGCGATCGTCGTAAGCGGGGACAGGGACTTCGTCCCGGCGATCCAGAAGGTCCAGTCGGCCGGAAAGAGGGTGGAGGTGGCGTCGTTCTCCAACGAGTTGAATCAGGAGTGCAAGCGCGCCGCCGACGTCTACTACACGCTGGACGACCTCCCGATAATGGCGATGAGGTCGCCCGTGGACCAGGGAGGGGATGCCCGATGGCCGATTTCATCGATATGCAGAGGGACCTGGGGATCGATCACCGTTCGCTGTCGTCCCTGGCATCCAAGCTCCACATCCTGAGGTTCTATCTGGACAAGAAGAAGGAGAACGTGGTCTCCAGCATCGACGGGGTCATCGTGTTCGTGAGCCCGCGCTACTACGGGGACCCGCCGGCGATCGGCGACGTGTACATCTGCAACGTCCAGTCCAAGGGGACCGTCTACTGGGCGGAGCCGCTGGTCAAGGTGAACACCGCCATGCTCATCGGTCTGGACGACCGCATCAAGGACGAGATGTTCGACTACCTGTGGCAGACCAACCGCAAGGAGTTCGAGACCATCTTCGAGGAGCGCTACCGCAAATCCGCGATGGAGGCCGCGAACAAGCAGCTCGAGGAGCAGTACAGGCAGAGCACCGAGGAGCTCAGGAGAAAGATAGAGGAGCTCGAGGCCGAGCTCAAGAGGTCCAGGCTGCTGCTGCAGAACAGGGTGCCCAGGGAGTCCGACGAGATCGAGCTCTCCTCGGAGGAGCCAGAGCCGGTGCAGTCCGACGAGAGGCCGCAGACCCATCAGCTGGAGATGCAGATGCAGGAGTTCCAGGACCTGATAAGGAGGTCTCTGGCGCAGCCCCTGGCGACGAAGGCCGCCGGTCCCGCGCCGGTGCACGCGGAGCGCACCGGGCCGAACCTGATCCGCAGCGAGTCCTTCACCGAGGACCGCTACGACGTCCACATGAGCCCCAACAGGAAGTACCTCCTGGTGGAGCCCGACGAGCAGGGCGAGGTGGTCTGCGTCAACCGCACGCTGTTCCTCGGGAACCTGGAGTCGCTGTCCCCGTACAACGGGCCGATGGAGCTCCTCGCCAGGAGGAGCGACAAGTACGGCGGGATGCTGATAGAACTCTGAATTGGGGTTTGACGCCTCCCATTCTGGGAGGCATTGTTGTTCACTCGGAGAGCCCGGCCGCGCATGCGGCGATGCGCTCGCGGACCTCCGGGAGGAGCATCACGCTGAGCGTCTCGACCAGGCTGTCCCAGTCCTCCTCGCTCACCATGACGACGTTACCTTCGGCGGAGGCGATGGTGATCTTCTCCCCCTCGAGGGATCTTCCGACCAGTTCGCTCAGCCTTGCCTGGGCCCCATCAACGTCGTATGTTGCCATGAGCGAAGCCACCTTGTACTGATATATAAAACAGTCCGATGGATGCTACATAGATGTGTGTATTACCCGTATTCACAGAACGGATGTCCATCAAATTCTGGAATCATTGGACATATGTATCTTCCATGAAGGCCGGATTCGCGAAGGTGGGCGTCGATTTTGGTGGTACGTATGTCGAATATTCATTACGTCAATCGACGTAACCTGGATGTATGGTGCAGAAGGGGATGCCCCGCCCTCCGAGGGACGGGGCGGTTTGACCGGGACTCAGTCCTGTATGACCTTGACGCGGACCGCCTTGCCGTTGTACTTGGTCTTGGTGAGGTCCATGGTCATCCTGTTGCCGAAGTCCTTGTGGACCTGGACGACGGACGACTCGTCGCCGATCTCGATCTTGCCGATGGAGACGTCCCTGACCCTGGCGTTCTTGATGATGAAGTCCGCCAGGCTGACCTTCTTGATACCGTCCTTCTTGCCCAGGTTGATCTCGAACCTGCACATCCCGTAGACGTCGGAGATCTGGTCGTAGTCGATGACCTTCCTGATGGTGTCCTTGGTGCCGGGCTCGGCCTCGGGGACGTCCCTCTTGGTGATCTCCATGCCCGTGCGCATCTGGAACTCCCTGACGAGGTGCTCCTCGGCGGAGGTCACGAACGAGACGGCGACACCCTCCTTGCCGGCCCTGCCGGTCCTTCCGATGCGATGGATGTAGGTGTCGATGTCGTCGGGCATGTCGTAGTTGATGACATACGTGATGTCATCGATGTCCAGTCCCCTGGCGGCGACGTCGGTGGCGATGAGGACGTCGGTCTTGTCCTCCCTGAAGTCGGACATGACCTTCTCCCTCTTGCTCTGGGGCATGTCGCCGTGGATGGCCTCGACCTTGTAGTCCAGGCTGGTGAGCCTCTCCTCGAGGACGTCGACCATCTTCTTGGTCTGGCAGAAGATGATGGCCTTCGGCTTGTCCAGGTCCAGGATCCTGCACAGGGCCCAGGACTTGTTCCTCCTGCCGACGGAGATGTAGTACTGCTTGGTCAGGTCCAGGACGACCTCGTCCTGGGAGACGGAGACCTCCTTGGGGTTTCTCATGTAGTCGAACGCCAGCTGCTTGACGTTCTCCTGCATGGTGGCGGAGAACAGCATGGTATGGTGGTTCGACGGCATGGCCTTGAGGATGAACTCGATGTCCTCGATGAAGCCCATGTCGAGCATCCTGTCCGCCTCGTCGAGGACCAGGGTGGTGATCTCGGAGAGGTTGAGGACCTTCCTGGTGATCATGTCCCTGACCCTTCCGGGGGTTCCCGCGACGATGTCGCAGCCCTTCTCGAGCTTCTTGATCTGGCCCTCGATGCTCGCTCCGCCGTAGATGGGGAGGCACACGTGGCCGGAGTACTTGGCGAGCTTGGAGAGCTCCTCGGAGACCTGGTTGGCCAGCTCCCTGGTGGGGACGAGGACGATGGCGGACGGCACCTTGCGTCCGGCCTCGATCGTGCCGAGCACGATGGATCCGTAGGCCCCGGTCTTGCCGGTACCGGTCTGCGCCTGCGCGAACATGTCGATCCCCTGGAGTCCGAGGGGGACGGAGTTGACCTGGATCGGGGTGGGCTCGACCCATCCCATGTCGTCCATGGCCTTGGCGACATCCTCGGGGATGCCTATGTCTGTGAATTTGGAAATCATCGGATATCACTCGATCCGAAACCTGCCTGAGACCGACTCAGACAACCTTCTTCACCTGACCGTACCCGGTGCTCTTATATAAGCATATAAAAGGAATGGAAGAGGGGGACGGGATGGGGCTTCGCATCCGATCCGTAGCAACCTTTATATCGGATGAGGGAATCCACAGTCTGCCCGTGTGGACGTAGTGTAGCTGGTTATCACTTAACCTTGCCAAGGTTAGAACTCGGGTTCGAATCCCGGCGTCCGCACTCATCTTCCATTTTTTGCTGAGTTGCAGGTTGTCCGCATGCGCATCCTCAGGCTCTTCCATGGTTCCAAGGCCCTGCTGTACCCGATGGAGCGGCTGATGGAGTTCAACCGAGCCCCTTCGCCCGATCCGTGATCGGTTTCTCCTGTAGACGGTCCTCCCGCGCTTGATCGTCTCCAGGACGGTCACCTCCCTGAGGTCGGACGGGTCGCATCCCAGGGGGTTCCTGTCCAGCACGACCAGGTCTGCCCAGCCGCCTTCCTCGATGGTCCCGATGCCCTCCTCGCGGTTCTGTCCGGCCGAGTCGACGGTGACGGCCCTCAGTGCCTCCATGATTCCGATCCTCTCGCCCTCGCCGCGTACGTCCCCTCCCTCGGTCCTCCTGTTCACGGCGCAGAAGACCGCGTCCATCGGCCACGGCTCCAGGACCGGTTCGTCCTGATGGATCGTGATCCTCATGTCCTTGGACAGGGCGGTCCAGCAGGGGCTGAGGCGGTCGGCGCGATCGCGCCCGAAGAGCTCCACGTAGAGGTCGCCCCAGTACCACGAGTGCGATACGAAGAAGGAGGGCTCCATGCCGATGCCCTTCATGCGGTCCATGAGGTCCGGGGTCAGGAACTGGGCGTGTATCATCACGACGTGCTGCTCCAGGCCGGTGTCGCGGCCGACCTCCTCGGCGGCATCCACGAGCTCCCTGCATGCGGCGTCGCCGTTGCAGTGGACGGCGACCTCGAGCCCCAACTCCGCCGCCTCCCTCAGGTACCTGCGCAGATCGGTAGGATCGGTGGTGGCGGAGCCGTTGTGCCCGTCCAGATAGGGTTCCGCCATCCAAGCAGTCCCTCCCTGCGGGGATCCGTCCAGGAGGATCTTGACGCCCTTGACCTTCAGATGCCCGCGCCACTCCCCGGCGGGGATGCCGAGCATGTCCATGACCTCGGCGCGGTGCGCCGCGTCGGCGAAGCCCAGGATGTCGATCCAGAACTCGGGGGAGTCGATCAGAGGTCTGACGAGGGGAACCATCTCCCTCTTGATCAGCGCCTCTTGTGCGGTGGTGATGCCGTAGGAGGCGAAGCGCCCCTGGGCCTCCATGAAGGCGTGCCAGATGTCCTCGGGGGATCCCATCGGTATGCCCTGGATGGCCGAGATGAACGGCCCCTCCTCCAGGCGGTAGGAGTCCACGCCGAGGGTCCTCATGGCAACGGAGTTGAACAGACCCAGATGCCCGGAGACGTGATGCAGGCACAGCGGCCGGTCGGGGCAGGCGGAGTCCAGCTCCTCGAGTGTGGGATCACGGCGTTCCGACAGCTTCGAGGGGTCGTAGTCGCGGGCATCCACCCACCCTCCTTCGGGTGTGGAGGCGCGCCTCCCCGATATGGAATCCAGGAGCGTGCGCATGTCGCGTGCGTCCCTCAGGGAGAGCTGAAGCAGGGACATGGCGTATGCCGCGAAGTGCCCGTGGGCGTCGACGAACCCGGGCATGAGGGTCCTCCCGCCGAGGTCGCGGACCTCCGCATCCGGGTATCTGGCTCTCAGCTCGTCCGCCTTCCCGACGGCGACGATCCTGCCGTCCTCGGCGACGACGGCCTCCGCCGTCCTGTCGGTCATGGTTATGATGTCTCCGCCGAGGAACAGTGTGCTCATGGCGGTCGGAATCGGCGTCCGTGGCGTTATAGCTGACGGGCGCCAGATGACATCGAATCGTAAAGGGCGGAGCCGCGGAGGTATCCGTCCAGGATCCCGGCGGTCTCGCGGACCATGTCCGCCTCCTTCGGTTCGAGGCCCGAGGTGTCCGGAGCCTCCACCCCGTCGCGGGAGTCCGGGTCGAATGAGGACACCATGCCTCCGACGATCCCCCTGCACTCCGAGCCGGCGGTGGTCAGCGAGCCGGACAGCAGCCTGATGCCGACGGTCAGCCTGTCGAGGCGGGAGAGGAGGACCTTGGTCGGGAGGTCCGGGTTTCCGGTGACATTGGTCCTGATCTTGGACGACACCGTGGAGGCCCTGAGCACGAGGGCGGTCTCCGCCAGGCGGTCCTGGCGTCCGTCCAGGGACTCGCCGAGGCGCCCGATGAGGGCCCTGACGATGCCCAGATACCTCCCGCAGAGCTCGACGTTCTCGTCGGCCAGGCGGTAGGGCAGGATGATGCGGTTCGCGGCGCTGGCTATGAGCACGCCGGCGAACACGAAGGCGACCCTCTCGGTGAGGATCGTCTCCGGCGGGTTGGTCATCATCGCGGTGAGGAGCGACGACAGGGTGACGAAGGCCATCATGACGTCATACCTGAGCGGGGACATCACGGTGAACACGTAGTTGGCCACGAGCATGATTACCGTGAGGACGGCCAGGTCGCCTCCGGCTATCACAAGGGAGAGTATCGCCGCGGCTATCCCGGCCACGGTCCCGACCAGGCGCAAGGCCGTGCGCCTGGCGGTCCCCTCGAGATAGGGCTGGACCATGGCGATGGTCGTGAACACCAGCGCCTTGGCGTTCTCGTCGCCCCAGCCCTGCCAGACGAACGCGCACAGCGAGAACATCAGCGCCATGCGGAAGGAGAACGTGAACCTCGCCGAATCCAGGCGGAGGCTCTCCCTGAGGACGGTCCCGATCCTGAAGGACGCGGGGATGTTGGCCTCGTCGAAGCTCCCCTCGGAGGTGCTGAACGCCATCCTCCACAGCTGGTCCCTCAGGAGCCTGAGGGCGGAGCGCGCCTCGGGGTCGGCGTCCGGACGGTCGACGAGGAAGGAGTCTATCGCGTCGAGGAGGGGCTGCATGTCCTCCCCCTTCTGGAAAGATGACATCCTCGCCATGATGTCGGATAGCGAGTCGAGGGTCTCCGGGTCCCGCTCCCGGAGGGCGGCGGCGGAGCCGATCACCTGGAGGGAGACGACGACGTCCAGCATCCTGCGGTCCCCCGGTCTGGAAAGGAACCTGGACTTCAGCCTCTCGTAGAGGTAGCCGTCCATCTTGGCGCAGAGCGCGTCGAGTTTGTCGGTCGATGGGGACGCACCGGCCCTGGCGGACACGCAGATCGAGGAGACCTCGTCGCATATGGCGACGATGCCCTCGCGCTCCCTCCTGCCCTTGGAGACGTGATGGGATAGGACGTTCAGCCCGACCACGAACACCGCGCCGACGATGAGTGCCAGCAGCCTCAGCGGGAGGTCCTCCGCGGCCACCGGGACCGAGAGCATGAACGCGTATCCGAGCAGGAACGGGAAGTGCATCGGGGAGTTCAGGTCGTGCATCGCGTAGAAGCAGGCCCCGAAGACGAAGGCGAAGTTCAGCACGGCGCCCACCAGCGGATTCCCGAGCCATACCGATGCGAAGGAGAACAGCCCCATGGCCAGGACGCAGGCCGTCATCACCCCGAGGTTCCACACCGGCCGGACCGACAGGTCCCGAGACAGCATGGTCAGTGCCAGGACCAGGATGATGACGCCGACGAGGTTGTTCTCCGGGCCGAACACACGGGAGAACGCCGTGACGAACGCGCATATGAGGATGAAGAAGAGGGACTTCCCGGCCACGGTCCTGGCGTCCATGTACCTGTAATCGCGTGCGCGGGTATATGCCGGGTAGCCCGCCGAGGACAGTTGTTATATGGGTCCTCGGTATCGAAAGCCACATGATTCAGTGTCCGCGCGGGACCAGGGACTTCCTGCCCGATGAGATGGAGAGGCGCAGGTTCTACGAGGGAAAGCTCAGGGAGACGGCCAGGACCTTCGGGTTCAGGGAGGTCGAGACCCCGATCTTCGAGGATTCGGAGCTCTTCATCCTCAGATCCGGCCCCAACGTCCTCAAGGAGCTCTACGAGTTCAAGGACAAGGGCGACCGCTCCATCGCCCTCCGCCCGGAGATGACCGCGCCGGTCATCAGGATGTTCGTCAACAGCATGAGCAACGAGCCGAAGCCGATCAAGGTGTTCTACTTCGGCCAGTGCTTCAGGTACGAGCGCCCCCAGAGCGGCAGGTACAGGGAGTTCTTCCAGTTCGGCGCGGAGATCATCGGTAGCGCCACCCCGCAGACCGATGCGGAGGCCATCGCCACCGCGTCCGCCATGCTGAAGTCGCTGGGTCTGAAGGACTACAGGCTCCGCATAGGCCACATCGGCGTCCTCAGGCAGAGGATCGCGGACATCGGTGTCCCCAAGGAGAGGACCGCCGAGGTCCTCCAGAAGCTGGACAAGAAGCTGTACGACGAGGCCAGGCCGATCCTGGCGGACATGGGCGTCTCCGAAGCGGACATGGAGGCGCTGTTCGAGCTCACCGAGACCGTCGGCGGCACCGAGGTCCTGGACAAGGTCCCCGGAGAGGCCGGCGACTGGCTCAGGCAGGTCGTATCCTACCTGGACGCCATGGGCGTCAGGGACCTGGAGATCGACCTGGGCGTCGTGCGCGGTCTCGACTACTACACCGGCATGGTGTTCGAGGCGGAGGCCCCGGCGCTCGGAGCCGAGAAGCAGATCTGCGGGGGCGGGTCCTACACGCTCTCCGAGCTCTTCGGCGGCGAGAAGGTGTTCTCCACCGGCTTCGCCGTGGGCTTCGACAGGGCCCTGCTGGCACTCGAGAAGGAGGGCTCCTCCTACGACTTCGACGGCATCGACGCATACGTGCTCTGCGTGTCCGACGACGTCCGTGTGAAGGCCGCCGTGATCGCCGCCTCTCTGAGGGCGGCCGGCGTGTCCGCGGACATCGACTTCATGGACAGGAAGATGGCCAAGGCGCTGAAGTTCGCGTCCTCGGCCCGCGCCAGGTACGCCGTGATCGTCGGCGCCAGGGAGCTCGAGGAGGGCTGCGTGACCCTCAGGGACATGGCCACCGGCGAGCAGACCCAGGTGAAGATCGATGCCCTCGCGGGCGTGATAGCTCGTGCGCGAGCGCATTAATATAGAGGCGATGTACGGGGTCCAGAGCCAGGGGTGAGACATTGGGGATATTCCTAGCGGAAGGCGAGAAAGTCATCAGGACCTACAAATGCGCGAAGGTGGACTTCACGTCCTCCGACAGCACCTTGGAGGCGTTCGGGATCGCCAAGCGCAGCCCGGAGACGGACTGCACGGTCACCGTGACCAACAGGCGCGTGATCTACTTCGCGGAGTCCAAGCAGCCCTCCAGGCGCACCGACATGCCGTCGATGCACTCCCAGGAGGCGTTCATCGACAGGATCGCGTCCATGGAGTTCCTGCAGGCCGAGACCCAGCGCAGGTCGCTGTTCCCGCTCCTGCTGATGATCATCGGAGTTGTCGTGACGGTCATGGCGCTCATGTCCGGGGACACAGTCTTCGCGGTCCCCGGGGTGGCGCTCATAGCCTTCGGTGTGGCGATATTCATCCCCGCGATCATGAAGGTCCGCCCCCTGATGCTGATGAAGGTCAACACCCAGTCCTCTGACGGGGGCATCCACGTGTCGGGCCTCAGCCCCCACGAGGAGGAGACCCTCTCGTTCTACATGATCCCGGACCAGGAGTTCGACAGGATGGCCAGGGAGATCGGCGCACTCGTGCTGGACGTGCAGTCCCGCGGCGACGCGTGCATCCCCGACTGGAAGGACGAATGACAGACCGGACGGTCATGGCCGAGGGCGAGCGCGTCGTCCGCAGATACCCTTGCACCGCAGTGGACCGTGTCGCTCTCATTCTAGGCACGGTCATACCGCTCCCCGGCAGCGTCGAGTCCGAGGGAGTGCTCACCGTTACGAACAGGCGCGTCATCTTCGAGATCGAGGCCGGGGAGGGCGCGGCCGTCCACAGGCAGGAGACGTCGCTCTCCTCGATTTCGTCGGTCTCGTCGATGATGTCCAAGTTCGGCAGGGACCTCAGGCTGCCGATAGCGTTCATAGTGATCGGCTTCCTGCTGATGTTCGCGCCCTACGTGGCGCTGTACGAGTCGGGCGAGTTCGACACCGACGGCGACTACAGGCAGGGATTCAACGACGGTGTCGAGTTCGGATACTTCGAGACCTACCTCAAGGCCGTGCAGAACGGCGAGGTCTCGCATACGATACCTTACGGCTACGATTTCTACCCTCAGCAGTCTCCCACCTCGGCGGAGTACGCGAACGCGTACTATGAAGGGAGGGCGCTGGGCATAGAGAGGGCCGAGGCAGACATAGCCGCGGATGCGGCCTTCTCGGTACCGACCGATCTGATGGTCCACAGCGATCCGTCTTCGGTGTGCATACCGCTGGCGGTGCTGGGGATGCTCGTGTTCGTCATGGGTTCCGTGCTGTACATGCTGTCCAACACCACCAAGGACTGGATCGGCATCAGCCTCGGGTCCTCCGGCGGCGGGGTCGCGATAAAATCGTTCAACGGCGGATGGCGCGCCACCGGATACCGCGCGCTCACCGCCGAGGACCAGTACTGGGCGATGACCCGCGAGCTCGGGGCCACGATCCTGGAGATGCGCGGATACACGGAGCACAGGCTCCGCTGCCTCGACGACGACGTCTACATCGACGGCGAGCCCGAGGCGCAGGAGGCACCGCAGGAAGAGGAGGAGCGCGCGATGCTCCCGCCGGTGCCCGATTTCGACGATTACGACGACTACGGCGACGGGGAGCTGATCGTCGACGACGATTGGAACGACACCCCCCAAGAGGAGGAGCGTGCCATGATCGGCCCCGCTCCCGATTTCGACGACTACGACGACTACGACGACTACGAGGGCGGGGACGTGATCATCGACGACGATGACGACGAGGACACCGGGCCTCGTATCGTCGGACCATGGAGGGAGTGATCTGAAGGCCCGCGCCCTGATGCTCCTGGCCCTGGTGGCGGTCCTCGCGATGGTCGCCGTCCCGTTCGATTCATACGCGGCCGCAGGGGACGATACCTCCGGTGACGATACGACGGATACCGAGGAGCCGGACGATCTCGGCGACGACTACGTCGCCACCGGGCTGTGCGACACCGGCACCGGCGCCGCTTCCTGGAGGTACGACGGAGGTGTCCTCTCGATAGGCGGAGGTTCCATCGGGAAGATCACCCGCGGATCGACGACCGCCTCGTGGAGCGACTGGAAGCTCACGGGCATCACCGTCGGCGACACCCCGCTCACGGACATCTCGGACTACACGCCGGACGACATATTCGGCAGCGGGATGACGCTCATGATCAACGGGAACGTCAGGGCCGATTCAGGGGCGTTCGCCGCCCTGAGGCCGACGACCGTCACCTTTAGTGGCGAGGCTACGGACCTCCCGGCCGGGACGTTCTCCGGCTGCATCACGCTCTCCACCGTCTCAGCCGGCACCCTCAAGACGATTGGCGACAGCGCCTTCTCGGGATGCATATCCCTCAGAGCCTTCGCCGCCGCAGCGTCGCTCACATCGATCGGCGAGGAGGCGTTCTCCGGATGCGTCAATCTCTCGTCCGTGGACATAGGGGCGGCGTCCGTCGACGCGACCGCGTTCGACGGATGCTCCAAGCTCGCCACGATCTCCGCCAAGGACAGCAAGATCTACCAGGTGGTCGACGGGCTGCTCCTCTCCGACGGCGGGAAGACCGTCCACATCTGCCCTCCAGGGCACGCATCCGGCATAATAGAGCTCGCGGGAAAACTCGCAGGGATCACCAGGGTGAACCTGAACGACGCCGATGTGGTCTACGTCGTCGACGTCCTCGGCAGGTCCGAGGTCACGTTCAACCGCCTGGAGGGGGCCACCGCCAGCTCGATCACCTACTCGTCCCTGGGGATGGAGTCGGCCAAGATCACCAACCCCACCGGCGGTATCAGGCTCACCTACGAGCTCTACGGTTCATGGGACATCGTCCAGGAGGACATGGTCGTCACGAATCTGAAGTACACCCCGGGGGACGGCTACTTCACGCTGAACGTAGAGGAGGGCGTCAACGCCAGATTCCTCCCGATGGGCGTGGGGACGCTCACCTACGGCGACCTGCGCGGGATGACCGCCATAGGCGTCTGGGATGCCGTCCCGGGCTCCATCCCGACCGGCAAGGACGACGAGATCGTCGGCGATGTGGATCCGCTGAAGGTTACCGTTACCGGGTACTCCGGCACCGACAAGGCGGCCACGCTGAGCGGGACGCTGCATTTCCACGGCCTCCGCTGCACGGTGTCGAACCTGGACTTCTCCGGCTCCGGCACCGGTGTACTGGAGGATCTGACAATAGACGGGGCGATGACCATCGCCGACGGCGCGTTCGAGTACTGCGCAGGCCTCAAGAGGGTGATCGCCGACGGTGTCACTTCTGTGGGCGCCCGCGCCTTCGCCTACTGCACCGCGCTGGAGGAGGTGTCCTTCCTTTCGAGCACCGAGTTCGGGAGCCGCGCCTTCGCATCCTGCTGGGAGCTGGAGATCGTCACCGTCGGGGCCGCGGAGGTCTCGTTCGGGCTCGAGCCCTTCGACGGGTGCGGGAGCATCGGCGTGATCCTGGCGGACTATGATTCGAAGGTCTCCGGCAGCGATGGTGTCCCCGTGGTGCACTACGACATGTCCGTCACCGGAGAGAGGTCCTTCGAGGTCGTAGGAGGGCAGCTCGTCATCACATGGGACCACAAGAGGAGCGTCTTCTACTCCAAGGACCCGTCCATGCAGGATGGGGTCACAGAGGTGGGATTCTACAACGGCGGCATCACGATCGTGCCGATCATGAACAACATGTATCTCGACGTAGACGAGGGTCTTCCGAGATACTCGCCGTACTATATGGTCGTGTTCGACATCGGCCTGGGTGAGAGTCCGGTCACCCAGAACATCTACCTTGAGGGTCAGGACCTGACGGCGGACCCGTTCACCCCGTCCAAGTTCGGATACACGTTCCTCTACTGGGAGCTGGACGGGAAGGAGTACGACTTCACCCAGCCGGTGACCGAGAGCATGGTGCTCAAGGCGGTGTGGATGAAGGCCAACTCCATCGATTCGACGCCGATCTACCTGCTGGCCATGCTCGGCGTGTCGATCGCTGCCACGTTCGTGGTCGTGGCGATGACCCGCAGGATGAACAGCTGAAGAAGGAAAGGACCCCCGGAGGGGTCCGGTTTATGCTCACTTGGCCCACTTGGGCTTCATGGCGGCGTACGCCAGGAGAGCGATGGTCAGCGCCGCGATGACGAAGCAGATCGCCGCGAACATCGTGGCGGATCCGTTGGGCTCGCTGTCGCCGGTGACCGTGAGGGTCACATCGAGGTAGAGCGGGGCGGAGCTCTCGTCCAGGCCGATGACGTAGGAGGTCGTGGAGACTGCGTGGATCTCCGTGGTCTGACCGGCGTATACGGGCTTGCCATAGTAGTTGTCGTACTCCGAGGGCCAGTACGCGACATGGGGGTTCGTGCCGCCGAACGATGCCTCGATCCTGTCCACCGTTATGGAGAGGGTGTCCCCCTGCTTCACGGTGTAGGTCAGCTCCCCGTACGGCTCGGCCAGCAGGAGGGCCTCGGTGCTCTGGTCCGCGAAGTAGACCGATCTGTACCACTCGATGGTGTCGGTGCAGCAGACGAGCATCGTCTCGCCGGGATGCGAT
>CASFYI010000035.1 GCA_949298875.1 uncultured Methanomassiliicoccales archaeon | reverse complement strand
TGTTCTCACTGCGTAGCCGATACCTCCCTCATCCTCCTGAGGACCTTGTCCATGTCGATCTCCTTCTTCGGGACCTCGACACCCTCCAGGGCCTCGGACATCCTGCACAGAAAGCTCCCGAAGCTTCCTATGAGGTCACCGTCCACCGGCATGCGGACGTACTTCCCGTCCACCATGAGGACTATCTTCGGAAACGGGTCCAGATAGGTCTGCGACCCCTTGTCGAAGGGAGTCACGAGCTTCAGGGCCATGAACAGGTGGCCCTCCCTGAAGGACATCAGGGTCTCCTTCCTCGGCTGCCTCGACACAGGCTCCGCCTGTCCGAGCAGCTCCGTCGCTCTCGCTGCGATCTCATCTACCATCGTATGCTCCTTGTCTTCAGCCTGACACAGGCAGGCATCGGCTTCCGGCTCTGACGCGGAGCTACCACGATCCGGTAGTCTTTCGTTCGATTGGGTTTTTAATCGGAACCACACCTGCGGAGCCACCGTTCCCGGACGGGTTCTGCTGAACCGGTATGCCGGGAAACCAGGCCCCACATTCGATTCCCAAGGGCCTTACTGGCAAGAAGGGGAGTGAAGTCGGGCGGGCCCACTCATATGCTTATTAGTACTCGATTCGGCATCCGACCTTTGTTTATATAGCGCAAACACCATTCCATATACATGGACGAGGTGAAGGAGTACACGTTCGAGGAGCTCTGTCAGATAGTCGGAGCCATCGCCGCCGAGTACGGGATTCTCAAGGTGTACCTCTTCGGATCCAGGGCCCGTGGTGATAACCGTCCGGACAGCGACTACGACTTCTGCATCGTCGCACCCAAGGGCATGGGCCTGTTCAAGATGGGCGGATTCTACGGCAAGCTGGAGGAGGCCCTCGGTACGGAGATCGACATCGTTAGCGAGAGGGCCTTGAGGGATGACTTCAGCAGGGAGGTCCTCAGGGACAGGAGGCTGCTCTATGAAGCGTGACATCAAGAGCCTGAATCTCATCATCAAGTACTGCGACGATGTGGCATCCGATATCGCGCGCTTCGGCGATGACATCGAGGACCTGATGAGTGACGCATCGTACCAGGTCCACAGCGAAGTCCATCGAGCTCATAGGCGAGAGGGCCGAGAGGCTGCGCTCCGTGGCCGACACGTATCCCGATAAGACGCACATCTTCCGTACGAGGCGGGAGATGGAACGGTATCTGCGCACCAACGGGCGCGAGGTTCCGCTTATCAACCTCCGAACGGATACGGGGTCCATGAGATACAGGGTCGGCGATCAGGTGTACGCGAGTCTCGGGACCTTGAAGGTGGTCGGCACAGTCGTAGATTGGAACGAGGGACTCAGGAGGTACCTGGTTCGCTTCAGCGCGGTACAGCAGGACTGGTACGCGGAAGACGAGCTGACCCCATTCGATTTGTGATCAGAGAAGAGAATGTGTTTGACGAGGGGGTGAACGCCCCCTCATGATCCTCACTGCGCCATGCGCCTGAGGACGTACTGGAGGATTCCGCCGTTGGCGATGTACTCGACCTCGGCGGGCACGTCGACCCTGCAGAGGGTGTCGAACTCCAGCTTCTGGCCGTCCCTGTAGGCGGTGACGCGGACGGTGCACCTGGGCTCCAGGTCCTCGAGGTCGATGTCGAAGGTCTCCTTGCCGGTCAGCCCGAGGGTCTCGGCGCTCTGCCCGGGAAGGTACTGCAGGGGCACGATGCCCATGCCGACCAGGTTGGACCTGTGGATCCTCTCGAAGGACTCGGCGATGACCGCTTTCACTCCAAGGAGGAGCGGACCCTTGGCGGCCCAGTCCCTGCTGGACCCGGTGCCGTACTCCTTGCCGGCGAGGACGATGAGCGGGGTCATGTCCTCATCGTAGCGCTGGGAGGTCTCGAATATGGTCCCGACGGTGCCGTCGGGGAGGTATACGGAGCAGCTGCCCTCGCTGCCGGGGACGAGGATGTTCCTGAGTCTGACGTTCGCGAATGTTCCCCTGACCATGACCTCGTGGTTGGCCCTGCGGGATCCGTAGGAGTTGAAGTCCTTGGGCTCGACGCCCTTGGACATCAGGTACCTGCCGGCGTCGCTGTCCTTGCCGAACGCTCCCGCGGGGGAGATGTGGTCGGTGGTGATGGAGTCGCCGAGCTTGGCGAGGCACCTGGCCCTGGAGATGCTCCTAATCTCGGGCTCGTCGGCGATGCCGTCGAAGAAGGGCGGGTTGCGGATGTAGGTCGAGCCCTCGTCCCAGTGGAACAACGGGGACTCGTCGGCGGGGACGGCGTCCCAGCGGGCGGATCCCTTGAAGACGTCCCTGTACTTCGACTCGTATACAGCGCGGGTGACGAACTGGTCGCAGATCTCGCGGATCTCCCAGTCGGAGGGCCAGATGTCCCTCAGGTAGACCTCCTTGCCGTCCTCGGTGACCGCCAGGGGCTCCCTGTCCAGGTCGATGTCGACGCGTCCGGCGATGGAGTACGCGACCACGAGCGGAGGGGACGCCAGGTAGTTGGCCTTGACGAGGGGGTGGATCCTGCCCTCGAAGTTCCTGTTGCTAGAGGCCATCGCGGCGACCACCAGGTCGTTCGCCCTGATCGAGTTGGAGACCTCGTCCGAGAGCGGTCCGCTGTTCCCGATGCAGGTCATGCATCCGTATCCGCAGACCTGGAACCCGAGCTTCTGTAGGTAGATCAGCAGGCCGGCGTTCTGGAGGTACTGGGTGACGGCCTTGGATCCCGGGGCGAGGGAGGTCTTGACGTAGTCCTTCGGTTTCAGTCCGAGGTCGTGGGCCTTCTTCGCCACGAGTCCGGCTGCGATCATGACCGAGGGGTTGGCGGTGTTGGTGCACGAGGTGATCGATGCGATCACGAGTGATCCGTCTCCGAGCTGTCCGGCGACCGGTTTCCTCTGCTCCTCGACGCCGAGGGCCTTCAGCGTCTCGGCGAAGGACTCCTTCAGCCTGGTCATGGGGATGAGGTCCTGGGGGCGCTTGTGGCCCGCCAGGCAGGGGACGACGGTGGACAGGTCGAGCTCCAGGGTGTCGGTGTACTCGGGGTCCGCGTCGTACCAGAGGCCCTGCTCCTTGCAGTACCTCTCGATGGTGTCGATGTGGTCCTCGCTCCTGCCGGTGAGGCGGAGGTAGTCGATGGTCTTCCCGTCCACGGGGCAGAAGCCGGTGGTGGCGCCGTACTCGGGGCCCATGTTGGCCAGGGTGGAGCGGTCCGCCAGGTCCAGGTTCCTGTAGCCCTCGCCGTAGTACTCGACGAACTTGCCGACGACGCCCTTTTTCCTGAGCATGTTGACGACGGTGAGCACCAGGTCGGTGGCGTTGACGCCCTCGCTCAGCTTTCCGGTGAGCTTGAACCCGATGACGTCGGGGAGCTTCATGTAGCTGGGCTGGCCGACCATGGCGGCCTCCGCCTCGATGCCTCCGACTCCCCATCCGAGGACGCCGAGGCCGTCGATCTGCGTGGTGTGCGAGTCGGTTCCGAAGCAGGAGTCGGGGTACGCGACCCTCTTTCCGTCGATCTCCCTGACGTGGACCAGCGGGGACAGGTACTCCAGGTTGACCTGGTGGCAGATGCCGGTGCCGGGCGGGACGGCGCGGAAGTTCTTCAGGGACTTCTGGGCCCACTTGAAGAGGGCGTAGCGCTCCTTGTTGCGCTGGAAGTCCAGCTTCTCGTTAAGCTCCTGGGCGTCGTCACGGCCGGCGTAGTCGGTGTTGACCGAGTGGTCGATGACCAGGTCCACGGGCATCAGGGGGTTGATGAGCTCCGGGTCCTTGCCCATGGAGGCCACGGCCTCCCTCATGGACGCCAGGTCGGTGATGACGGCTCCGCCGGTGAGGTCCTGGAGCAGGACCCTGGCGGGGATCCAGGGGATGTCGCGGTCGGTGTTCTCCTTCGGGTTCCAGGACGCGGCGGTGAGGACGTCCTCGTCGGTGATGTGGACGCCGTCGCGCTGCCTGAGCATGCCCTCGATGAGGATCTTGATGGAATAGGGGATCTTCGAGAGGTCCTTGATGATGCCCTTGGCCTCCAGCTCGCGGAGGCTGTAGATGGTGAGGTCCCCCTCTTTGGTGGCGAGGCTCCTCGTGCAAGGTCCGACTTCGGTCATGAGCTGATTCTCCTGCGTGCGGTTAGTCGCGTATCTTATAAGAAGTGCGCGAGAAGGGTCGTTGCATTGTTCGGTTCACCGATGATTGTACAGCTTCCTGCGACCTCTACGATCCAATCCTGTGAACCGTTAAATCCATCCTCGGGGTGGGATGCCCCATGTGGGAGCTCGGCGTGCTGGAGTGGTTCGATTCCCTCCATGGGTCCATGCTCGACCCGGTGATGGTCGGGATGACATACAGCGCCACGTCCGGGCTGATCTGGTTCGTCCTCGGGTTCCTGATGACGTGCTCCCGTCGCTGGCGCGGATGCGGCGCGTCCATCGTGATCTCCGTGGCGCTCGCCTACATCGTCGTCGACGTCATCCTGAAGCCGCTGGTCTGCAGGGAGCGTCCGTTCGCGGCGGAGGACTTCGACCTCCTGATCCCGGCGCCCGACACATGGTCGTTCCCTTCGGGGCACACGGCGTCCGCCTTCGCCGGCGCCACAGCGCTGCTCCTCCACAGCAGGAAACCGGGTCTCGTAGCCCTGGCATATGCGGTTCTGGTGGGGATCTCGAGGATGTATCTCTGCGTCCACTGGCCCACCGACGTCATCGCTGGTGCGGTGATCGGGGCCCTGGTGGCGGTACTCGTCGTATGGTTCGCGTACAGGTACGTGCCGTGGTTCCGGGACCTCGGAAGGGAGTGCCAGGGTGCGGATCCCGAATCCGCCTTCGATCAACCGGAGGATGCCCCCGTCCAATACTACCGGGAGGCCCAGAGAGCCATGGAAGAGGGTCACAGGATGGCATCCGCGGACGGCAGGAGGAGATTCGATTCCGTGGACGAGCTGTTCAGGGATCTGGAATCCCGATCGCCACATCCGGCGGGATTCACCCCTCGACGAAGCTGCACTGCTCCCTGACGAAGGTTATGGTCCTCTCCACGTTCTCCCTGCACCTCTGCAGGGCGGCCTGCGGGTCCGAGAACCTCATGCAGGAAGCAGCCACAGAGAGGTTGATGTGGTTCCCGATCTCCGCGATGGCCTCGGCCTCATGGCCGGCACCGTAGGTGGAGAAGTATCCCTCGACCACCGAGTTGAGGTAGTCCTGGCTCTGCATGAACAGATGGATCCACACGTCCCTGTCGGCGTAGACGGAGGAGGCGTTCCCGTCGGCCTCGCCGGAGCGCCACTCGCCGGCCCTGCCGTCGAAGTGGGACACGATCATGGAGACGCGGTCCATGTTCTCGCCGGCCGTGGCCTCGGGGTCGTCGCTCTTCAGCGCGTAGAATGCCAGCGCCATGGATGTCATCAGCGTCCAGTTGCCGAGTCCGATGTCCCCCGACATGCGGACGGCGTCGCCGTCGGCGTAGCGGAGGCGGTCGATTATCTGGGTGTCTGTGGGGGCTTCCATGGTGTATCGGTTCCTGTATCGCTTCCGCGATATAGGGTTGAGCCTCTCTTAGTAAAGGGAATTTGCATAAGGATTCCCTTAGTAAAGGAAAAGGCGATTTTCTTTAATAAGAAATGAAGGGGTGTTAAGACACCCCGGTGTTTCCGGAAGGTCACTGCATGACGTCGGCCATGCCGTAGACCCTGCCCTTCTCCTGTCTCACAACCCAGCCGGCCGCCATGACGGCGCCGCCGACGAAGATCTCCCTGGAGTGGGCCTGGTGGCGGATCTCGATCCTCTCGGAGTTGCCGATGAACATGACGGTATGGTCGCCGACGATGTCCCCGCCCCTGACCGCGTGGATGCCGATCTCCTTGCCGCGGGGGCAGTGGCCCTGCCTCCCGTAGACGAGGTCCTTCCCTCCCATGGCCTCGCTGATGATCTCGGCCGCGGTCATGGCGGTGCCGCTGGGGGCGTCCTGCTTCTGGTTGTGGTGGGCCTCGATGATCTCCACGTCGTAGTCGTTCCCGAGGAGGAGCGCGGCCTGCCTGATCAGCTTGTTGAAGACGGCCACCCCGATGGAGTAGTTGGTGGAGATCACGGCGGCGACGTTGTTCTTCACGACGGCGTCGGTGATGTCCTTCTTGACCTCGTCGGAGAGTCCGGTGGTACCGATGATGAGGTTGACCCCGGCCGCGGCGGCGACGGGCGCGTTGACGGCGGTGGCCTTGGCGATGGTGAAGTCCAGGAGGACGTCGGTCTTCGAGTCCTTCAGCACCTGTGCCAGGTCCTTGGAGTCCGAGACGGGGACACCGAGGGCGCCGACGCCGACGACCTCTCCGATGTCCTTCCCGATGTTGACGAGGTCGAATGCGGCGGAGACGGTCATGCCCTCGGTGGCGAGGACGCGCTTGACGAGCATCTGCCCCATCCTTCCGCAGGCTCCGACGAGTCCGACCCTGACTTCTGCGTTGTTGCCGGTCATGTTGTATCGCCCACGCTAATGGGCGGACCGTATAATAACGTCGGCTCAGGCCGGCTCCGTCTCCATGGTCTCCTCGGCGTACCTGGAGGACACCCTGCTCAGGACATAGCCGAACACAAGGCCGGCGGCGATGCAGACGATGGTGGCGGGAACCATGCCGGACTCCATGCCCTGGAGCGCCTGGACGACCACGGTCACGACGGATCCGACGGTTATGCCCATGATGCACCAATAGGCGGACCTCCTGTGGGTCCTGAAGAAGTAGTCCACGATCCTGGAGAGCCCCAGGACGCCGGCGATCAGGCCGAGGCCGATGGGGACGAGCGCCGCGATCCTCTCCATGAGGACGGACATGTCCATGCTGCCGACCAGGTCCATGAGCGGGGTATAGAGGCCGATGGCCAGGAGTATCGCCGCTCCGCTCAGGCCGGGGACGATCTTGGAGAGGGCGATGAGAATCCCGACGATGAACAACAGGACGATGTCCACGGCATCCAGCTCGGCGAGGGAGATGTCGGAGTCGGTGGAGCCGAGGAACAGGAACGCGACCATCACGGCGAGACCGACGACGCATGCGGCGACGTTCCATCCGGAGATCCCGTTATCCTCCCCGCGCCCGTCGCAGAGTCTGTAGATGTCCGGTATCTGGAAGACGATGAGGGCCGCGAAGAAGAACATCAGCGGTATCTCCCAGTTCTGCAGCAGGGCGTCGATGCCGACGGCGCACACCAGCAGACCCACGACCATCCCGAGCCCGACGGGCACGATGAAGCGGAGGTCCTTCAGGAGCTTACTGCGGATGTTGGCTATGTCCGCGATCAGTCTCTCGTAGATGCCGAAGATGACGGCGATGATCCCGCCGCTGGCGCCGGGCATCATGGACATTATGCCCACGAGGGCGCCGACGAGGAAGTCCTTCACCGCTTTGACAGTCATCGCCCGAGGGTTCGGTTCTTCCTATTTAGGGATTGTCCAGGGTGCGACGGGCGGGGCGAAGGGCCGGGGTGTGTGAGGATGTCATCTCGGACATCCGTTCTCAGTTCGGTCTCCGACGAGATCGGTATGGCACCCTTCCGCCGAACTCCCTGTCGACGATCGCCTTCAGCTTGCGGAGGTTCTCCTCCGAATTGGCGGCGAGCACGGGGCTCGGGCCCTCGAAGGACACGTCCCCGCCTCCGATGCCCGTGTAGCATCCTCCAGCCTCTTTCAGAATGGTCAGCCCGGCGGCGTAGTCCCAGGGCGACAGCCTGATCTCGAAGTACATGTCCGCGGCCCCCTCGGCGATGAGCGACAGCTCCAGGGCGGCGGTGCCGATGCGGCGGATGTCGTTGATCTCCGGGTAGAGGGACTCGCTCACCCTGAAGACGGGCTCAGCCAGCGACTTCTCGTAGCAGCACCAGGCGGTGCTGAGGATGCAGTCCCCCAGCGGGCGGTCGGAGACATGTATCGGCTTCCCGTCCCTGAACGCCCCCTTCCCCACAACCGCGCTGTAGAGCGTGTCCATGAACGGGTTCAGGACGAATCCGGCGTAGGGCCTCGCATCGCGGAACAGCGCGACGGACACGGCGCACATGGGAATCCCGCGGGAGAAGTTGGCGGTGCCGTCGATGGGGTCGACGATCCACGCCCATTCGGAGTCCATGAGGGAGGCCTCGTCGCCCTCCTCGCCGATGAACGCGGATCCCGGGAGGAGCTCGGTGAGCCTCTGTTTGAGGAACCTCTCGTTCTCGATGTCCGCCGAGGTGACCAGGTTCTCCCTGGTGCCCTTGCTGCTCACGGTGAATCCGTGGGCGGAGCGGACCCTGCGCCCCGACTCCCTGACGATCGACTCGATGCCCTCGATGCTGGGTGCGTCCATGGACCGGGGGATGCGGGCGCAGGATAAGGCCGTTGCCGTCGCAGGAACGTCTCGTTGGGGCGACGGACCGAGGCGAGGGGCCCGAGCTTGGCCGTCATGGCATCCATCACGGGTGCGGGGAGGTTCCTGACCCTCTCCGGGCAGGCTTTGACGCAGGCCATGCACATGAAGCAGGTCCTCTCGTCGGTGACCACCTTCTCGTCGGTGACGGTTATCGCGCCGACGGGGCAGACCTTGGCGCACCTCCCGCACAGGGTGCAGCCGTTGGAGGTCGTAGGATGGGAAGAGGCGACGAAGTCCGGCCTGTACGGGCGGTTGCCCGGGACGGATGGTACGGTGGAATCCCCTCTGCCGATCTTCGCCAGAACCTTCCCGGCGAAGCCGACGATGTCGTCGGCGTCCCTGCCGTCGGGCCTCCCGGACCCCACGCTGCGGACGATCGAGTGCTCGGCGATGAAGGCGCCCGACGCGATGACGGTGAACCCGCGCTCGGCGAGGATGTCGTTCAGCTCCAGGAGGGCGTCGTCGTACGCCCTGGTGCCGTAGACCACGAGGCTTATCGCGATCCTTCCGTGCCCGTCGATGGAGCGGATGCGCTCAGCGGCCACCGGGGGCAGTCTGCCAGCGAACACCGGCGCGGCGAAGACGGCCACTCCGTCTCCGGGGTTGGAGACAGTCTCGTTCCTACAGAGGTCCACGAACTCGACCACGTCGGCCATGGCGTCGGCGAAGGTCCTCCCGACCTCGGCGGTGCCGCCGGTCGGGCTGAAGCAGAAGAGGTCCGTCTTGTCCATCATGAGCATAGCCAGATGTTCCGAGCGTATTATGGATGCGGTACCGGCTTTCGGAGGATAGAATGGCATTTCAGCTAATGCATTCGGGTAACACAATCGGATTTAAATATCCGCTCGGCCATCTCCTATCCATGGAACCAACGGCCGCGGTAGTGTCGCGACCGGACCCTCATTGGGTCAAGGTTTCGGCCATGCCTCACAGCATGGCAATCTCAATCTCAAGACCCCTTCTTGAGATCGAGACCCGGAGATAGAATCTCCTTTCGGGGATCACAAGTATCATTTGTGTGTCCTCCTGTCGGCCGGACTCGGGGGTCCGGCCGGCGCAACCACACGTTCTCTCACAGGATATAACGCGAACCCACTGCGTCAGTGCTGACACAATCAAATCTCGTCGTGGATGTGACGGGGCATATGCCAGCACATCGGCGGCGGATCTGGTCGAGACGGCAGAGGTCGGCAACCTGGATGATAGCCTCCGTTATGGATGACAGGGCGTATCCTGCCTCAGATGGGGTTCCGAATCTGACGAGGATGCGCCCCTCCTCGAAGCATGCGTTGTTCTGGGAGAGGATCCTCTCCATGAGGTCCAGCCTCTCGGGCGTGAACTCGAAGTCAGTATAGGAGAGCCACATCATGGTGTGTCCCTCGTCCGTGAACACGAATCCGTCGCCCTCCCGCTTGAGGACGATGTGGAGCTCGTCCCCGTCGTCGTAGTACATGCTGGTATGTACCAGTGGCGTCCCGTCCTCGTAATACGGTTCGATGGATATGGCCGAGCGCGCAGACTTCTCCATCTCCTCGATTGGGATGTCCATGCTGGCTCCTCCTGTCCGATGTTGCTTTAGTCATGCTGATTAGTAATGTTAATCGGCTTCTTGAAGGCTTCTGCGGGTATCCCACCACTGGCGGCCGTCCCATCAGACACGGATGATATGGTTTTCCCACTGCGTCAGTGCTGACACATCCCCGTCCGCCGTCGCGGGATGGTGTCCTTTAAGTCGGAGTTCCCGAATCAGCATCCCATGGCAGCATCGGTGTCGGACGAGCTCGCGGAGAGGCTCACGCTCCTCCAGAGAAGGATAGTGGATGAGCAGAAGCAGGTACTCGTGATCTTCGAGGGCCGCAGCGGCCGTGTGATGGGCCGCGTGATCAACGAGTTCATGAACCTCCTGGAGCCGCGCGGGATGGGCTACACCCACTTCATACCCGAGTCCATCGACAGCCCCAGGGAGATGCTCAGGTACATCTCCCGCGGACCCGCCAAGGGCAAGATCGGCATCTACGACCGGTCCTGGTACTCCTGGCTTGTGGCCACCGCCAACAAGGGGGACGACATCGGGGAGAACGTCGCCACCGCCATGGGTCTGGAGAGGTATCTGTGCAACAACGGCGTCATCATGGTCAAGATCTTCCTGAACATGAGCGACGAGGTCCTCGACTCCCTTGCCAAGACATACGGCGCCAAGAGCAAGAAGAGCGGGACGTTCCTCACCGACGACCACATCGACCCCAAGAAGTGGGACGGGAAGCTCGTCATGCCGCTGATAGCCAGCACCTCCACGGTGCTCGCTCCGTGGGACATCATCAACGTCTCCGACCCGGAGGTCACCATGGCCACCGTCGTGCATACCTTCATCTCCAGGGTGGAGCACGTGCTGGAGTTCGGCATCCCCGCGTCCGACGCGAAGGTCGAACCACTCTTCCCCAATCCGAGGAAGGGGGCCGACCTCACCCTGAGGGCCAAGAGCTACAAGGGCGAGCTGGAGGAGCTCTCCCGCGAGGTCTCCAGGATGCAGACCAAGCTCGCCGGCTCCAAGAGGTCGATGGTCATCGTCTTCGAGGGGTGGGACGCCGCCGGCAAGGGCGGCAGCATCAAGCGCCTCGTCCGCGCCATGAGCCCCAGGGGGTACTACGTGTGTCCGGTCGCCGCTCCCGCCAGGGACGAGATGCTCCACACCTATCTGTGGAGGTTCTCCTACAACATGCCCAAGCAGGGCCACATCACAATCTATGACCGCTCCTGGTACGGCAGGATGATGGTGGAGCCCATCGAGGGCTTCTGCACCGAGGAGGAGTACCAGCGCTCCGCCGAGGAGATCAGGAACTTCGAGCGCCAGATCCACGACGCCGGGGGCATCGTGATCAAGTTCTGGATGGAGATCAGCAACGGGGAGCAGCTCGCCCGCTTCCAGGCCCGCCAGGAGAATCCGTACAAGCAGTGGAAGATCACCGACGAGGACTGGCGCAACCGCGAGAAGTGGGATGTCTACCAGGAGTACGTGGACAGGATGATCGAGTCCACCAACACCGATTACGCTCCATGGGTGGTCGTCGAGTCGGAGGACAAGAAGTACGGGCGCCTCAAGGTGCTCCGCACCGTGGTCGAGACGCTCAGGCGCGAACTCGACTGAGTTCGTCAATCGACGGTAGCGATATTCGACACGGTTAAATAAGCAACCTCTCATCCTCCATCGAATGGTGGACGAGTTCAAACAGAGGATAGCCGGCGAGATCGCACTCTCGCCGGACCCCGGCAGGACCATCAGGAAGTGGAGGGAGGAGTTCGGGCTCTCGCAGCACCAGCTGGCAGAGGCCATGGGCGTCTCCCACTCCGTCGTGAGCGACTACGAGTCCGGGAGGCGCAAGTCCCCCGGCGTCAACGTCGTCCGCAAGATGGTGGACGCCTTCATCGAACTCGACATCCAGAACGGTTCCCCGGTCATCTCCAGGTACAACCCCGACTACAAGCTCGACTTCATCATCTCGATGGACGAGTTCGCCGGCGGGGTCCCGATCGACGACTTCATCAAGGCGATCGACGGGAAGAACCTGAACCCGGACAGGGTGATGTCCAAGTCGGTCTTCGGCTACACAGCCGTCGATTCGATCAAGGCCATCCTCAGCCTGGGCTCGGAGGACTATCTGAAGATATACGGGACCAACACCGAGAGGGCGCTGATATTCACCGACGTCCACTACGGGAGGTCGCCCATGATCGCCGTGCGCGCGCATCCGCTCACGCCGGCGATGGTCGTCTACGTCAAGCCTGACGCGATCGACCCCCTGGCCATCAAACTGGCCAGGCTGGAGGGGATACCTCTCGTCACCACCGAGCTCTCGGTGGAGGAGATTGTCGGCAGGCTCGATGCGCTCGCGGAGGGGATTTGATGGAAGTCGGAATTGTGAGCTACGGGGCGTACGTCCCGAGGTACAGGATCAAACCCGAGGAGATCGGGAGGATCTGGGGAGTGGACGGCAAGTCCATGGGCAAGGGACTGATGATCAACCAGAAGTCCGTCCCGTCCCCGGACGAGGACGTCGTGACCATCGCGACGGAGGCCGCAAGGTACATGATGGACCGCGTGCCCGAGGTGGACCCGAAGGACATCGGGGCCATCTACATCGGGTCGGAGTCCCACCCCTACGCGGTCAAGCCCACGTCGACCATCGTCGCAGAGGCCATCGGCGCCACGCCCGCCATGACCGCCGCGGACATGGAGTTCGCGTGCAAGGCGGGAACCGCCGGCATCCAGACGTGCATGGGTCTGGTAGGTGCTGGAATGGTGAAATATGGAGTCGCCATCGGCTCGGACACCTCCCAGGGGGCCCCCGGGGACGCGCTGGAGTACTCCGCATCCGCCGGAGGCGCAGCCTATCTGATCGGATCCGAGAACATCATCGCGAGGATCAACAAGACCCTCTCCTTCACCACCGACACGCCGGACTTCTGGAGGCGCGAGGGGCAGCCCTACCCGCTCCACGGCGGCAGGTTCACCGGGGAGCCCGCCTACTTCAGGCACATCACCTCCGCGGCGAAGATGATGCTCGAAGCCATGGGCACCAAGCCCGAGGACTACAAGCACGCGGTCTTCCACCAGCCCAACGGCAAGTTCCCCACCAGGGTCGCCGCCATGCTGGGATTCACCCCCGAGCAGATCCAGTACGGTCTGCTCACGCCGGAGATCGGCAACACCTACAGCGGGGCCGTCCCGCTGGGTCTGGCGAACGTGCTCGACCACGCCGAGCCCGGGGACAGGATATTCGTCACGTCCTACGGATCGGGAGCCGGAAGCGACGCGTTCGACATCACCGTCACCGACGCGATCAAGGATTACAAGAGGGACAACGCCCCGGTGCTCGAGAGGATCCTCGAGAACCCCGTGTACGTCGACTACGGGACGTATGCGAAGTTCAAGGGCAAGATCGTCATGCCGGAGTGATATCATGAGGGATGTAGCAATCATAGGTACCGGGGTCACCAAGTTCGGCGAGCTCTGGGACAAGTCGTTCAGGGCGCTCGGCATCGAGGCCGGAATGAAGGCGATCGCAGACGCCGGCCTGGCCGGGGATGAGATCGATGCGATGTACATCGGCAACATGTCCGCGGGGCGCTTCATCAACCAGCAGCACATCGACGCCCTCATCGCGGACTACACGGGAATGGCCAGCAGGCACATCCCCGCCATCCGCGTGGAGTGCGGAGGGGCCTCCGGAGGCGTGGCCTTCAGGCAGGCGTACATGGACGTCGCCTCCGGCGTCAGCGACTATGTCGTGGTCGGCGGAGCCGAGAAGATGACCGACATGGACGACGCCGCCATCAACTCCGTCCTGGACGCCACGGCGGACGCCGAGTGGGAGGCAGGGATGGGAGTCACCTTCCCCAGCCTCTATGCCATGATCGCCCGCAGGATGATCCACGACGGCGAGGCCACCCGCGAGGAGATCGCCTCGTTCGCCGTGAACAGCCACTTCCACGGAGCGCTCAACCCCAACGCCCAGTTCAGGAAGGAGATCAAGTTGGACACCGTGCTGAGGTCCGGCCCGGTCGCCGATCCGCTGGGGATGTTCGACTGCGCCCCCATCTCCGACGGAGCCGCGGCGCTGGTGCTGTGCCCGCTGGAGAAGGCCAAGGAGCACACCGACTGCTACGCGAAGATCGCCGCCGTCACCCAGGCGAGCGACTCGCTCGCGCTGTTCTCCCGCGGCAGGGACATCACCTCCTTCCGCGCCACCCGCGAAGCCGCCAACAGGGCGTACCAGCAGGTCGGCATCACCGCGAACGACATCCAGGTCGCGGAGGTCCACGACAACTACACCGTTGCAGGCATCATGGCGCTGCAGGACCTCGGGTTCTTCCCCAAGGGCGAGGCGGGCAAGGCCGTCCTCGACGGGCAGTGCAGGATCGGAGGCAAGATCGCCATCAACACCTCCGGAGGACTGAAGGCGAGGGGACACCCCATCGGAGCCACCGGCGTCGCGCAGGTCGCGGAGATCGCCGACCAGGTGAGGGGCCGCGCCGACAAGCGCCAGGTCGAGAACGTCAAGTACGCCCTGGCTCAGAACACCGGAGGCATCGGTTCCGCTGCCACCGTCACCATCCTGGAGGCGATCTGATGTCATCCGTCGCAAGGGAGTGGAGGGAGATCCCCGGCAGGTATAACCTGGTCGGGACCAAGTGCACCAACTGCGGGAGGATCTTCTTCCCGGCGAGGACCTTCTGCCCCGACTGCAGGAGGGCCTCCATCGGCAAGATCGAGCCCTACGCGCTGGCGAGGACCGGAACCGTGTACTCGTTCTCGGTCATCCACGAGGCCCCGGACTGCAACAACATGCTGAAGCCCTACGCCGTCGCCATGGTCGAGACCGACGACGGGGTCATGATCGAGGGCCAGCTCGTCGATGTGGA
>CASFYI010000034.1 GCA_949298875.1 uncultured Methanomassiliicoccales archaeon | reverse complement strand
TCGGTGTTCCAGCCCTTCCTCGGGCTTCCGTTGACGGCCATGACCTTCATGCTATCACATCGGTGGCAGCCCTTTCCCATCTCGTACGCCTGCCGCATGAACGGGGTGTCCACTATGGTCCCCTTCTCGAAGACGCCGGTGGCCTCGACGGTCCCGCCTTCGACGGACCCCTCCAGGCATTCCGCCAGGCCGCGCATGCAGTCTATGGTGCAGGAGGTGACATGGTCGTGTGTCTCGGCTCCGGCGGCGATGTAGTAGAACGTCTTGCCGCTGATGGCCTTCCAGCGGGCGTTGAACCTGTCGATGAGGGCCTTGAGCTGGGCGTCCACCGAGTAGAAGTAGACCGGGCTGGCCAGCACGATGATGTCGGCGGCCTCCATCTTGGATATGATCTCGGGGACGTCGTCCTCGATGCAGCACTCGCCCCTGCCGTCCTTGCAGTGGTAGCAGGCGGTGCAGAACCCAATTCTCTTGCCCCTGAGGTTGATCTTCTCAACATCGTTGCCGGATTCCACCGCTCCGCGTACGAACTCGTCGCAGAGCAGGTCCGTGTTGCCTCCCTTGCGCGGGGAAGCCGATATCACAACTATTCTCTTGGACATGCCTCGATTCCTCTCTGTTACCAGAATCGTCGGATGGATGATATCGGTTGTTGTGATCGCTGTCGTGTCGCAGGATCTCGGACCCTTGTCTCAGCGATCGATATGGGATGTTGGATGCGATGAGGTCCCTCCTCGTCTCATCCCTGAGAAAGTGTGATTGTGTTTGATGACCCGGACCCATACAAGGTCCGGGTCGGAGGGCCTCACTCTTCGGGAGGGGCCCTCTTGTCCATGACTCTGCACTTGTCGGCCATGTGGCCCTTGACGCTGACGACGCTGAACTCGACGTCGTCCGACATGACCCTGTCCCCGGCAGCCGGAGGCCTGCCGAGCCTGTGCATCAGGAATCCGGAGAGGGTGTTCTCCTCGTATCCCTCGACGCTGAAGTCCCTCCCGAGGGCGTCCATCAGGTCGTAGACGCTGGTGGTGCCGTTAACGGTGAAGGACCCGTCGGTGTTGGCGACGATGTCCTGGTGGATCTCGTCGCTCTCGTCCCAGATCTCTCCGACGAGGGCCTCGAGGACATCCTCCAGGGTGATTATGCCGATGGTACCGCCGTACGAATCAAGGACGACCGCCATGTGGGTCTTGGTCCTCTGGAAGTCGTTGAGCAGGTCGGATGCCCTGGTGGACTCCGGCACGTACTTGACAGTGGTCATGAGGTCCGTCACGCCGCAGGGCATCCCCTTGCGCTTGGCGGTGAAGTACCTCTTGGCGGAGACCATGCCCACGATGTCGTCGATGGTGCCGTTGTACACGGGGTACCTGGAGAACTCCGTCTCCGTGATGAGGTCCGCGAGCTTCTCCGAGTCGGCATCCTTCGCGATGGCCACGATCTCGGTCCTGGGGACGCAGAGGTCGCCGACCATGACGTCGTCGAACCTGATGGCGGACTTGATGAGCTCGCTCTCGCGGTCCTTCAGGACGCCGTCGTCCTCGCACTCGTCGATGAGGACCTCTAGCTCCTCGTCGCTCATGGCGGTGTTCTCGTCCTCGCCGATGGCCTTGGTGAGCTTGGTGAACAGCCAGGACACCGGGGAGAGGACGCGGATCAGACCGTTGAACATGTTGGCGGTCTTGATGCACCACTTCTCGGGGCTCTTCTTGGCCACGGACTTGGGGATGATCTCGCAGAACGTCAGGGAGACCAGCGTCATCACGACGATGTTGACCAGACTGCCCAGGTCGCCGAACAGCGCGACGAACATGACCGTGGCGACGGTGCTCGAGGCGATGTTGACCACGTTCACACCGATGAGGTTGGTGGTGAGGAACTTGTCGTAGTCCTCCAGCATCGTCAGCGCCTTCTCGGCCTTGGCGTTCCCATCGTTCGCCATCTTCTTGAGCCTGACACGGTTGGCGCCGGTGAAGGCAGTCTCCGTCAGGGAGAAGAAAGCGGAACAGATGACCAGTACAATGATGATTGAGGCGTAGATTATGGTCAGGCTGTCCATATCCACGCACCGTTATTGTCGGAATCGAATTCTGACATATGTTGTCGGCGGATTATCTGTCGTTCCAAGTATATGAATGTGTCTGATGATGGACACGGGGGACTGGTATTCAGTCCGAATGTGCGATATCGCTCACATCCCTGTCTCCGAGCTTCACGCGGAGCACCGAGAGGACGTACAGTCCGAACATGGCGACGATGCAGGTCCCAATCATCTCTCCCACGGTCACGCTCCACCATATCCCGGTCAGGGTGGATCCGATCAGCACGCACACCGGGATACGGATGAAGTTGCGGAGTGCGGAGGCGAGCAGAGCCCACAGCCCCTTACCGATGGACTGGAACATGCTGGATGTGAGGATGCCTATCGAGCAGAACGGCATCATCAGAAGTCCGATCCTGACGAAGCGGGTCATCTCCTCGGACAGGGCCACGGTATCCCCGGAATATGTGAACAGATAGACGAGCCAGGGGGCCGTGACCATGGCGACTGCGGCCAGGCACACCATCGCCAGGACGCTGTACTTCAGGCCGTACATGTACGTCGCCCTGATCTTCCTGTAGTTGCCCTGCCCGTACGCGGCCGCGCTGATGGGGACCAGGGCGGAACCGAAGGATATGGACAGGATCATGACAAGGTCGAGTATCCTCCAGCCTGTGGTGTATGTCGCCACGCCGTTGATGGGGTCCACGGTCTCGATCAGGATGTTCATGATCAGGGTGGAGATGGAGACGAGGATCATCTCGACGGATGCGGGGATGCCGACGCGGAGTATGTCCCAGTCGAGGGCCCTGTCGAAGCGGAACCCCCTGAAAGAGATCTTCACGTAGGTGTCGCGGCGCATGTAGATGTAGACGGCCAGGAGCGACGCCACGACCATGCACAGGGCGCTGGCCACGGCGGCTCCCATGACGCCCATGCCGAGGCCGTAGATGAGTAGGGGATCCATGACCATATGGACGGCGACGCCGGCGATCTGGATGAGCATGGACATCTTCGCCGCGCCCTCTGATCTCAGCAGAGCGCTGAATATGAAGCTCAGCAGATAGATCGGAGAGCATACCATTATGGGGACGCCGTAGGCGAGGACCTCGTCGATGTACACGCCGGCACCGGCGGCCTCGAAGATCCTCTCCGGGAAGGCTGCGAAGACGATCGCGATGACTATCCCAACGAGCACCCCGATCACGAGCGTCTGGGAAGCGACGCGTCCGGCGCCCTCCCTGTCCCCTATGCCGATGCGGCGTGCGATTGCCTGCGAAGCGCCTACGCCGAGACCGTTCCCGATTCCGATGAGGATGAAGAAGAACGGGAACACGACGCCCGTGGCAGCGAGCGCGGCGGTCCCGACCCCGGACACCCATATGGCGTCCACGAGGTTGTTCAGGGACTGGACGAGCATGCCTATCGCTATGGGTACGACCATGGCGATGAGCGCCCTCTTCGGATCGCCCAGGATGTTCCCCGTGTCCCTCGCCGGCTCGGTGTCGGTCATGCACCGGCCGTTGCGAGGGATGATAATAATCTTATGGGTCGGAGGATGGTCCGCCAGGGGACCGCGGATCACTCGATGAGGTTCCTGATCCAGTCCTTCTCCTCCTCGGTGACCTCGCCGTCGACGGCGCAGACCATGAGGCAGAGCAGGACGATGTCGTCCTTGAGCTCGGGGCTGACCCTGCCGATGACGTCGACCATCTGGTCCATCGCCCTCTTGTAGTCCTTGGGCTTGTCCAGACCCTCGTCGTAGAACAGCTTCTGGGCGTCCTCGAAGGTCGTGTCCCTCTGCAGGATGAGGTCCAGGGATGGCTTCAGGAAGAGATACTCCTTCTCCGTCAGCTCCCCGTCCGCTGCGACCGCGCAGAGGATGAAGTCCGCGAAAACGGAGACCCCGCTCAGGCTGTCCTCGGTTATCCCTATCAGCGCCTTGATGACGTCCGCGGACTTCTGGTTGACGATGTCGTTGAATGTGTCGTTGTCCATGTCCTCGAGTACCTGGCACAGGGCGTCGAAGTTGCTCATGCTAACGGCGGAGCCATCCGGTATTTAATACATGTCCAATCGAAGCTTCGGTCTGCCACTAAGTGTCACGGAACCGCAGACCTCTTATCCGTGATGCCGTTCGGACGTCCATGGCAGTCGCTCTCCGCATCATCAGGCTCACCCAGAGGATAGACGAGGGTGACTACGACGCTTATCTCCAGCTGAAGGCCCTGGCGAAGACGGATCCCGATGCAAGGCGCGTCCTCAAGACCGTCCGCGAACCCGCGAAGCCGGCATCCCGCACCGTGAAGGTCGCGCCGCAGCCCAAGGTGGATACGCCCAAGCAGGTCGAGGAGAAGGCCAAGGGCGGCGACCAGGCTGCCATCGCGCAGCTCAGGAAACGCGCCGAGTACGAGGATTCGGCCGCTCAGAGCGCTCTGGGGATCGCCCTCATGAAGACGGACGCCGAGGAGGCGCGGAAATGGCTCATCCGCTCCTGGAAGGTGCAGGAGTCCATGGACGCCCTCAGGAGGATGGCCGCATCCGGCGATGCGAAGGCCGCCGCCTTCGTGGAGGAGCACACCGGAGACATGCCTTCGCCCAGGGTGAGGCGCATGGCGGCGGAGGACCAGCCCGTGAGGGACGAGCTCGGATACTACAAGCCGCCGACCCGTCACAACAAGCCGAGGATCGGCGACGTCTACCGCCTGAACGATGCGAAGCTCCAGACGGGGTAGAAGAACAGCATGGTCCTGATCAAGGAGATGAAGGGCGACTTCGTCACCACCTGGACGGTCACCCGCGAGCCCGGAAGGCACAAGGCCGTACTTCTGCTGGATCCGTCCCTCGCGGGATTCGCCAGTCCCAAGGTGTACGTGCTGACCGACGTGGACCGCGTCTTCAGGAAGGACAGCCTCGCGGAGTACCGCGGGAGCATCAGCCCGAGGGACGTGAAGCAGTTCAACCTCTCGGCCTGAACGGTTGCGGCACCCCTCCGGATCTTCTCAGAGGATGCCCGGTCGATGTATGTCCGGTCCCCATTGGGACCGTCGTAGAATCATTGTGTGGGAGGGGAGGAGGCCCCCTCCCGGGGTTTTGGATCAGTAGGAGACGCCCTGCCAGAGCATGGCGTTGGCGACCTTCTCGAATCCGGCGATGTTGGCTCCGGCGACGAGGTTGCCCTCCATGCCGTACCTCTTGGCGGCCTCGGAGGCCTCCTTGTAGATGGTCTGCATGATGCCCTTCAGCTTGGAGTCGACCTCCTCGAAGGACCAGGAGAGCCTGGCGCTGTTCTGGCACATCTCCAGGGCGGAGGTGGCCACACCGCCGGCGTTGGCGGCCTTGGCGGGTCCGAAGAGGACGCCCGCGTCCTGGAAGGCGGCGACGGCCTCGGGGGTGCTGGGCATGTTGGCTCCCTCGGCGACGGCGAAGCATCCGTTGGCGATCAGGGCCTTGGCGCTCTCGCCGTCCAGCTCATTCTGGGTCGCGCAGGGGAGGGCGATGTCGCAGGGGATGGTCCAGATGCCCTTGCAACCCTCGGTGTAGGTGGCGGAGGGGACGTAGTTCAGGTAGGTCTTGATCCTGTCCCTCTTGATCTCCTTGATCTCTTGGATGACCTTGTAGTCGATTCCGTTGGGGTCGTAGATGTATCCGTTGGAGTCGGACAGGGCGATGACCTTGGCACCGAGCTGGGTGGCCTTCTGGGTGGCGTAGATCGCGACGTTTCCGGATCCGGAGATGACGACCTTCTTGCCCTCGAAGGACTTGCCAGCGGCCTTCAGCATCTCGTCGGTGAAGTAGCACAGGCCGTATCCGGTGGCCTCGGTCCTGGCGAGGGATCCGCCGGAGCCGATGGCCTTTCCGGTCAGGACGCCAGTGAACTCGTTGTTGAGCCTCTTGTACTGGCCGAACATGTATCCGATCTCCCTTCCGCCGACTCCGATGTCTCCGGCGGGGACGTCGGTGTCGGGGCCGATGTGCCTCTGGAGCTCGGTCATGAAGGACTGGCAGAAGCGCATGATCTCGCCCTCGGACTTGCCCTTGGGGTCGAAGTCGGATCCTCCCTTTCCGCCGCCTATGGGCAGGGTGGTGAGGCTGTTCTTGAAGATCTGCTCGAATCCGAGGAACTTGAGGATGGAGAGGTTGACGGAGGGGTGGAGCCTCAGTCCGCCCTTGTAGGGACCGATGGCGGAGTTGAACTGCACACGGTATCCGCGGTTGACCTGGACCTTTCCGTTGTCGTCGACCCAGGGGACCCTGAACATGATGACCCTCTCGGGCTCGACGAGCCTCTCGATGATTCCGTTGGCCTGGATCTCGGGCCTGGCCTCGACGACCGGCTCGAGGGACTCGAGGACCTCGGCGACGGCCTGGAGGAACTCCTTCTGCTCGGGGTTGCGCTGCTGGAGCCCCTCGTAGACGCTCTTCAGATACTCGTTCTTGATTGCCATTTGATTCACCTTTGGACCTATGTCCGAAGCGATTCGATGATTATCCTTCATCTATATAATACAAACGTCGGTTCAAATCCAATATACTCGACAAATGTCTATTGAATTCTATCAATTCAAAACATATCTGCTCGATTGATTCTGTAATATAGATGTTCGAACAATATCGATAGAGCAAGTTCTCTGTTCGGATGAGCATCTCGTGGTGATGATCCGATCCACATGATCATAACGTGGGGGATGTACGATACAAATGTCTG
>CASFYI010000033.1 GCA_949298875.1 uncultured Methanomassiliicoccales archaeon | reverse complement strand
CTCGACCTGCGTCTCCGGGACGGCCTCCTCGACCGCATCGGCGGCCTCGTGGCGCGGAGCCGAGACGATGCGGCTCATCAGGGAGTCGTAATCCTTGGTGGTCTCCTCGGGCTTGGATTCTATTATGACATGGTCATCGTCGCCCTCGTCGTCGGCCACCTCGATGGAGGGGGCCGGATGGACGTTGCTGACACGGGTCATCTTGTCCAGGAACCCGGGTCTCGTGACCTCGATGTGCCCGCCGTTGTTGACCCCGACCACTCCGACGTACGTGTTGGACTGCTGGGAACTGAGCGGGACGTTCTTGAAGAGGCTCCTCGCATCCTCGGGAGCCGGCTCGGACTCGGCCTTGACCTCGCTGTTGGTGGCGAAGGGGTCGGAGGATCCGACGAAGTTGCCCTCGGTCGCCCTGACGAGCACAGGCTCGCCGTCGTTGAACAGGGCCTTGTCGGACAGCCTGGAGATGAAGATCTCGCTGTCGTCCTTTATGTTGTATCTCTCGTAGCCGTAGTTGTCGAGCTCGCGGACCCCCTTGGAGTACACCGACGAATCCCTGCTGGCCATCCTGCCGTGGAGGTTCGTCCCCCTGTCCTTGAAGCTCTCCATGCCGCGGGAGATGCTGTCCCCGAGGTGCGTGAGTCCGTTCTTAATCGATGATGTCGCATCCGATGCGCTGATCGGAATACGAGCCTTGAAGCTCCTGCGGGAGCTACCGCTGTCTTGAGTGTTATCACTCATATCCACATCCCATCCGTCTCTCGTGTATGTGGTATCACTATAAAAAAAAGATGGGAGCTTAAAAAAGACGGGCGGGGACAGTCATCCGCGGACGAATTTCACGTAGTCCGCCTTGCCCTCCGACTGGATGTCGCGGAGCATCCTCGACAGGGTCTCGCCGTCGCAGGAGACGACCATGACCTCGAGGCACTTGTGGTTCCTGAGGTGGGAGTGGAGCTGGGTCTTGATGGTCCTCTCGTACCTCCCCTGTATGCACATCATCCACGGGTCCTCGTGGTTCCCGCGCACGATTATCAGGACCCCTTCGACATCCCCCTCCATCGCCTCCATCTCGCGGATGTCGGCGAGCGCGGCGTTTATGGATGCGCGGACCGCCTCGGACCTCCCGCTGAGGCCGTAGGTCTCCTGGATCCTGTCCAGTGCCGCGAGGTTCTCGTCGTTCAGAGAGACGCTGACTATCCCCATGATGCCACCTTAATAACTCTGCATACCGATGGAGGGGATATATTATTAACATTCTCAAAACTCTTTAATATCAACATACCCAACACGCAGGCATGGACACCGTCATCCTGTTCCTGGCCTACTCGATCGGGATCCTGGCGCTCTCGATGGTGGGAGCCTTCCTGCCCCGCATCAGGATGCTGTCGGACCGCCAGATCCACCTGCTGGTGGCGCTCAGCGCCGGCATATTCGTGGGTCTGCTGTTCCTCCTCCTGCTCCCCGAGGCCTTCGACGCCAACATCCATGCCTACGACGGCCACGAGGGGATCAACTACGCGCTCTACGCCATCCTGGCGGGATTCCTCCTGATCATGGCGGTAGAGATCTACCTGAAGCACCGCCATATGTCCGGATGCTCCTGCGAGTGCGGATCGGACTCCCACAGCCACAAGCTCACGTCGATGTCCTCCTTCATAGGGCTGTCCATCCACGCCGCCTGCGACGGTCTCGCGCTGGCCGCCACGTTCCTGGCCGGGGGCGAGATTGCCGCCATCACCACGGTGGGGATGTGCGTCCACAAGTTCGTGGTCCTGTTCTCGCTGTCGTCGATGCTCCTCGTATCGGACATCCCGAAAAGGAAGAGCATGATGTACCTGCTGGGGTTCGGCCTCATCACCCCCGTCGCGGGCCTCGTGTTCTTCGCCGTGCTCAGCGGGCTCTCCGACATCGGCGGCCTCACCGGGATCCCCCTGGCGTTCGCCGCGGGTACGTTCATGTACGTCGCGCTGTGCGACATCCTCCCGGAGGCGTTCCACCGCAAGAGGCAGGACCTCCAGTCCTTCGGGCTCGTGATCCTGGGCATCACTATCGTCCTGGCGATCACCATCATCTTCCCGCACACCCATTGAGCGCTCTCAAAGCGGGGTTCGGCCCTCACGAAGGGCTCCCCCGCAACCCTTAAGCTATGACGGGCATGGGGAATCCACATGCTGGTAGAATCGGATCTGTGGTACGTCTTCATCGCCATCATCGTCGTGCTCCTGGCAGCCGACCTGTGGATAAACAGGAAGCCGCACCACATCCCCCTGAAAAGCGCATTGGGCCAGACCGCGGTCTGGGTCGGTGTCGCCCTCGCCTTCGGCGTCCTTCTGTTCATCGTGACGGGTGATGCCGACAAGACGATGGAGTACTACACCGCGTACGCCATCGAGGAGGCGATGAGCATGGACAACCTGTTCGTGTTCATCATCCTGTTCGCATACTTCGGAATCAAGGACGAGGATCAGCACCATGCGCTGTTCTACGGCGTCATCGGGGCCATCGTGTTCCGTGCGATCTTCATCTTCGTCGGTGTGGAGCTCATCGAGAGGTTCGAGCCGATCCTCTACGTGTTCGGAGTGATCCTGCTTATCATCGCGCTCAAGACGCTGTTCAGCAAGGACGACGACAACAAGGAGAACAAGATCGCGAAGTACATGAAGAACCGCTTCGACTACGTCGACGGCGACGAGACCCGCGGGAAGATGTTCGTGAAGGTCAACGGCAGACGCGTCATCACGATCCTGTTCCTGTGCGTCATCGTCATCGAGCTGACCGACATCGTGTTCGCCCTGGACTCCATCCCGGCCGTCCTGGCGATCTCCACCGACACCCTGGTCATCTACACCTCGAACATCTTCGCGGTCATGGGCCTCAGGTCCCTGTTCTTCGTCATCCACGGAGGCATGGAGTCCATCAGGTACCTCAAGTACGGTCTCGGGGTCATCCTGCTGTTCGTGTCCATGAAGCTGCTGTTCCTGCACGACTTCCCCGTCGTCTGGTCCCTGATCATCATCATCGGGGTGCTCCTGATCACCATCGTGGCATCCCTGCTCAAGAACAGGTCCGAGAGGGCGAAGGCCGGAAAGGCGCAGAACCCCTGAAACTGCAAGGGCGGGGCCTCCCCGTCCACCCTTCCTTCTCCCCACTCACATTCATTATGTCCCACCCGTTACGGGTGGGGTATGAAGCAATGCATGGACGCGGACAATCTGCACCGCCGCCTCAAGAAGATCCAGGGGCAGATCGCCGCGATAGACCGGATGATCGACGAGGACGTCCCGTGCGAGGACATCATCGTGCAGGTCAACGCCGTGAAGAGCGCGGTCCACAAGGTCGGTCAGATCATCATGGAGGGGCACATCCAGCACTGCGTCAGGGACGGCATCGAGCACGGCGACGCCGACAAGACCATCGCCGAGTTCACCAAGGTCATCGAGCAGTTCTCGAAGATCTGAAATCCCCCTGATACCCCCTACGGGTATTAATACCACTACCCCGTAGGGGTATCAGAAGGTGATTAGCGTGTCCTTGGTCAAGGACGCCATATCCGAACAGAAGATACCGTTCGCCTGCATCGTCATAGGCATAGCCGCCCTGCTCGTCTCGTTCCTTGCCGAGTGGACGTGGCCCATAGTTTTCGTACCGATCCTGAGCTGCGGCGTCCCGATAGTCTGGGGCGCCATCGTCGGCGTGGTGAAGGAGCACGACATCACCGCCGACGTGCTCGTCTCCGTCGCCATCGTGGCATCGGTGCTCATAGGGGAGTACGACGCAGCGGCCGAGATAGCCATCATCATGCAGATCGGCGGATTCCTGGAGGAGGCCACCGTCAACCATGCCAACGCCAGCATCATGAGGCTCGTGGGCATGAGGCCGGTGACCGCCAGGGTCGTCAGGGACGGGCATGAGGCCACCGTCCCTGTGGAAGACGTCGTCCTCGGTGACACCGTGCGTGTGATCCCGGGCGAGATCGTACCCGTCGACGGCGTGGTCCTCAGCGGGACCACCTCGGTCAACAACTCCATCCTGACCGGCGAATCGGTCCCCCGCGACATCGCTCCCAGCGACCGCGTATCCTCCGGGACCGTGAACATGTTCGGGTCCGTGGACATCTCGGTGGACCGCGTGGGCGACGACACCACCATAGCCAGGATGACGAGGATCATCGAGAACGCCGACGCCGGCAAGTCCAGGGTCGTCCGCACGGCGGACAGATGGGCCGTCTACATCGTCATCATCGCGTTCACCGTCGCGATACTCTCGTACCTCGCCTTCCAGGACATATACAGGTCCGTGACCGTGCTGGTCGTATTCTGCCCCTGCGCGCTCATACTGGCCACCCCCACCGCGATCATGGCCGCCGCAGGCAACATGTCGAAGAGGGGCATCCTCGTGAAGGACGGAGGCGCGGTCGAGCGCATGGCGTCGGTGGACACCATCCTGATGGACAAGACCGGCACCCTCACCACGGGGGAGATCGTCTGCCACGGCTTCACCAGCACCGACGCGGCGACCGATGCGGAGATCATCGAGCGCTTCGTCTCGTCGGTGGAGTCCCGCTCCGAACACCCGCTCGGAAGGGCGATCGCATCCGCCCATGCGGATGAGATGGAACCGGTGGAGGACTTCGCCTACATGCCCGGGCGCGGGATCTCCGGGACCGTCCGCGGCTCACGCGTGACCGCCGGCAATGAGGGACTCATGAGGGAGCTCTGCCCCGTGAACCTGGATGCCACGCTGGAGTCCGCGGCCAAGGTCAGGGACGAGGGGTACACCGTCGTGTTCTCAGGCATCGACGGGAGGACCGTCGGTTTCGCCGTGCTTTCGGATACACTGAAGCGCGATTCCGCCGATACTGTCTCCGAACTCAGGGGCCTGGGCATCAGGACCGTCATGTTGACCGGGGACAACCGTCATGTCGCCAGGAGGATCGCCGATTCCCTCGGGATGGACGATGTGGTCTGGGAATGCCTTCCTGAGGACAAGCTGCGGACCGTCGTCTCGATGGAGGGTGAGAGGACCACCTGCATGGTCGGCGACGGGATCAACGACGCCCCCGCGCTCAAGCGCGCCGACGTGGGCATCGCCATGGGCGGCATAGGGAACGAGATGGCCACCGAGAGCGCTGACATCGTGTTCGTCGACGACGACGTCTCCAAGATCGGAGGAGTCGTGAGGCTTAGTCGCAGGACGCTCCTCACGATCAAGGCCGGCATAACATTCTCGATCGTCCTGAACTCCGTTGCCATGGTCATGGCCGTGTTCGGGCTCATGGGCCCGATCGCCGGCGCGCTGGTCCACAACATCGGGTCGGTCATCGTAATCATAATGGCCGCCCTCCTGCTCAGATACGAGTGCTGGCCGTCCCCCGGCGGCAACCGTACGGGTCCCGAGGGGTCCCCGGCCTCGGTCTGAGAACAAAGCCGTTCGACGAAAGACGTAACCATCATTCGTCGAACGGCGTACAATTTTATATGATACCTGCATCAGCCACTCATGGCCGACGAGACCGTATCGACCAAGAAGGCCAACCCGGCGCCCCTGGGGCTCATCGGGTTCGGCATGACCACCGTGCTCCTCTCGCTCCACAACGCCGGAGCCCTCCCGCTCGACGGGGTGGTGCTCGCCATGGGCGTGTTCGTCGGAGGACTGGCACAGGTGCTCGCCGGAATCATGGAATTCAAGAACGGTAACACGTTCGGGACCGTCGCTTTCACCCTCTACGGGATGTTCTGGCTCACCTTCGTTGCCACCCACGCCGGCATCGACGGCATGTCCGGGAACGGCGACACCCTCGGAGCCTGGCTCCTCCTGTGGGGACTCCTGACCCTGTTCCTCTTCGTGGGGACCCTCAGGGGCAGGAAGTCCACCATGTTCGTGTTCGCCACCCTGACGATAACGTTCTTCCTGCTCGGGATCGGCAACGCCGGGAACATCGACCTGCTCGTCACCGCCGGCGGCATCGTCGGGGTGATCTGCGGGTTCGCCGCCCTGTACACCGCATTCGCGGAGGTCCTGGCGGAGCAGCTGGAGCGGGAGGTCCTCCCCTTCTGAGGGTCATCCCTCCAGGAGCTGGACGCAGTAGCCGTCCGGATCCCTGACGAAGTAGAACGTCACCCCGGGGGACGGGGACATCGGTCCCCTGAACCCGGGATCCAAACGCGCCGCGAGATCGCCGGCCCCCTTAACACGGAAACCTATGGAAACGCCCGGATAGTCCACGGGTCCCTCTCCGTCCCCGATTATCTCCAGATGCGTCCCGTCCCTCTCCCCGAGCATCGCTATCCTGCGCCCGGGCCCCGCCTCGAAGACCGAGGCTATCGGGAGCCCGATGCCCTCCGTGTAGAACGAGAGGCTCCTGTCGAAGTCCGATACGTGGATGGTCGTGTGAGCGAACATGGCCACGGGATCGGCATCGTCGGCTTTACCCTTGCGACAGCGTCATCTGGACCTGCGGACGGCCAGTACGGCGATCGCCATGAACACCGCCGCGACGGCGAGCGAGTACACCAGGGACGCGGCCGCCGAGAACTCGAATCCCCCCAGCGCCAGATCGAACCCCATGTCAGTCCTGAAGCCCCCGAGGACGTCCGCGGGCGCTCCGGCGAACACATCCGCCATGGCGTCGGAGCACAGCGACTCGCGGAAAAGCGCGGCCATCTGGCTGGCCGGGACCAGGGTCCCGATGATCTGCATCGCCTCCGGCATGGTGCCCATCGGCATGTAGATGCCGGCCAGGAACCCGATCATCACGCTGACCACGGTGAAGAATCCCGAGAACGCCCCGGTGCTCCTGATGAACGACACCATCGCGTACACGATGACCGATCCGGACAGAGCGGAGGGGATCAGGAGGACGACGCACTCCGCGACGCCGGCGGCGGACAGCGGACAGCCAACGGCGACGAGATAGACAAGACAGATGACCAGGGCAAGCAGGCTCATGACCAGGCCGGACGCGAAGGTGCTCAGCACGTGACCTCCGACGATCTCCCATCTGCTCAGGGGCGTGACGGCGATATCCCTGTCCCTCCCGGACACGCGGTCCTCGATCATGGTCTGCAGCGAACCGGCCGAGGCCGTGACCGGGACGATGCCCAGTATGCCCGCCATGACCCATGCGTCGATGAGATGGGGCATCCCGTCCATCTCCGGATAGGATGAGATGAGGATATCCCTCAGGAACAGCAGGTACAGCAGCACCACGATGAGGACGGCCATCAGCGAGAACAGGACCGACTGCCTGTCGCGGAGATAGCACAGGGTGTTCCTCTTCGCCAGAGCCAGCATCCCGATCATTCCATCTCCTCCCCCGTGATCCTGATGAACGCATCGTCCAGGGTCCCGGTCCTGACCTCGAAGGACGACATCATGCCCTCCAGCCGTCCGAGGACCCCCACCGCATCCAGCGTGGATGCCAAAGGGACCTCGAAGACCCCGCGCGATTCCGAATATCCCAGGCCCATTGATTCCAGGACCCCGCGGACGCCCTCCGGATCCGTGGCGGCCACCGTGAGCATGTCCGAGCAGTACATCTCCTTGAGCCGCTCGGGCGTGCCATGGGCCACCACCCTCCCGCGATTGATGACGACCACGTCGTCGGCGTCGGCCGCCTCCTCCATGTAATGGGTGGTCAGCAGGACGGTCATCCCCTCCTCGGAGCTGAGCGACCTGACGGTCTCCCAGATGCGCATCCTGGTCTGAGGGTCCAGACCGGATGTGGGCTCGTCGAGCAACAGCAGCCTTGGGCGGTGTATCAGGGCCCTGGCTATGTCGGCCCTCCGCCTCTGCCCGCCCGACAGGTCCCCGTACCTGCGATCGGCGAACTCTCCGCAGTCCGCCAGCCCGATGGCGTCGGAGACCGCTTCGGATAACTCGGTGCCCGAAAGGCCGTACATCCCTCCCCTCAGGGCCAGGTTCTCGCGGACGGTCAGGATGCGGTCCATCATGGACCCCTGGAAGACCACCCCGATGTCGCGCCTCACCGCCGGATCGCCGGCGTCCCTGCCGAACACCTCCACGACCCCCGAATCGCGGGCCAGGGTGGAGCATATGATGGACAGCGTGGTGCTCTTGCCGGCGCCGTTCGGGCCGAGGAAGGCGAAGAACGAACCCGCGGGGACCTCGAACCCTATGCCGTCGACCGCGCGCACGCCTTCGTAGGTCTTGACGAGGTCGCGGACGATCAGAGCGGGGACATCTTTGGTTGCATCTTGGGCCATGATGGGACTCTCCGGGATCGGAAACGTGGCCGACCGGTGACACCGGTACACTGACCTCGGATATCAACCGAACCGATGGAGGACCTATAGAGAACTGGCTCTTGGGATGATGGAAATTGAAGAAAAAGGAAATGAGTGCTCCCGACGGGATTTGAACCCGTGTCGAAGCCTCGAGAGGGCTTCATGATTGGCCGCTACACTACAGGAGCTTGTTAAACCTGGGAATGCTCCCAGGTATATAATGGTTTCGGTATCGGAAGTCACTCGGGCGGATCGCAGGCAGCCTCTTGTGCTCCATGGACCTCACCTGAGCCCTGATTCTGGCGATTTCGGACAGTTCGAGACCCGTGTCGACGGCGATCTGCGAGTCGGAGCAGTCGCGCTCGAGATCGAACAGGATGCCGTCGAGGTCCTCGTACCTGATGCCCATCTCCGACTCGTCGGTCTGTCCCTCCCAGAGCCCGGCGGACGGGGGCTTGGCGATTATGTCCTCCGGGACGCCGATGATCCGGGCCAGCTGCCTGACCTCGGTCTTGTAGAGGTTGGCGAGCGGGGTCACATCGCATGCGCCGTCGCCGAACTTCGTGAAGTATCCCATCATGATCTCGCTCTGGTTCGACGTGCCGAACACCAGGTAGTCCCTCTTCTTCGCCATGTTGTACAGGACAATCATCCTGCATCTGGCGGAGATGTTCCCCCTCTCCAGGGGCGTCTCCTTCCCGGACAGCAGGACTGCCGCCAGGGCGTCCACCGCGGGCTGGATGTCGACCACCTTGTACTCGGTACCCCACATCGAGCTCAGTTCCGAGGTGACCTTGTAGTCCTCGGCGGGCGTCACGCGGGAGGGCATGAAGACGTTGAGCACCCTGTCGGGACCCAGCGCGTCCGCGCACAGCTTGGTGACCGTGGCGGAGTCCAGACCTCCGCTGAGACCGACCACCGCTCCCTTGCATCCCGTGCGCTCGGCGGTGGTGCGGATGAATGATACGAGGGCATCAGCATCCTCTCTGGTGACCTGCGGGATCTTGGACGACATACCCTCCGGGAATCGTGTGCTGCGGATTTAACGTTGTTCCCGATGGGATTTAAAGGGAGGGCAACGATACGATGTTATGCAAGTGGACATCGCACTGTGCCAGATCCGTCCCATGACCGGATCCCCGGAGATGAACGCAGAGACGGTGGCCAACATGATTGTATCCCGGGACGAGCAGGTCCTGATCTTCCCAGAGTCCTTCCTCACCGGATACGGAGTGTCCCCCGAAGGCCTGGAGGAGCGCATCTCCGCCGCCCTGACCACAATATCGGACGCCTGCCGCAAGTACGACAAGGCGGTGGCCGTGGGCACCCCCATGCCTGGTCCCGAGGGGTGGACCAACAGCCTGGCGTTCCTCTCCCCCGACGGCGACTCGTATTACGACAAGATCCACCTCGCCAGGTTCGGCGTGTACACCGAGAACGGGTACGCCGCCGGCAGGAAGCCGTCGATGGGATCCTACCACGGCATCAGGTTCGGATTCAGCATATGCTACGACATCTACTTCCCCGAGGTCCTGCACGGATGCTCCCTGAGGCGCGCGGACGTGAACATCTGCATATCCGCGGCGGCGACGCCGTCCGCGCCGTACTTCGAAACCATCCTGCCTGCCAGGGCCCTGGAGAACGTGACATACCTCGCGTTCGTGAACAACGTGGGCCCCGCAGGCGACCTCGTCATGGCCGGGACATCCCGCGCCGTGGATCCGCTCGGCAGGGAGATCGTGCGCTGCCCCGCCGACGCCGAAGCGGTCGAGACCTTCACTTTCGACACGGAGGAGCTCGCGAAGGCCCGTTCCACACGCAGACATCTGCAGGATTTCAGGTCCGACGTAGACTGGTTCAGGCAAAGCTTTTAATTAGGGGTTCGAGTTCCCCCAATCCTTAAGCCGAGATGGCCCAGCCCGGTAAGGCGCGAGCCTGGAAAGCTCGTGGGAACTTTCCCTCGGGAGTTCAAATCTCCCTCTCGGCGCTTCTCTCTAATCTTCCGACCCTCACCCCTATATACGCTCCGCCCATCACCGCCTCATAATAGGTGCGCGCACATGATAGTGAACGCTGAGCTCTACGTCAAGGACCTCCCCGGACAGCTGGTCGGCTCCCTCGAGCCCATATCCGTCGTGGACGGGAACATCCTGGGAGTCGTCCACAACCGCGAGAGGATCGTGAACCACCGCATCTGCATCAACATCACGTTCGAGGCGGAGGACGACCAGCTCGAGAGGCTCAAGGCCATCTGGAAGTCCAAGGACATCATCATCTCAAAGATCGGGACCGCCTACGAGACCTTCACCATGGACTACATGCTGATAGGCGACATCGATGCGAGGTACATCGAGAGGCTCATCAACAAGGCCTCCACGATAGCGGACCTCGACGGGGTCGAGGTCAGCTATTCGTCCAAGACCGGGGACTACTCCAAGCGCACCGGCATGCTCTCCGTGAAGACCAAGAGCCAGGAGGACCTGGACAGGCTGGACGGCTTCCTCGACGACGAGTGCCGCCGCAGCGGAATCACATACGTGAGGGGTGTCTGAGATGAGGGTGTTCATCTGCGGATTCGGAACGGTCGGGCAGGGCTTCTGCGAGGTCCTGGCCGCCCGCCGCCAGTTCCTCATCGACCGCTACGGGGAGCCTGTCACCGTCGTCGGGACCATGGATTCCAAGACCTACGCCTACGACCCGAACGGGTTCGACCCCCTGGAGCTCGTCTCCGTCAAACAGGGTACCGGAAGGGTCGGCACGGAGACGTACCAGAACTCCGTCGAGGTCCTCTCCGGGGTGGAGTTCGACATCCTCGTGGAGGTCAGCCCCACCGACGTGAAGACCGGGGGCGCCGGACTCAGGAACATCGAGTACGCGCTCGGCAACGGGAAGGACGTCATCACGGTCAACAAGGGCCCGCTCGCCCTGAAGTTCCGCCACCTCATGGACCTGGCCGAGAGCAACGGATGCAGCCTCCGCTTCGAGGGATCCGTCGGCGGCGCCATGCCCATCATCAACCTCTGCCGCGACAACCTGGCCGGGGAGAGGATCGAATCCATCCGCGGCATCTTCAACGGCACATGTAACTTCATACTCAGCAAGATGGACACCGGACAGCCGTTCGAGCAGGTCCTCAAGGAGGCCCAGCAGATGGGCTACGCCGAGACGGACCCGACCAACGACATCGAGGGGTACGACAGCGCGTGCAAGGTCGTCATCCTCGCCAACGCCGTGTTCGGCCGCGACGTCACGTTCAACGACGTGAGGATCACCGGCATCACGTCGATCACCGAGGACGCCATATCCCTGGCCGCCTCCCACAACATGGTCATAAGGCTCATAGGCGAGGTCTCCGAGAGCAAGCTGGAGGTCGGACCCAGGCTCGTGCCCAGGGGGCACCCCCTCGGCATCTCCGGGACCCTGAACACCGCCCAGATCCTGTCCGATCTGGCCGGACCCGTCACGGTCACCGGCAGGGGCGCGGGCAGGATCGAGACAGCCTCGGCGATACTGAGCGACCTCATATCCATCATGGACGAGAGGGCGAGGCGGCGATGAGGCGCGTTTTCATCTACGACACCACGCTCAGGGACGGCGCCCAGTGCGAGGGCGTCTCGTTCTCCTGCGAGGACAAGCTGGACATACTGAGGAGGCTGGACTCGTTCGGAGCTGACTTCGTGGAGGGCGGATGGCCCGGATCGAACCCCAGGGACGACGAGTTCTTCGCCCGCGCCTCCGGCCTGGGCCTGACGCGCACGGCGCTCACGGCCTTCGGCAGCACCCGCAGGTACGGCGTGCGTCCGGAGGATGATGCAAATCTGAAGGCGCTGGCGTCCTGCCCCGCCGAGCGGTGCTGCATCTTCGGGAAGTCCTGGGACTTCCAGGTCACGGAGGCCCTCGGGATCTCTCTGGAGGACAACCTCGCCATGGTGGAGGACAGCGTGGCCTTCCTCGCATCCAAAGGCAAGAGGGTCATGTTCGACGCCGAGCACTTCTTCGACGGCTGGAGGTCCGACAGGGAGTACGCCCTGAGGGTCCTGGAGGCCGCCGAGAGGGGCGGAGCCGAGTGGGTGGTCCTCTGCGACACCAACGGCGGATCGCTGCCCTCCACGGTGGCGGAGGGGTGCAGGGACGCCCTCTCCCGCGTCGGGATACCGGTCGGGATCCACTGCCACAACGACTCCGACCTGGCCACCGCCTGCTCGCTCGCCGCCGTGGAGGCGGGATGCACCATGGTCCAGGGGACCGTGAACGGCCTCGGCGAGAGATGCGGCAACGCCAACCTCTGCGCCGTCATCCCCGACCTGGCCCTCAAGATGGGCGTGGACGTCGGCGGTGCGGACATACCCGGCATCACCGGGCTCTCGAAGTTCGTGGGAGAGGTGGCCAACATGTCGCCCTCCCCCGGCATGCCCTTCACCGGAGACCGCGCGTTCGCCCACAAGGGAGGGATGCACGTCTCCGCGCTGGTGAAGAACCCGCGCACCTACGAGCACGTCGACCCGGCATCCGTCGGCAACGCCAGGAGGGTCCTGGTGTCGGACATGGCCGGGAGGGCGAGCATCTCCGAGAAGCTGAGGGAGCTCGGCCTCGAGCCGGGCGAGGACAGCCCGGAGATCACCCGCATGATCAAGGAGATGGAGTCCCGCGGATACGAGTTCGAGGGGGCGGACGCCAGCTTCGAGCTCCTCGTCAGAAGGCTCCGCGGGGACCTCGTGCAGAGGTTCCGCGTGGAGGGCTTCAGGGTGTTCATGGACAGCCGCGAGGGCGGCATGGACTCCGAGGCCAGCGTGAAGGTCGTGGACGCCGACGGCGTGATGGAGCACACCGCCGCGGATGGCAACGGTCCCGTCAACGCCCTCGACAACGCGCTCAGGAAGGCCCTGCAGGGCTTCTTCCCGGGCCTGCGCGACATCAGGCTCACAGACTACAAGGTACGCGTCCTCGACGAGAAATCGGCCACAAGGGCCAGCGTCAGGGTGCTGATCAGGACCACCGACGGGGTCAACAGCTGGACCACCGTGGGCGTGTCCGAAAACGTGATAGAGGCGAGTCTAATCGCACTCATCGATTCCCTGGAATACGCCCTCATGCTGCAGGGCCAGGAGGAGATACAATGAGCAGAACCATAGTGACCCTGGTCGGCAGGGACCACGTCGGCATCATCGCCGCAGTTTGCAACTTCTTCGCCGAGAACGACATCAACATCCTCGACATCAAACAGACCACCGTCCAGGACTACATCAACATGATCCTGATCGTCGACACCTCGGGATACACCCAGGGGTTCGACAAGCTCAACGAGGGCCTGGAGAGGGTCGGCGAGAAGGTCGGCTGCATCATCAAGGCCACGCACGAGGACGTCTTCCAGATGATGCACAGGATCTGAGAACATGGTGGAGCTAAGCGAGGTCTTCGAGACCTACGAGATGGTCTCCCATGAGAACCTGGACGTCAGGACGATCACCATGGGCATCAGCCTGCTGGACTGCATCGACCCCGACCTGGACGCCCTCTGCGCCAAGATCCACGACAAGATCGTCAGGCTCGCAGGGAGGCTCGTCGAGGTCGGAGACCAGCTCGGCGTGGAGTTCGGCGTACCGGTCATCAACAAGAGGGTGTCCGTCACCCCGATCGCCATCGTGGGCGGGGCGGCATGCAGATCGCCCTCCGACTTCGTGCGCATAGCCGAGACGCTGGACGCCGCGGCCGACGAGATCGGCATCAACTTCATCGGAGGATACTCCGCCCTCGTCCAGAAGGGCATGACCCCCGCGGACAGGATGCTCATCGAGTCCATCCCCGAGGCCCTGGCGAAGACCGAGCGCGTGTGCTCGTCCATAAGCCTGGGATCCACCCGCACGGGCATCAACATGGACGCCGTCAGGCTCATGGGCGACATCGTCGTCCGCGCCGCGGAGGCCACGAAGGACAGGGACTCCATCGGATGCGCCAAGCTCGTCGTGTTCTGCAACCCGCCGGACGACAACCCGTTCATGGCCGGGGCGTTCCACGGCGTGACCGAGGCCGACCACGTGATCAACGTCGGGGTCAGCGGACCCGGCGTCGTCAGGGAGGCCCTCACGAAGGTCCGCGGGAAGAGCTTCGAGGAGCTCTGCGAGACCATCAAGAAGACCGCGTTCAAGGTCACCAGGGTGGGTCAGCTGTTCGCCAAGGAGGCCTCCAGGAGGCTGGACACCCCGTTCGGCATCGTCGACCTCTCGCTGGCCCCCACGCCCGCCGTCGGGGACAGCATCGCCGACATCATCCACGAGATGGGCATGGAGTATGCCGGGGCCCCCGGGACCACGGCCGCCCTGGCCATCCTCAACGACCAGGTCAAGAAGGGCGGCGTCATGGCATCGTCCTACGTCGGAGGACTCAGCGGGGCGTTCATCCCCGTCACCGAGGACAGCGCGATGGCCGAGGCGGCCGAGATCGGCGCCCTCACCCTCGAGAAGCTCGAGGCCATGACCTGCGTCTGCTCCGTCGGCCTGGACATGATCGCCGTGCCCGGAGACGTCCCCGCCACATCCATCGCGGGGATCATCGCGGACGAGATGGCCATAGGCATGGTCAACCAGAAGACCACCGCGGTCAGGATCATCCCCGTAATAGGGAAGACCGTCGGCGACCGCGTCGCATTCGGTGGCCTCCTCGGAGACGCCGGCATCATGCCCGTCAACAGGTACGGCTGCGCCGACTTCGTGAACAGGGGCGGAAGGATCCCCGCTCCGATCCACAGCTTCAAGAACTGACCGGGCGGAAGCCCGGCAAACCTTTTCCCATACTTCTCCCGAATCTTGCAGAAGGGCCGAATGTTCGGACCGATGATGGAACTGTTCAGAAATTAAGGGATTTAAGAAAAGTTTGCTCGGCACCGAAGTGCCAGAGAATTAGAAGTAGTGAAGTGCGCAAGGTGGGGGCAGAGGGATTTGAACCCTCGTCAGCGGGTTTCCTCCACCGGGGAGCGACCCCGGATGAATCAATGAGTCATCGCTCCAGTTAGTCATCAACTGTCAGCAAACCCATTTTCAATCACTCTCAATAACTGGAGCCCACCAGTCTGCCAGGTTAGCCTATACCCCCTTGTTGAGCGTGATTGCGAGTTGCAATCACTTCTTGCGCATCTTCGCTGCTCTCTTTCTTCTCCTCATCTTCTTCTTGCGCCACTTCCAACGCTGGTTGCCGCGTTTCTTCCAGGCGCGCGAGCTTCTCTTCATGATCGTTCCTTCCTGAATGTTGTCCCCCGGAGGGGTTGCATCCTAGGCGGGCCCGCCGGGATTCGAACCCGGGGCGTCTGGCTTAGAAGGCCAGCGCTATATCCTGGCTAAGCCACAAGCCCGCTCTTCCCCTCCATCTGCTAATATGATTTAAAGGTTACTCGGAGCCAGCATCACGCACCTGTCGAAATGTAATCGGTAATCGAACCATAGCCCATGAACATGAACACCGCCTCGGCGATGCAGACCAGACCCAGGACCAGGAGGAGGGGCCACCAGTTCAGGATCTTCCCCACTCCCTTGACAAGCGCCTCCGCGAAATTGAGCAGTCCGTAGACCACCGCACCGAGTATGAACGCGACGATGACCCTCACCGGGTTCTCGGAGAGGAAGCTGACGTCGAAGTCGGACACGGTCGTCACACCTCCGAGCCAGATGTACACGAGAACCATCACGAACAGCGCGATGATGACCGCGAAGTGGACCTCGCGGAACGGGCGGATGATGAGCGTGAAGGCCGCCACGGCGACGAACACCGATGTGACCATGGCCCAGGTGCCGTAGTAGGCGGAGGCCTCTATGGCCATGAATACCCCGAACAGGAATCCGAGGAACATGAGCCCCTTGTACTTCCAAGAGTCCTTGTCTTTGACATATGTGACGGCGATGAGCACCGCCAGCAGACCTCCGATCAGGAGGATGGTCTGGGGGAGATTGTCACCCAGCCAGGTCGTTATGTCTGTCCCATCCATGTGTAAGAAAACGGATGGCGGTTATAAAGGGGTTAGGCCCGCCCGAAGGCGGGCTTTGGGATCATGCGATCTGTTTTCCGGCGTCGGGGTTGGCGCCCTGGTCGTAGACGGCCTCGACGTCGAACACCCACATGGCGTTGGCGTGGAGGTGGATGGGGGCGAGGGCCTCGTTCATCTTGTCGAGGTCGGCACCGGAGTCGATGCGGACGGGGTTCTTGACGTCGATCTCCCAGGCCTCCATGCCGGCGGCGATCATGAAGGAGGCTTTCGGGTTCTCGGCCAGGTTGGCGGCCGATTTCCTCATCAGGACCTCTCCGACGACCATTTTGTCGGGAGCGGGAGACATGATGGTGCCGCAGACGATGGCGTGGGGCTGACCGTCTTTTCCGGCAGTGACGAGCACCTTGACGGTGCCCTGTGCGTTCATTTTCTCGATGACATTGGACGGAATGCTTGCCATTCGAATCACCGTATTCTGAATCGAGTCGTCAGTATTTGGGGGATTGGTATCATGGATGTAATCTGTCATCCGATTGGAGTATACGTCCAATATTTTGCTTGGACCACGTTTTTAATATCAAAAAGTGGCAACATTTATTATTATTCATAATAGTGAGTGGCCATATGTATCAGCACGCATAGATGACGTTCGAGAGCATGGAATCGGAGATCCAGGACCTCAGCTTCCGCAGTGCCGTCCTGAGGAGGGATTCCCGCTCAGGCAGACATTGGGATTCGACCGTCATGAGGACCCCCGACGGTAGCTTCACCAATCTCGCCCTCATCTTCTCGGACCAGTGCCCCTGGTCCTGCGAGATCCGCGTGGACGGCGATGCAGAGTACGTCGCGACCGGATCCGTCCTCGAACAGATCCACGTCGTCGGACAGCAGGTCGCCGCCATCCGCCGCAGGCTCTCGGAGAGAGCCGGGACCGGGGTGACGAAGATACAGGGTCTGGCGTTCTCGGAGGTCCTGCTCAACGCCATCTGCCACCGCAGCTACTGCGACCCTTCCCCGATAGTTGTGGATGTGGATCTGGGATGCACGACTGTGACCTCCCCCGGCGGCATGATGAGGCTGGGGGTCAGCTACAGAGAGCGCACGAGGAACCCGCGCCTGACCGAGATCCTGGTGTCCATGGGGTACAAGAATACGGCCATACGCGGCATGGCGGGCGTCAGAAGGGCCTATCGCAGCTGCTAGTACAGGCCGGAGGTCACCGTCGGGGATTCGTGGAGCGTCAGCCTCCCAGGCATGGTGGAGCTCGGCTCCGCATACGAGGGCAGGAGATGCAACGTCATCAGGTACATGCTGGGACACGGTCCCGTCGACGAGGAAGAGATCGTGAGAAGGCTCGGGATGGCGGCATCCACGGCGCACGAGGTCCTGTGCAGGATGGCCGACGAGGGCGTCCTGTTCTCCATGGGGGATAGGGACGACAGAAGGTTCTTCCTGAGCGACAGGCCCGGATGGGTCGGCATCGCGAACGGACACCGTCACTGAGAATTGAAAGGAAGAAGAAAGGTGGACAGGGCGAGATTCGAACTCGCGGCCTCTACCATGCCAAGGTAACGATCTTCCAACTGATCTACCTGCCCAGCAAATTGTGGATAGTTTCCTAGTATTTATAAGTTTGTTTTGTCGAAGTCCTGGGCGAGGTTGGTCTGGAACCTGTGGACCTCTCCGGGGATCGAAGTGGGGTATTTTCCGTTCACGCAGGCCAGGCAGAGGTCGGCCTCCTTGAACCCGATGGCCTCGACGAGGCCCTCGATGCTGATGTAGCCGAGGCTGTCCGCGCCGATGATCTGCCTGATCTCCTCGACGCTGTGCTTGGTCGCGATGAACTGGTCGCGGGTCTTCATGTCCACGCCGTAGTAGCACGGCGCGATGATCGGCGGGCTGCCGATCCTGACGTGGATCTCCTTCGCCCCGGCGGACCGGAGCATCTGGATGAGCTTCTTCAGGGTGGTGCCCCTGACGATGCTGTCGTCGATGATCATGATGCGCTTGCCGCTGACCGTGCTCCTGATGGGGTTCATCTTCATGGAGACGGCCTGCTCCCTCTGCTTCTGGTCGGGCATGATGAAGGTCCTCTCGGCGAAGCGGTTCTTCATGAAGCCCTCCTCGTAGGGTATGCCTGTGGCGGCGGAGTAGCCGATGGCGTGGGCGCGTCCGGAGTCGGGGATGGGCATGACCAGGTCCACGTCGGCGGGGCACTCCCTCGCCAGGATCTCGCCGATGCGCCTGCGCACCTCGTAGACCTCGCTCCCGTCGATGACGGAGTCGGGACGTGCGAAGTAGACCCACTCGAACATGCAGTAGGCCTTGGGATGCTGGCCGACCGCGGGATAGATCTTGAACGTGTCCTTGGTGATCTCGCAGATCTCCCCGGGCTCGATGTCGCGGACGAACTCCCCGTGGAGCGCGTCGATGGCGGCGCTCTCCGACACGGCGATGTATCCCCCGTCGAGCCTTCCGAGGCACAGGGGCCTGAAGCCGTAGGGGTCGCGGATGGCGAACAGCCTGTCGTTGATGAGGATAGTGAGGGCGTACGCCCCGTCGAGCTCACCCATCGCTGCCCTGATCGCCTTGACCGGGTCGTTGTACATGGTCATGTACTTGCCCAGGAGCTTGGTGACCAGCTCGCTGTCGGAGTCCGTGAGGAAGGTCCAGCCCTCCTTCATGTAGCGGTCCTTCAGCTCGGCGAAGTTGGTGATGTCGCCGTTGTGCGCGACGGCCACGGTGCCGAAGTTGGTCATGACCGTGAGCGGCTGAGCGTTCACTATGCTCTTGGAACCGGTCGTGGAATAACGGACGTGGCCGACCCCGACGTGGCCGACCGCGGCCTGAACATCCGCCTTGGGGAGGGCCAGGTTGACCAGCCCGTTCCCCTTGAGGGTGTCGATGGAGGCGCCGTTGAAAACGGAGATGCCGGCGCTCTCCTGCCCGCGATGCTGGATGATCATGAGGGCCGTGTAAAGCGACGGAGCGACATCGTAGTCGGCGCTGATACCGACAACGCCGCAGCTGTGCTTTGGCCCTGTCATGAGGATCCCTCGATCAGTCGCGGATCTTAGCCCAGTTGTAGGACCTGATGGTTGCGGTCTTGCCGTACCCGCAGGAGGCGCAGACGCCCTTCCTGACGTGGTAGGCGCGCTTGCCGCACCTGCGGCAGGGGATGTGAGTCTTGTACTTGTTGTGTTTTCCCTGTGCGGGTGTTCCCTTTCCCATGATCATCACTCCAGTGAATCGTGAGCGCCATCTCTCACACGCGTGCGCGTGCTATACTGGACGGCGGATGGGCCTGCCTATAGGCAGGCATTATTTGAAGGTATCTGCCGGGCGTCAGACGAACGCGCCGATGGTGGGCGCGTCCAGACGGTCCATGTCGTAGAAGATGATGGCCTCCCTCATGCCCTCGGCGCCGCATCCGGTGCCCATGAAGTGATCGAGCAGCGACATCCTCCAGAGCAGGTCCATGATCGACACGGACAGGCATCCGTAGTAAGAGTTCGACATGTCGTCCTCGTAGCCGTTCTCGTCCATCAGGGAGAAGACGCTCCCCATGAAGCTGTCTCTGGAGTTCAGGGTGCGTATGTAGTCCCTCAGGACCGCGGCGCCCTCCTGGTCGGGCACCCTGAGCTGGACATCGGCGGCGTCGGCGAACGCCTTGTGATGGAGCTCGCCCTCGTCGTCCATGACCATCCACTCGACGGTGCCGTCCACGGCCATGAACATGTTCCAGTTCCACTGCGGGTCGCAGTACACCGGGACGCTGAGCGGATCCTCGGAGCCCATGGACTCCATGGCGGACTCCATCCCCGCCTCCTGCAGGGACGCCATGTCGGGCTCCCTGTCCGGCTGGATGGCGCGGAGGGACATGACCGGCTCGATGGAGGCGGCGTCCATGATCCTGCCCAGGTACGAGAGGTCGGAGAACATGGCGAGGTTCTCGGACACGGACATCCTCAGACCGGATGGGTCCGCCATCACGCCGGCCTCGCGGCAGTTGGCGTAGAACTCCGAATAGACGGCCTTGGACTCCGCCATCGCGGCATCCGCCCTCGATGATGCCAGCGCGACGACGGCGCGGGCCTCGTCCATGGCGCTCACCCCGTTCCCGGTCCACGCCCCCCTGCAGGAGAGGTCGAGCTCGACCTGCAGACGGTCGCTGGCGTAGAGGTGGAACGGGAACTGGCGGCAGTAGGCCGGCCTGTCCTTGTAGACCGAGCATCTCCTGCCGTTGAGGAACGTGCAGGAACCGCGGCCCTTCTTCAGCGCGAGCGCGGTGTAGGGCTCCGGGCCCCTGGATCTCACGAGCGCCGAGGGGTGGTTCCTCTTGAAGAACGGGCGCTCCTCCGGAAGGACCTCCGGCTGGCACAGGCAGCACATGCCGCACTGAGGGGGGCATTCGACGAGCCTCCCCGATATCTCTGAGTAATCGACCTCGTAGTCCACGGACGTCCCTTCCGATTGGTTCGCCGCAGAACTCTCCGTCCCGTACTTGAAGGCTTCCCCTGACGCAGACGCATCTCGGGAAGACGGCCGGGAACCCTCCGTAGGGGGAGTGCCCGCACCTGCTGTGCAGACGGGGCACCTCTATGGGGGCTGACCTCCTGAGGTCGAAGACCGCCAGGTCCGCGTCGTAGCCCTCGGCTATCCTGCCCTTGGGGACGTCGAACAGCCTGCCGGCGTTGTACGATCCCATCCTCACGGCCTCGGAGAGCGGTAGTTCGCCCCTGCGGACCATCTCCATCATCATGGGGACAGCGGTCTCCACCCCGGGTATGCCGGACGGCGCCTCGGCGAACGGACAGTCCTTCTCGTCGGCCGCATGGGGCGCGTGGTCGGTACCGAGCATGTCGAACGCTCCCTCCATGAAGCGGGCGCGGAGGGTCTCCCTGTTGCGGGCGTCCCTCAGCGGGGGGTTCACCTTGTACTCGGCGCCGGGGTTGCGGTCGGCGTCGAACGTGATGTGGTGCATGGTGCATTCGGTGGAGAAGCCGGCGTCCCTCGCCATGGCCAGACCCTCGGGCGTGGTCAGATGGCAGATGTTTATGTTGGATCCGCGGAAGTTCGCGGCCAGCCTGGATATGGCCTTCCACTCCGCCTCGGCGGGGCGGTTCCTCAGGTGGTCCCTGCAGCACCGCTCCTCGCCCTTCGATATCAGATGGTCGTCCTCGGCGTGGACGCTCATGCGCCTGCCGGTGGCGAGCACGTCCCTTACCGCCGGGATCATCTCCTCGTCGTCGTCCAGGAGGATGTTCCCCGTGGTCGATCCCATGAACAGCTTGAACCCCACGACCATGGGGGCCAGCATCCCTGCGTTGACGCCGGCGGTGACCGCCGCGAACAGGCCGTAGTCGGTGACTGCCTTCCTGCCCACGACCGCCTTCTTCTCCCTGAACGTGCGAACGTCGGTGACGGGCGGCACGGTGTTGGGCATGTCGTACACGCAGGTCACCCCCGCGTGGACGGCTGCGAGCGTCCCGGTGCCGAAGTCCTCCTTCCCGGTCATCCCGGGGTCGCGGAGATGCACGTGCGGATCGATGAACCCGGGCAGCATGACGTCGCTGGTCCCCAGCTCGATCCTCCTGTCCCCGCCCCGCACCATGCTCCCGACGGATACTATCCTCCCGTCGCAGATCCCGACCTCGGTGTACCTGAGCTCCCCGTCGACGAGGGCCCTGCCGCACACCACGGTCTCGATGTCCAATGTCCTCCCTCCGGACGATGTCGCCGCGCGGGGTGGTCTCGCGCCAGGCCTCGCCCGTGAAGGTCTCTATCCTGGCTCCCTCGCGCCTCCATGTGCCCGGCGGGAGACCCGCCTTCATGCAGAGATGGTCGAGGTACTCCTCCTTGTCCCAGCCCTGCTCCACGGGGACCTGCGGGAGGAACAGTCCCCTGCGGCCCATGAACGAGAGTATCAGCCCGTCGCGTCCGATGACGATGCTCTCGAGGATCCCCTCCGGCGTGTCCGCGCGGATAGCCTCCGGCCTGCTCAGGACGGTGACCTCCACGGTCACACCGCCGAGCTCCCCGGGGGACAGACGGGGGAACCTCGGATCGTTGCAGGCGGATCCGGCCGCCTCGACGATGGCCTGGCCCAGCGGCATCACGGGCATGGGGATGCCTATGCATCCGCGGAGCTCTCCGGCGGGGAACGTGTCCAGGGTGACGAACGCCCCTGCGGAGTCCGAGAAGGCTCCGGTGCCGGGGATCGCCGGTGCCGGACGGCCCGAGGCCTCGGCCTCCACGGCCGATCTGGCCAGTCTGACGGCCTCCTCGCCCTGCAGCATCATCGCTCACCGACACCCTTGAAGACGCCGTCCGAGTCCCTGCGGTCGTCGGAGACGATCTCGACCCTCTTGGGGGTCTCCCTGCGACACTCGCGGGCCCTGCATGCGGCGTCCTTCATGGTGGCCTCGGTGCTGCGGAACCCGTCCCTGACGGGAGCCGGCATGGGGGCGCGCTCCATGAGGGCGCTCATGCCCATGAAGAACTCCAGGCCCATGTTCACGAAGTGCCTCTGCACCTCCGGGTCGGTGAAGGCCGAATAGGCCGTGCGGGCGAGGTCCTCGGCCCTGGCGCGGGACTCGTCGGCGAATCCCCTGGCGTGACCGTAGGCCTGCCTGGCCACGTCCCTCTCGGCATCGACGAACTCCCTGGCGGCGCTCTTCTGCGTCTCGATCATCCTCTCTATGAGGTCCCTGTTGTTTGCGACGAACGCCTCGAACTCTTCATCTGTGGTCATTGTAGACCCTCCTGAACTTGATAAGGAGCTTATCGCCCTTGAACTCTGCCCCGTCTATCTCCGAATCTATCATGACGTCGGGCAGCTGGACGTTGATCTTCTGGCTCCCGACATGGACCATCAGGGTGCTGCGGTCGATCCTGAACAGCTCCACCTCCCTGGAGTCCACGAAGGGCATGCGGATCTCGACGATGTCGTGGTCCCCGGAGGTCACGAACCTCATGGGGCTGGCCTCGGAGTAGACCGTGGCGGGATCGCCGTCGCCGTAGATTAGGCGCGCCATCTCCCTGAGCTTCTCCTCCCCGCGGAGCTCGGTGCGCATCATGGGGCACTCCTTGATGACCATGGGGTCGAACGCGCTGTGGATCAGCGCCATGTTCTCCTCCTGCTCGGCGAACCTCTCCCTCAGGAACTCCGACTCGGACGCCTCCGGGGGCAGGATGCGGTTGACGATCAGCGCTTCGACGTTCTTGTTGTAGAGGCTCAGGTAGGTGTAGGCGCGCATGGTCTCGCGGATGACCATCTTCTCCGGATTGACCACGAGGCGGACGGTGGTGCGGGACGGGTCCTCGAGGATGACCTTGACGCGGGACATGTTGTCCTTGATGTCCTCGATGCTCTCCATCACCTCGTCGGACGGCAGGGGCATGTCCATGATCTTGCCGACGGTGGCCTTGGCGATCTTCATGAGCCTGCGGATCACCGGGAACCCGCGGTCGAGATACCAGTTGGTCACGTCGGGGAAGCTCATCAGCCTCAGCGTCTCCCCGGTGGGGGCGGTGTCCATGACGACCACGTCGTAGGTCCCCTGCTCGTCGAACTGGTTGACGTAGAACAGCGCGGAGATCATCTCCATGCCGGGCAGGATGGCCATCTCCTCCGCGGATATCTCGCCCATGCCCTGGGAGAGCATGAACGCCGAGACGTAGTTCTGGATGTCGCTCCACTTGTTGCGCATCTCGTAGATGATGTCGATCTCGAGGACGTCGAGGTTCTCCCTCACATGCGTGATCGAGTTCCCCAGCTTCATGTCGAGGGAGTCGCCGAGGGAGTGGGCCGAATCCGTGCTCATCAGGATCGTCCTGTAACCCAGCTCTGCGAGGCGGAAAGCGGTGGCGGCCGAGGTCGACGTCTTTCCGACGCCGCCCTTGCCGGTGTAGATGATGAGCCTCATGGCCGATGCCACGCATGGCGAGCTATTTAAATGGTCCAATCGAAGGGACGCGATGCCAGATGCTTCGGCGACGGGATCCGGAGCGATGAGATCCGGATGCGGGCCCGGGAATGCGAACCCATCCGGCATCGATTCGGTGCCGAATGATAGCCAGACATGCGAGAATGAGGAAAATGGTGCCGGGAATGGGACTTGAACCCATGGCCTTCGGATTTCCCTGGCAGAGGTCTGGTGACCAGAACCCTATGAGTCCGACGCTCTACCAACTGAGCCACCCCGGCTTAAGGCTCCCGATTGGCTCCTAGATTATATTGCTTTCTATCGGCCGACGGTCCGCGGACATCCGTGGCTCACGCTGGACGGGAGAACGATGGGAAGATGCGCCGTGACCCGGGCGCGGGGTTTAGGGTTTGAGCGGGGGCCCGGACCCCCTTGAGAATCACTCCTCGGCCTTCTCCTCAGCGGGGGCCTCGGCCTCGGCGGGTGCCTCGGGCTCAGCGGCCTCCTCAGCGGGAGCGTCCTCGACGGCCTCCTCCTCAGAGGTCTCCTCGACGACGGTCTCGGGCATGATGGACTCGGGCTCGGAGTCGCCGGCGGCCATGACCTCGGACTTGCGGATCTCGATCCTCTTGATGGGGATGATGATGCGGCAGGCGCGGGCCAGGTCCTTGGCGAGGTCTCCGGAGACGATGGCCTTGACCATCTGGGACAGGGTCTGCTCCTGGCCCATGGCGACGAGGGTCTCTCCGATGACGCGCCTCATGGCGTCCTCCTGGGAGGACTGGATGCGCTTGTCGGCGATGGCCATGGTCTTGATCCTGTAGGAGAAGCCGTCCTTGGTGACGATGTCGACGACGTGGTCGGTCTTGGTCTTCTTCCTGCGGGTCAGCCTCCTGACGTAGTCGCTGGTCAGGTCGTGGCCGATGAACTCGGTCTTGGCGTCGTGTCCGTCGACGGAGGACACCTTGAACCTGAGCTTGATGTGCATCTTGGAGAAGTCGCCGGTGAGGTCCTGGACGGTGACCTCGACGGTACGTCCGATGACGTACTCGGGGTCCGCGGAGGGGGTCTCTCCGATCTCGGCCTCGTTGAACATGCGCGGGGCGTGGATCTTGTACCACTCCTTCGCCTTCCACTTGTCCCTGACCTTACGGCCGCCACCGGCCGCCTTGGCCTTCTTTGCTGCAACGGATGCTCCTGCCATAGTAGGTAACTCCTTTGAACTGTCCGCGACGATTCATCGGTCATATAAAAGGCTATGCGGAACGCGAAATCGCGTCCGGACGGCGGAAATCGCATGTGCCAGACATTCCTTCGCTATCCTTACAAGGAATGTGTTAGCCTTTTTGGATTGGTACCGCGTGTATTTGAACTTCACTCAACATAACTTAGAATGAAACGCCGGGATCGAAGGGGGTCCGAACGGGAAAAGGGGATAGGGAAACGATGAGAAGGAAGGGTTGAGGGGGATGACCCCCTCGTTTGGATCGTGTTTTCAGAGGACGACCGGCGTGATGTGCGCGGAGAGTCCCAGATCCTGCTCGGACATGCCCATGGCCAGCCCGTAGAGCTGGGACAGGTGCAGGACCGGCATGTTGAACCCGAGGTCCTTCTGGCTGCCGTCGAACTGCAGGTGGCAGAACGGGCAGACGTCGATGATGTACTTGGCGCCGGAGGCCTGCATGTTCTCCAGGTTGGTCTGGGTGAACTTCATGGCGACGTCGCCGAAGGCGGCCTTGAGTCCTCCGCCGGCTCCGCAGCACAGCATCTTCTGCTGCCTGGGCATGCTCTTGGCACCGGTGGCCTCGACGAGGTCGTCCAGGATGTGGGGGTTCTCGGGGTCGTCCAGGTTCTTGATGGCGCTGGGCTTGAGGAAGTGGCATCCGTAGAAGGTGGCGACCTGGTACTCCAGGGGCTTGGTGACCTTCTCCTTGATCTTCTCGACGCCGATCTCGTTGTAGAGGACCTCGGCGAAGTGGCGGACCTCGGTGGTTCCCTTGTACTCCATTCCGATCTCCTTCAGGACCTCGTTGACCTCCTTGAGGGCCTCGGGGTTGCCGTTGAGCTCGTGGGCGGCATCGAACAGGGTTCCGTAGCATCCGTTGCAGATGGTCATGATGGGCAGACCTTTCTGCTCGGCGAGGGCCAGGTTCCTTGCGGCGGCGGCGAGCCAGGTCTTCTTGTTGAAGGCCCTGATGACTCCGGGAGCGGGGCAGCAGCTCGCATCGTCCAGATCGACGAGCTCGATGTCCAGAGCCTTGCAGACCTCCCTGGTGGACTTCTCGATACCGGGGTACCTGAGGGGGGCGATGCATCCGAGGAAAAACGCGTACTTTGCCATTCTATCACTCCGAAGTGATCTTGTCGAAACCGGTGACGGTCAGGATCTTGTCCAGATCGGCCTTGGCCTTGTCGGAAGCAAGGACGGTGGGCGGGATTCCGGGCAGGCCGAGAGACTCGCGAAGCGCGGTGATGTCGTCCTTGACAGGGACGGTGTGGCCGTACTTGGAGAAGTTCTTGGCGGTGTTCTTGTGGTTGGGGTACATGTGACCCTCGGCGACGGCGAGGTTCCTGAGGGAGATCACGATGTCCACGATGGGGACCTGCCTGGGGCACCTCTCGACGCAGGTGTAGCAGGTGCTGCACTCCCACAGCTCCTCACTGTTCAGGATCTCCTCCCTGAGGCCGAGCTGGGCCATCCTCATGAGTTTCCTGGTCCTGTAGGAGGTCCTCCTACCGGAGGGGCAGCCAGCGGTGCAGGTTCCGCACTGGAAGCAGAGCTTGACGTCGCCGGCTCCTGCCGCAGTCAGCTCGTTGAAGAACTCTGGGTTGGGTGAAACCATAGTATCGAGCTGTGCCACACGGTCACCGTATTTAATCGAGACAGTCGGGACCCCATGGGTGTTATCTTATCGGGTAATCCTTAATCACGAGAGTCTGGACTTGAGCGCGGCGATGAGCCTCTGCACCTGCCTTCCGTCCGTCCGGTACAGCGCGGTGATGGCGTGGCGGAGCACCTTGGGGTCCACGGCGCTCTTCAGCCTGAGGTTCCTCCTGGTCAGCAGGTACTCCTCGACGAAGAAGCTCTTGTTCGAGCCCAGGAGCTCCGGGAGGGAGAACGTCTCGGCATCGACGGTGTACTCGCGGTCCACCGAGTCCATGAACATGAACGCGACCCTCTGGGCGCCGTAGCGGTAGCGGATGAACGACGGGCCGTTGTCCACCATGACCATGCCCATGTAGCCGATCTCGTCCATCGCGAACTCGTCCGCGTCGAACAGGTACAGCGGGTCGTCGATGATCGCTATGTCCGCGCGGTCCTCCCTGAGCATCCTGATGTTGTACTCGTCGTCGGATATCACGACGTTGGCGTCGGTCATCCTCAGCGACGAGAGGACGGACATCAGCAGATCCTCCATCACCGGGCTGCAGCACACAGTGAACCTCCTTGGCATGTCGCAGCGGAGCGCCATGGACCTGGCCACCGATACGATCTCCTCGCCCTCGGGCGTGAGGCGGGAGCCGGCGGGCGTGGTCTTCAGCACGGGGGAGCCGGCGGCGTCCTCTATGCTGGACATGTACTTGTGGAGGACCGGGACGGAGATGCCCATGCGCTGTGCGGCGGCCGTCTGGCTACCAGTATCCTGCACCGCGAGGAGCGCCTCCAGCTGACGGGCCGTGACGGACTTCCCGTTGATCGTCTGCGAGCTCTGTACGCGGATCTGCACGGCATCCCGTATTACCTTCCAGGGTAAAACGGTGTCGAATGACGCATCGGCGAACGTCAAACTGAAGACATGGACGCCCATGCGGCGTCAATGGCCCTCAACGGAAGGATAGCTGTCATCGGACTCGGAAGCCCAATCATGTGCGACGACGCGGTCGGTCTCCGCGTGTCGGAGGCGATAGACGCCCTCGGCATGGACGACGTGGACTGCTTCCAGGAGGCCATCGGCGGACTGGACATACTGCCCGTGATCCACGGCTACTCCCATGCGATCGTCGTGGACGCCATCCAGACGGGCGAGTACGGGCCAGGCACCGTCCTGCTCTTCAAGGAGAGCGACTTCGACGAGGTGATCGCGGATGCCGCGACGCACGACGTCAACCTCCCCACGGCCATAAAGATCGGCCGCAAGATGGATCCGGAGATCATGCCCGAGACGATATCCTTCGTCGCCGTCGAGGTGCAGGACATCAAGACCGTCACGGAGACGATGACCCCGGAGGTGGAGGCGGCCGTGGACAGCGCCAAGGCCGCGGTCCTCCACCTGATGGAATCGGTCAGAAACCGAGGTCGGAGATCTCCGTCTTCCTGACGGCGCGTCCGGCCTTCCCGAGGACCATCACATTCATCCTCTCGGGGCGGAGGATGTCCCTCGCCACGCGCATGACGTCCTCCTCGGTGACCGCGTCGATCTTGTCGAGACGCTCCTCGAGGCTCTCTGTGGACCCGTTGAGCATGTGGTTGACGCCGAGCCTGTAGAGCCTGTGCTCCGTGGACTCCATCGCCCTCACGTTCGCGCCCTTCACGAGGCGCTTGGCGCGCTCCAGCTCGCCCTCCTCGAGACCGTCCCTGAGCAGCCTCCCGAACTCCGCAGAGGTCGTGGACATGGCCTCGGACGCGTTGCCGTCGGTGCAGGACATGTACGCCACCATGGAGCTCGCGTCGCTCTCCTGGCTCACCGTCGTGTACACAGAGTAGACGAGCGCCTTCTGCTCCCTCACGGACTGGAACAGCCTGGAGCTGGTCCCGCTTCCGAGGACGGCGGAGAGCATCGTCAGCGCGGAGCGGTCCGGGTGGGACGCCCCGTAGGAGGGGAAACCCATGGCGACCTGCAGGTGGTCGGAGTCACCCTTCTCGCATCTGAACTCCGCCTTCGGCATCGGGGGCTCAGTCCTCGCGTTCGCCCTCCCCCCGGACATACCGTCCAGGGTGGACTCGGCCCAGGCGACCGTCTCGTCGAGGTCCACATCGCCCGCCGCGTAGACGGCCAGGTTGGGGATGAGGTACTTCTCCTCGTAGTAGGCCCTGAGGTCCGCGGAGGTCAGGCGGGCGACGATCTCCTTGTCCCCTCCCTCGTCCTGGGACAGGGGATGCCCCCTCCAGAGCATGCTCTCGAACAGGTCGTGGATGCGGGTCTCCGGCTCGCTCTCGATCATGCTCAGCTCCTGGAGTACGATCTTCTTCTCGAGTTCCGTGTCCTTCTCGTTGATGAGCGGATTGGCGACTATGTCCCCGACCATCTCCATGGCCGTCCCCCTGGTCTCGCTGATGGTGATGCCGTAGAACGCGGTCATCTCGCGGCCGGTGAACGCGTTGAGCTCCCCTCCGGCGCCCTCCATCTCCTTGGCCATCTGGTACGAGTCGCGGGTCTTCGTCTCGCGGAACACCGTGTGCTCCAGGAGATGCGACAGCCCGAATATGTCCTCGGTCTCGTCCCTGGAGCCCGTGGCAACTCCGATCATGTATCCGGCGCTCCGGCTCCCGGGGATGCGCTCTGCCACGACGGGTATGCCCCCCGCCGTCCTGGCCATGGTTATGCGGTCGCTCATGCCCTTCCCATCCACCGTTCCCATTAATATCTTCGTCGGGATACCGGGTGGCATGTGCCTAGAGACCATCAGATACTCGGACCTGGGTCTGGACGATCCGGTCGGGATCGTCGGGTTCCCCAGCGTAGGTCTGGTGAGCTCGATCGCGGCGAACTATTATGTCAGCCAGCTCAAGATGGAGCCGGTCGCCGGCATCCACGGGGAGAGGATCCCTCCGTACAGCCTTGTGTCCAACGCCACGGCCTATCCGCCTGTGCGCCTGTACGGCCACAAGAGGCGCACCAAGAACGGCAAGGACGCCGTCGTGTGCACATCGGAGTTCGCCCCCAAGCCCGAGGACTGCTACCTCCTTGGCAACACCGTCCTGGGGGCCCTGAGGGACCTGGGATGCAGGGACGTCATCTGCCTCGAGGGCATCCCCAGGATGACCGAGCAGGACCAGCCCGTCATATGCGGCGGGAGCGGCCCCGGCGTCGGCAGGCTGTACGAGGCATCCGGCCTCCAGAAGATGGAGAGCGGCATGGTCAAGGGGATAACCGGCGTCATGATGTACATGGCGGCCCAGAGGGGGATGAACCTGGTCACCATCCTGTGCCCGGCCAATCCGAGCATCCCGGACCCGGCATCCGCCGCGGCCTTCATGGAGCCTGTCTCCAAGATGGTCAAGGGACTGAAGGTCAACACCAAGCTTCTCTTCGAGGAGGGGGACGAGATCATGCGCAGGACCCAGACGGGCCAGGCGACCATGGACAACGACCCCTCCGAGAGCGCCATCTACGGGTGACATGTACGGACTGACCCAGTGCGGCCTCTGCCGCCGCCCCAGGATCGTCGAGACGGACGACTCCGTCACCACATGCCCGTACTGCGGGCATTCGGAGCGCGCCGGCAGGAACGGGTTCATCTTCACATCGGAGAGCCAGTCGGAGGTCCGCGCCGCGCTGTCCAGGGCCATAGGCGCGGACGAGTTCCTGCCGACCCAGGCGGACCTGAGGGAGAGAAGGAGGAGGATCGGGGAATCCGATCCGGAGTCGACCCTCGCTTACCGCTACGAGCATGCCTCGGACCTCGACGAGAAGATGGAGGTCCTCTCGGAGGGACTCACCGCCCTCAAGGGGGAGTTCACCCTGGAGGATGTCGAGGGGTACGAGCCCAGGAGGGCGGAGAGGATGCTCTCCGCCATGCTGGACCGGGGTTTCGTCCACGAGACCCGTCCTGGATTCTACCAGGCGCGATCACTTCGACTTGGGGATGTCCCCGCGCTTCTTGCCCTCCATCAGGAGGACCTCGCGTACTATGTTGGGAAGCTTCCTCTGCATGATGTAGAAGTAGTACAGGCCGCCGAGGACCAGCATGAGCACCATGAACGCGTAGAACAGCAGACTGTCACCGTTCAGGATGGCCCCGCAGAGCAGCATGTCGTAGGCCACCATCGGCAGGAGTGCCTGGAGCGCGAACTCCATGACGCGGTGCCTGGCTATGCCCTCCCCCACATTGGTTCCGCATGCGCCCATTATCAGGGACATCGAGACGGACAGCAGGACGAGGACGGCGAACGACGGACCTATGGAGACGTCCATGTCCGTGAGCGCCCCGTAGATGAGGAAGCAGAACCCGGTGGCGAACCCACAGGAGTTCCCCAGACCGAGCGCGAAGCCGTAGAACACGGAATCCGACTTGCCCCTGAACCTGCGCAGGTTCATCACCAGCACCATCGCCAGTATCTGGATGACCGCGAGCAGCACCATCAGGATGATGCTCGATGCGGCGTTGAGTATGCGCATCGCCACGAAGACGATCGATCCCTCCACGAGACCGACAACGAACAGCATGAAGAACGTGGGGTCGCTGAAGAACGGCTGCTCGACCCTCGGATAGGTGTAGTTCCTGACACCCAGAAACATGAGCGCGAGGGCCGGCGCTATCCCGACCACCATGGCGATGCCCATAACAGCGTCCATGCTCTCGGCCAGAAATCATGGTCTATTAATGGTTGCGGGAGACGCACCGACATCCTCGGAGAGCAGACGGTCCGAATAGTGCACGACCATGCAGGACCTCTCGCATCTGCCGCAGGAATTGCATCTCCCGGGATCGACGCGCATGCCGCCGTCCATCGTGATGGCGCGGCGGGGGCATCCCTTGGCGCATATCCCGCACTCGGTGCACATCATCGCCCTCACGAGCGCCGTGACAGCCCGGGAGAACACCTCCTTCGCGTTCCTGGCGTCGGGGGAGTTGACGGACACCTGGCCGCCGCCGAACAGCCTGGCCCGGCCGATCGGCAGGCGCAGGAGGGCGATCTCGTACGCGTCATCGTACTTCGCGTCCCCCACGGTGCGCAGGGCGTCCTCCACGTAGGAGAAGTCCCTCTGCCTCGGGACGTTGACGATGGCCTCGATCGAGAAACCTCCGGCGGCGCACGGCGATGCACCCTTCAGCATCCTCATAGACGGACCGGGCTGCGCCTTCGGCCTGAGGTCGAGGCCCATCTCGTCCGCGATGCGGACCATCTTCGGCGGAAGGGCCTTCCACCTCCAGAACCCCATGGACGCGTACTCCGCCGGGAGCCCCCTGGATTCCGCGTAGGATGCGAGGTAGGAGTCCCACTCGGATGCGAGTTCCGGATGGATCCTGCGCGTGTTCGCCCACTCGCTCTCCAGGCAGGCGGGGCAGAGGTAGCACCCTATCCTCTCGAAGTCCCTGTCGTACAGCGGATTGTAGTCGAGACCGTGGGTGAGGATGTAGATCCAGACCTCCGCGGCGCTCCAGTCGCGGATGGGATTGAGGTTGATCTGGTTGGGGACGAAGGGGTTCCTGGTGACGAACGACGTCTTCGAGCGGGCGAAGGACTCCAGGCGCCTGTTGCCCTCCACCGTGACCGTCCCCTTGGGGAAGTCCCTGTCGATCGTGTCCGTGACCGGGCCGAGCTTGCAGACCTTGCAGCACCAGCGGAAGTCCTTGGCGGGCGGCCCGAAGGTGTCGATGTTGTCGCTGAAACCCGTGCCCCCCGCGGCGCGGTGGAGCCTCAGGCCGTTCATCCTCGCGAAACGGTCCACGTACTCCAGCGTCTCCGGGAACTCCAGGCCCGTGTCTATGTTGATGAGGTCCACGCTGCCGCATGCCTCCATGGCCAGGGCGCATGCCGCGAGCGAATCCTTGCCTCCGGAGAAGGACACGGTCACCGGCAGATGGTTGCGGTTGCCTTCGTCCATGAACCTGCGGATCTCGTGGACGGCGCGCCTCTGGATCCTCCGCACATGCCCCTTGTTGCAGGCGACGAACGTGTCCAGGCCCGCCTTCGGGGACACGGGATTCCCCGACGGCGCGTTCAGGTCGCGGATCTTGACCGCGCGCTCCGCGCTGCGGAGGGAGCCGCTGTCGCAGAGCGACACCCCGGGGCCCACCTTGCCGCCCTTCAGGAGGATGAGCGGGTCGCCCTCGGAGAACGTCCCGACGACCTCGGTCACATTGGCCCCCGGCACGACCTTGCCCTTGAGGTGTCCGGACATCCCCGCGAAGCGGACGATGGAGCGCTTCGCGACGGGGGCGAGCAGCTCCGCCCCGTGCTGCCTGAGCTCAAGGACCATGCGGGCGCGGCGGATGTCGTATCTCATGACGGCCACGACCGCCCCGTGGGCGACGATCTCGTCCGCACGGTCCTCCCCCGGGATCTTGTTGAGGAACATCGCCCTCCCCCTCAGGGGGGCGTCCGTCCCGAAGGCCTCGCGGAACAGTGCCAGCACCATGTCGACGGAGTCGCCCATGCACGGGCGGAGGTCGCCGGGGCTGTTGATCCTGAACTGCCTGCCCTCCGAACCGCATACGGAGCACGAATCGCCCAGCAGCAGCGTGCCGCAGGCGTCGCACCATCTGAGCTCCTCCTTCCCGTGGGCGGTCTGATTGGCCATATGGCCGAATCAAGGGCGGATACCATTTAAACATGATGAGCTGGCGCGGACGCAGAGATGGTTCGGAAGACCGAAGGGTCCCACCCCAGCTTTTTAATGGGTGAACCAATCGCAATAGCATGGATGAGACGTACACGATAATCGACGCCCCGAAGAGGGGACGGTTCGAAAGGCGTGAGGTCATCGACATAGCGGTCGCGGTGGTGGTGCTGTCCGTGGCGTTCATGGTGCTTTACCGCAACGGCAGCATCATGGACTACCTGGGATACCACCTGGGCGATTCGATGAGATGGGCCGGGCTGTTCGGGGTCTGCCTCGTCATCGTGTGCCTGAGCTTCCTGCTCCACGAGCTGGGTCACAAGTTCGTCGCCCAGAACAGCGGCATGAGGTCCGAGTTCAGGATGTGGCCTGCGGGACTGGGCATCACGCTGATCACCTCGCTCTTCGGATTCCTCTTCGCCGCCCCGGGCGCGGTGGTGATCCACGGATGCCCGGACAAGAGGACTAATGGGAGGATCAGCATCGCCGGACCAGCGGTCAACATCGTGCTCTGCGCGGTGGGGATCGCGGGATGCCTCGTGTTCAACTACTCGGCGTGGGTGCTGTTCTTCATGCTGCTGGCATCGCTGAACGCGTTCCTCGCGTTCTTCAACCTGCTGCCGATACCGCCTCTCGACGGCTCGAAGATTGTGACCTGGAACATCCCGGTCTACGTGATCGCCCTGGCGGCTGCCATAATCGAGCTGGCATACCTGTATCTCTGGATGCCGGACCTGTATTTCGTCTATTGAGATGCGGCGCCCGGGATGCCCGGGCCCGCATCCGTCTCAGTTCCCGTGGAACAGGCACTTGGTCTGGTACTCGGGTTCGCTGGAGGCGTACATCCCCAGCTTCTTGTAGAGCCCGTCGTCCACCTGCGATATTATCACGGATGAGTGGACGTCGCTCCCGCGCAGCGACGGGAGCGCGGCGAACGCCCTCTCGGCGTACGGATCGGAGTTCGCGGCGATGGACAGGGCGACGAGCATCTCGTCTATGTGGAGGCGGGGATTCCTGTTGCCCAGGTAGTCCACCTTGAGCCTCTGCATGGAGTGGATGACCTCCGGGGATATCAGCAGCACGGAATCGTCGATGCCCGCGGCGATCTTCAGGGCGTTGAGGATCATCGCCGACGACGCGGTCAGGAGCGGGGACGCCTTGCCGACGACCATCCTGCCGTCCGGGAGCTCCGCGGCGACCACGGGCCTGTCGGTCTTGGACGCCTCCTCCCTCGCCCTCACCACCGCATTGCGGTAGGCGACGTCGATCCCGGCGCGGTTCATGATGAGCTCCGAACGGAACACCGCCTCGTCGTCCACCTTCCCCTCCCTGCGGTCCCTGAGCGCGGAGAAGTACCTGCGAATGATCTCGTTGTTGGCGGCCCTGCGGACGGCCTCGTCGTCCACGATGCAGTTGCCGGCCATGTTGACACCCATGTCCGTGGGGGACTTGTACGGGGATTCGCCGGAGATCTCCTTGAGGATGGCGTTCAGGACCGGGAAGATCTCCACGTCCCTGTTGTAGTTGACCGCCATCTTGCCGTATGCCTCGAGATGGAACGGATCGATCATGTTGCTGTCGCTCAGATCCGACGTGGCGGCCTCGTAGGCGATGTTCACAGGGTGGCCGAGCGGGAGGTTCCAGATCGGGAAGGTCTCGAACTTCGCGTAACCTGACGGGACACCCATCCTGTGCTCGTGGTAGAGCTGGGAGAGGCAGACGGCCATCTTCCCGCTGCCCGGCCCGGGGGCGGTGACGACGACCAGCGGCTTGGTGGTCTCGACGTACTCGTTCCTGCCGTAGCCGTCGTCCGAGACGATGAGCTGCAGGTTCGAGGGGTATCCGGCGATGGGGTAGTGGCGGTAGACGCGAAGGCCCAGGTCCTCGGCCTTCCTCTGGAAGGCGTCGGCGGCCGCCTGCCCGTTGTACTGGGTGATGACCAGGCCGCACACGCCGATGCCGCGGTCGGTAAAGGAGTCCACCAGCCTCAGGACCTCCTGGTCGTATCCGATGCCGATGTCCTTGCGGACCTTGTTCTTGACGATGTCCTCGGCGTTGATGACTACGATGGCCTCCGCCTGACCGCCGAACTCCATCAGCATGCGGATCTTGCTGTCCGGCATGAACCCGGGCAGGACCCTGGACGCGTGGTAGTCGTCGAACAGCTTGCCGCCGAACTCGAGGTACAGCTTGCCGCCGAACCTCTGGATGCGCTCCCTGATGTGCTCGGACTGGGTCTTGAGGTACTTGTCGTTGTCGAATCCGCCAGTCATCTAACTCACCTGCCTCCTAATGTTGAAGTCATTGTTAAAAGTTCCCCAATCCTGAATATCCGAACAGGCTAATCATTATAATATGGACATATGACTGGGGAAATCCGCGCGGAACCGCGGAATCGTCTGCCCCCGAACGCATCGGGTCGGCAGTTGTCGGTCGCCTCATTCCCGGGATCCAGACCACCCGGGAACAGTCCCCCCACGGAGGCCGGGAGACCCTTCAGATATGATTCCACGTTCATGTAGCGGACGCCGTCCTCCTCCGCATCCTCTCCCCTGTAGAGGACGGTCCTTCCGACCACGGGGCCGTGGACCCTCTCCACGTACGAGGACACCTCGGCATCCGTCAGATGCCTGTACTGGCGGGGGTTGCGGACGGCGCCGTGCTTGATCTCGAAGAGGAGGCATCCACCTGATTCCCTGTCGCGGACGACCATGTCGACCTCCCTCCTCCCGACGCAGAGCTTGAAGACCTCGGCACCTCCCACAAGGGACCTCTGTGTCTCGAGTATGACGACCTCCTCGAGCATGCGGCCCAGGACGGTGTTCTCGACCGCCGTGCGGACCGCATCCCGACGCGGTCCGGCGGCCTCCATAAACGCCCTGTCCGATTCCAGGGACTCCAGCAACGCGGTGACCTGCGCGTACCTGAGGGCGGGCTGCATCATCGCTGTGCCTAGCATGCGGCCTGTGTCAGAATCCTCTATGACGTAGTCGTCGATGAGATCCAGATCGGAGAGATACCGCCTTATCCTGCCGAGCTGGCCCTGCGTCACATCCACGGTACGCTCGTCCCTGTCCAGGATGTCCAGCCTCCTCTTCAGGGCGGCCAGGACCGCGTCCGCATCGACATCGTCTAGCAGGTCCTCCCCTGCCTCCCTGAGGTTGCCGGCGGCCGATTCGAGATTGGCCGACCTGTAATCGCGATCGACCACGTCCAGGAGGAACCTGTGGTTGATATCCTCCACCACGCGGTTTATCACGTTCGTCAGCTCCCCCGCCTGGTACAGGTCCTGAAAGGCCATGAGATACGAACCCGCATCCGCGTTCCTCAGGGTATTCTGGATGTTGAGGGCGACCGACCGGTTCAGATAGCCCTCCATGCTCCCGAGCGGGCCGACCCCGAGACCGTCGGGCTCGATGCGTCCGTCCTCCAGATTGAGCTGCCCGGAGCTGAGCATCCCGCCGGACCTCAGGTAGACGTCGATGTCATCCGTGCCGAGCAGACGGCTGTGCTCCCCGTACGGGATGTACGTCGTGCGCATCTCGGTGACCGCATCATAGAGGGCGTCCTCCTCGGCGAAGACGAACGACAGCGAATCGGTCCCGGTGAGCACTACCCTCATGCCGTCGGGCACCAGGATGCGGGAGAACAGCCCGGATCCCCCTATGAAGTCGCTGAGCAGCGTGACCTCGTCGACGAAGAGGTATCTGACACCGTCCTCCCGCAGCCTGCGGATGTCCGAGCCCAGTTCCGCCATGCTGCTCCTCTCCGACACCAGAATGTAGGCTGAGCGAGCCTGATCCCCGGCATCCAGTCCGGCGATGGCCTGGCGTATCATGGTGGTCTTGCCGGTGCGCCGGAGACCGCACAGCACGCACACCCTCTCGCTGTCGGAGCGGAGGTACGCGTCCAGATCGGAGCACTGCTGGCGTCTGCGCCATCCCTCGGTCCCCTCCGCCCAGAGGATCAGATCCGCCCCGCGCCTCACGGTGTTGTGGAACCCGCCGTTGGAGTCCATCCGTTCCGCCTTGGCGATCCTCTTCCTCAGGAGGTTCAGACGGGAGGCGCACTCCCTCCTCTCGGTGATCAGGCGCTCCGTCTCCTCCAGTTCGGACTCCCTGACGTAGACGCTCCTGGTCTTGCCACCCTCGTGCCACTGGCGGTAGAACCGGACCTTCCCGTTGATCGTCTTCCTCGAGATGTATCCGGCCGGCAACTCCGAGATCCGCCTCTCGAGCGCCGCCGCCTCGTCCATGATCTCAGCAAGGGATGGATCGTCCATGCATATGTGTAACCCCTGTAACCTTATAATGATGAGGTTAAGAGGTTACACCGATGGACGGACACGACCAGGAGGGTGATGAGAAGAAGAGCCCCGCCGGAGCGGGTAAAGGCGGGCTCCCGCCCGCCGGGTTTGTGATCACATGTACTCGGGGCAGGGGTACCTCAGGTGTCCGAGGATGCTCCCCTCCCACTGCTCGAGCTTTCCGGGGTTGAGGATGTTCTCCGGGTCCATGGCCTTCTTGATGGCCCTGATGGAGGACAGCTCGGAGGCCCTCTCCTTCTGGAAGTTCGGAGCCTTGGAGATGCCCACGCCGTGCTCGCCGGTGACGGTGCCGCCGAGCTCGATGCAGACATCGAAGATCTCGTCGACGGCCTTGACGCCGCGGTCCCACTCGTCCTTGTCGGTGGGGTCGATGACCATCTTGGTGTGCAGGTTGCCGTCGGACGCGTGGCCGTAGGTGGCGATGGTGACGTTGTACCTCTCGGCGATCTCCTGGAAGGCCTTGACGGCCTTCGGGACCTGGGAGACGGACACGCCCATGTCGTCCGCGAGGGAGACGGAGGAGCATCCGGGCTTCAGCGCGGAGAGCGAGGTCATGACGGACTTGCGAGCATCGGTCCACTTGGCGATGAGGTCCTTGTCCTTGGTGGGGATGACCTCGATGGCGCCGAGGCCCTTGGCGATCTCCGCCACGATGGCGATGTCCCTGTCGACGACCTCATCAGTCTCGCCGTCGCACTCGACGATGCACAGGGCGCCACAGTCCGGCAGGGGGTTGCCCCTGGCCTTGTTCACTGCGTTGATGCTGACGCTGTCCATGAGCTCGCAGGATGCGGGGATCAGAGGCTTGGCGATGATCGCGGAGATGCACTCGCCGGCCTTCTCCACGTCGGCGAAGCAGCAGAGGCACGAGGCGGACTTCTTGGGCTTGGTGGTCAGCTTGAGGGTGACCTCGGTGATGACGCCCAGGGTGCCCTCGGACCCGCACATCAGACGGGCGAGCTGGTAACCGGAGGAGTCCTTGATGGTCCTGGTCCCGCAGCGGACGATTTCGCCGTCGGCCTTGACGAAGGTCAGACCCATGACGAAGTCCCTGGTGGCGCCGTACTTGACGGCGCGCATGCCGGACGCGTTATTGGCGACCATCCCGCCGATCTGGCACGCCTCGGCGGAGCCGGGGGACGGAGGGAAGAAGAACCCGTACTTGGCCAGCTCCTCGTTGAGGTCGTTGTACACGACGCCGGCCTCCACGTCGACCCACAGGTCGGCGACGCTGACCTTCTTGACGTGGTTCATCCTCTGCATGGCCATGACGATGCCACCCTTGATGGGGACGGCGGACCCGCAGAGGCCGGTGCCCGCACCGCGGGGGGTCACCGGGATCTTGTTCGCGTAGGCAATCTTCATGATCTCCGAGACCTGCTCGGTGGTGCGGGGCTGGACCACTATGTCGGGGGTCCTGTGGAAGATTGAAGCGTCGAATCCGTACGTGTACAGGACTGCGGGCTCGACGGAGTACCCGTCCTTGCCCACTACGGCCTCTATCTGGTCGATGATCTTCTGGTCCATGATCGTACCTCTAATGCTGCGGCGATGCTCGCGCGCGATATAATAGGTTGTGCGGTGCGCCGACCGATTCAACGGCGCTTCACGCACGGGACGGTTTGAAGGGAGCGGGCGGAGCGCCCGCCCCCGTGTCAGAACTGCTTCGGCCTGCCGGAGGCGGTGACCCTCAGGATGGCCTCGTCCACATCGTACATCGAGATGGACTCGGCGTACCTGTGGCGGTCGACGTCGACGGTGACCTCCGCATCGTCCACGTAGCTCCTCCTGGCCTCGTTCAGCACGTACTCCCTGGCCTTGGCCTCCTGGTCGGCGATAGCCTCCTCGATCGACGTGTACGTGAACAGCCCCATCTTGGAGAAGGCCTGGTACTGTCCGAAGCCCCTGACCTCGAACTTGCTCCCGTGACCGGGGAGCGGGGCCATCCTGTTGCCGTCCTCGTCGTAGATCGTGCTCTCGCCGGATGCCCCGAACTGCGGGCGAATCAGCACCTCCAGGGTCTCGGAGACCATGGACGTGATCGCCCCGATGGCGTTGCCCACGTCGGAATCGCAGTCTATGACCACGTCCGTCCCGAAGATGTCGGCCATCCACCTGATGTAGACGCCGGACGGGGCGCCTATGCCGATGACCGGCCTGTCTATCCTGAACGAGCATCCCAGGACCCTGTCCGACCTCCCCCTGATGGCGGACATGACGAGCTCCCTGCCCGTCTCCCCGAACTCCACGTCGCCCAGCCCCTCGGACATGAGGGCGTCCACCAGCTCGAGTGCCAGCTTCTCCCTTATGCGCCTCTTGGCGTCCTCCACGAACTCCTCGGAGGTCATCCCGCAGATGGAAGCCATGTACTCCACCGCGGACCTGGAGGCGTCCGCGTCGAACCTCTCGTAGGAGCCGTCGGCATGGAGGATGTCGGTGGGGGTCAGCCCGATCCTCTGCAGGTATCCCATGTCCTCCAGCATGGGAATGTCGAACGCGGTCTCCTCGCGACCCGTCTCCATGCAGATGGCCGCCATGGTCTTCGGGGACCCGGACGCGGAGCGGAGGAGCTCCATGTTGACCTCCCCGACGAACGACGGGTCCCGGGGCATCTTGATGGTGCGGAGGAACTCGATCCTGAACACCGTCGACTGTCCCTTGGCCCTGACCCTGCTCTTCCCGACGCGGAATCCCTTGATCAGGTCGAAGTACCTCTTGACGTTGGGCCACTTGACGGCCGCAACGCACACCGGCAAAACGCGCAGAGAGGTCAGCTGGATCGCGCCCTCGCTCACTATGATGCGGCTGTCGCCGCCGATCCCGGAGGTGGCGATCTGGGCGGCCATGACCCTGGTGCGCTTGCCGCCGATGACGGCGCCCTCCGGCTCCAGGTGGGGGCGTCCGTTCCTGAGGATGCCTATGTCCGTGGTGGTGCCGCCCATGTCCATGACGACCGCGTCCCTGAGTCCCGTGAGGTGCACGGCGCCCATGAGGCTGGCCGCCGGACCGGAGAGGATCGTCTCCACCGGGCGCTCGCGGGCCACGTCCTTGCCCATCAGGGTGCCGTCCCCGCGGAAGATCATGAGCGGGGCGCGGATGCCCCTGGCCTCCATGACGGCTTCCATCGAGGTTATCAGCTCGTCGATGACGGGGATCAGGCGGCTGTTCATCACGCAGGTCGTGGTGCGCTCCACGAATCCCAGACTGGACGTGAGCTCGTAGCCGCAGACCACGGGGACTCCGAGGCGCTCCCTGGCCAGCTCCCTCACGCGAATCTCGTGCTCGGGGTTGCGGACAGACAGCAGGCCCGACACGGCGAGACCCTCGATCTTGCCCTTGACGCTGTCCATGAACCTTATGGCGGCCTCCTCGTCGAGGGGGACGTCCTCTTTCCCGACCAGGTTGTGGCTGCCGGCGATCTTCACCGAGTAGTCCGCCCCGGCCTTCATGTCGTAGTCGCCGCCGATGCAGATGAGCCCGACCCTGCACCCCTTGCCCTCGACGACGGAGTTCGTCGCCAGCGTGGAGGACAGTGCCACCATCTCGGCCGCATCCACGTGGGCCGGGTTCAGGGCCTCGATGGCCCCCTTGATGCCTATGCTCAGGTCGTCGCGGGTGGTCATGCTCTTGGCCTTGTCCAGGACCTCGCCTGTGTCCATGTCCATGATCACCGCGTCGGTGTACGTTCCGCCCGTGTCTATTCCCAAACCCAATCTCATGAGACCGCTTCCGGTATGTCTGGCCGTGTATCCCGTTGGAGACTAATTATAAGGTGTGCCTACAGCCAGGCGCCCGACGCCACCTTTAATAAGTGGACGCTCTGCCCTGGCTCATGAAATCCGTCATTGTTCTGCTCGGACCCCCGGGATCCGGGAAGGGTACCCAGGGAGAGATGCTCAGCGAGAAGCTCGGATACGTCAGGCTGTCCACCGGCGACATGCTCCGCGAGGCCGTCAGGAACGGCACCGAGCTCGGGAAGAAGGCCAAGACCTACATGGACTCCGGAGCCCTCGTCCCCAACGACCTGATCATCGGCCTCATGAAGGAGAAGATCGCCCAGGCCGAGGGAGGTGTCATCCTCGACGGATTCCCCAGGACCGTCGAACAGGCGGACGCGCTCGACCAGCAGCTGCAGGTCGACCTGGCGCTGAACCTGGACGTCCCCGACGAGGAGCTCATCAACAGGCTCACCAAGAGGCGCTCCTGCCCCGACTGCAACGCCGTCTACCACCTGATCTACAACCCTCCGAAGGCCGAGGGCGTCTGCGACAAGTGCGGCGCCAAGCTCTACCAGAGGGACGACGACAAGGAGGAGACCGTCGCCAACAGGCTCAAGGTCTACCGCGAGAACACCATGCCCCTCATCGGATACTACGAGAAGAAGGGCGTCCTCGTGACCATCAAGGGCGTCGGAAGCATCGACGAGATCTACGCCCAGGTCGAGAAGGCCGTCCAGTGATTCCACCCGGGGCGGGTCCGTCCCGCCCCGCAAACCACCTTCATATTTCTGTCCCGTTCCGCTTGGGGATCGCCCCTCGAGTCCCGCCTACGTGCTTGCCGACATGTTTCCATCCCCTACGGAGACGGCCGACATCCAGGAACGCAAAGGATACCTTTAAGAAGGATAAGTAAATCGGGGATTCAACAGCCTCGTAGTGTAGCGGTCAATCATGCGGGACTCTGGATCCTGCGACCTCAGTTCGAATCTGAGCGAGGCTACCATTTCCTTCTCCAACACATACTCCGACAGCGACCGCTCCGTCTGCCCTCGGACCGTTCCCGACGTCGGGCCAGCATCCTCGGAGACACCCATAATATACTGTCTGCCCCATCGTCCGTCCAAGAGGTTTATCATGATAGACAGAGACGTTGTTCTCGGCAACCTTGAGAAATACGATCTCAAGGACGCCAAGATCGGGGTCCTCGCCTCCCACTCCGCCCTCGACACCTGCGAGGGTGCCGTGACGGAGGGATTCAGGACCGTGGCCGTCTGCCAGAAGGGCAGGGACGCCTCCTTCTCCAGGTACTTCAGGGCCCAGAGGGACGCCTCCGGGAACCTGGTCCGCGGAGTGGTCGACGACGCCCTGATGCTGGACAAGTTCGACCAGATCCTGCAGCCGGAGATCCAGAACGACATCATGGCCAGGAACGCACTCTTCGTCCCCAACCGCTCGTTCACGTCCTACTGCAGCATCGACGCCGTGGAGGACGACTTCGCCGTCCCGATGGTCGGCAGCAGGAACCTGCTCCGCTCCGAGGAGCGCGGCGGGGACCGTGACTACTACTGGCTCCTCGAGCAGGCCGGCATGCCCTACCCCAAGAAGGTCGACAAGCCGGAGGACATCGACGGACTCACGATCATCAAGGTCCACCACAAGGTCAAGAAGCTCGAGAGGGGATTCTTCACCGCCAAGGACTACGACCAGTTCGTCCAGAAGTCCCAGGAGCTCATCGCCCAGAACGTCCTCGAACCGGACTTCCTGCAGCACGCCAGGATGGAGAAGTACATCATCGGACCCGTGTTCAACCTGGACTTCTTCTACAACCCGCTCGAGGAGAAGGGCGAGAGGGTCGAGCTCCTCGGAATCGACTGGAGGTTCGAGAGCTCCCTCGACGGCTACGTCAGGCTCCCCGCCAAGCAGCAGGTCGAGCTGGAGGACGACGGCATCATCCCCGAGTACACCGTCTGCGGACACAACTCCGCCACCATGAGGGAGTCCCTCCTGGACAAGGCGTTCGAGCTCGCGGAGAAGTACGTCGCGGCCACCAAGAAGTTCTACGACCCCGGCATCATCGGACCGTTCTGCCTGCAGACCTGCGTCGACAAGGACCTGCACTTCCACATCTACGATGTCGCGCCCCGCATCGGCGGAGGCACCAACGTGCACATGTCCGTCGGACACCCGTACGGCAACACCCTCTGGAGGACCAACATGTCCTCCGGCAGGAGGCTCGCCAAGATGGTCCGCGAGGCCATAGAGCAGGAGCGCACGGACGAGATCGTCACATGAGTGGTAGCATGAAATCGTCAAGGATTGCGGTCCTGGCCGTCGTCCTCCTGGCCCTGACCATCGTGCCCTTCGCCGCGGACGACGCTGACGCCGTGGCGGTCATCGACAACGGCGAGGGACAGGTCAGCTGGGACTTCGACAACATGGACGGAGGCTACATCAGGTTCTCCGTGAACAACCTGGACGGATCGTTCACCATGGACGTGACCGTGTACGAGGGCGACGACGTGGTGGCTACCCTCGAGGGCGTCCGCGTGGCGGCCAACTCCGTCACCGAGGTCACCGTCGACATGCCCGACTTCAAGGCCGTCGGCAGCCACCTGCTCCGCGTCGAATGCACCCCCGCGGGACAGTTCGACGGATCGAACGCGTTCAACCTCTCAGTCGAGGTCTCCAAGAACCTCCTCTCCAACTGGGCGACCTACGCGGTCATCGCCGTCGTGGTCATCGTCATCGCGATCTTCGCCTACCTGAAGATCCGCGACACCCCCAAGAACAAGCCCGAGATGACCTTCGAGGAGCTCGAGGCCCAGAGGAAGGCCGATATGGCCGAGAAGGCTGAGAAGAAGCAGAAGAAGGAGAAGCCCGCCGCCAAGACCACCGAGAGGAGGAAGTACACCGGCGGCGAGAGGAAGGCGGAAACCCCCGAGCCCGCGAAGGCGAAGGAGGAGAAGCCAAAGATGACCTTCGAGGAGCTCGAAGCCCAGAAGAAGGCCCAGAAGGCCGAGAAGAAGTCCACCGGCCTCACCGAGAGGGAGAGATACCTCGCGGAGAAGAGGAAGAAGAACAAGGAAGAGTGATTGAAACCCCCTACCGGCCCCTCCGTCTTCTGGAGGGGTCGGGACTCACACCAGCGCGGCCACCACCGACGTCACCGTCAGTACGATGACCGCGTAGGTCAGCACCTTCGTCATCTGGGCGTTCTCGAGAGCGTATGACCCGGACCTCTCCGCAACCTTGCTGGCGGAATGTGACTCCTCATCGCGGTATGACGAGTATGCATCCTCGATTGCTGCCGCATAGTTCATCAGTACTGCCGATGATTCCTTTGATTCCATCTCACCATGCATGATGCGACAGAAGTTCATGCCATAGCGTATCTGTTGGATCGATGCCGAATAGAGGTAGGACATCAGCCTGTGATGCTCATCAATCCTTCCTTCTATATCCTTGCGGAGAGCCGTTACCTCCTTCCTTCCAGATACGGAGACTATTCCGTAGAAGCCTGATGCGGAGAGCATATCGTCCAATCTATCGAGTTCTCCGGATGACATCGGTGTACCGCCGATGCGTTCCAATTTGCTCATGAACAATGGGTGGACCAGCAACATAGACTCGATGTTACTCATGACGGATTGGGACGGTATCCCTTCACTCATCTCCATAAGCTTATTCTTGGAATCCCAAAGGAACCTCCTCTCAATCTCACGAATCGCATCTTCCCTGTTATCAGAATACACCGGACCCATCCAATCGGCAGGATCCGAACCATCATCGTCTGGCAAAGAAGATGTTGACGACGAAAGGCCATCCCTCAATGCCATGAACGCCTGGAACAGGATATCCTCGTCACACCCATCGGAAGTCTCTGAAAAGAGGGATATCAGTCCCGAGGAATCTATCTCTGCGTTGACTCTGATAGATTCACCACCTTGACGAATATCCATGCGGAACCTCAGAGGCATCTCGAACGAAATCGGAGTGATGATCATACTGATCCCCTCCTTCTTCGGATCCCCCGTGAGAGGAAAACCGAGTGACCCGCTCACGTCAGAACCATCGCACTGATCCAGAGATATGTCGATCCCTGGATCGATGGAATCCGACAGGTGAGATATCCAGCCGAATGCTCTGACTGTCATCTCAACCCGTACTTCAGGTATCTCACTTCGTCTTCCAACCATCTCTCATCTTCGGGACTGAGACGTCTCATGACCCTTGTACGCATCATACCCATGCGGGTCGCCTTGAGAAACGGCTTTCCCCCAGTATACTGCAGAACCTTCAGATACCCTATGCTCAGCAGCCTCTGGATTTGAACAGGATCATCCGAATCGAGAAGAAGGGCCCCATCCCTGTAGTGCAGAATCACATCGACATCGTCCAGCACCCCATGGAACTCGCATTTCCTCTCGGCCACGGCGTCACCCCCTTCATCGCACATGGGTTCTAATCCGTCATCGTAGATTAAATAGATTCAGGTTAGTGCAAGTATTCATGTATGAATTTAGTTATGTAGTGTAATCGTACGGATGCACATACGCTGGAAATGTGGAGAGAAAAAGGGGTTTGGAGGGTCGCCCCTCAGAGTCTCAGCTTGGGGTCCCTCAGGTCCAGGAGCGCGACCTCGCGCCTGTCCATGAAGAAGCCCAGGTCCTTGAACATCAGGATGGATGCCTTGTTGTCCGGCTGGATCATCGCATGCGCTACCGCGGCACCCTGCTCCCTGCCCAGGCGGACGCACTCCCGCAGGAGCCTGATGCCGATCATGTTCCTGCGGAAGTACGGGTGCACGCCCATGTTCTCGATCCAGAGGAGGTTGTCCTCGTCGCAGATGTGATGGAGCATCTGGGCAAAGATGAAGCCGACGATCTCGTCGTCCTCCACGGCCACGAGGCTGAGCCCGCTCTCGAGGTACGCCTTGAAGTGGTTCCTGCTGCTGGCGCCGAGGTTGTCCTTCCAGTCCTGCGGGAGGTCCTCCCACCGGTTCTCAAGGGTCTCGGCGAAGTACTCGCGTATGCACGAGAGCTCCAGCTCGCGGACCTTCTCGATATCGCGCACCTTCAGCGGGCGGATCTCCATGCTCACATCTCCTCGGGCGCGCCCATGCCCAGGCAGTCCAGCACATCGGCCATGACGTCCCTGGCGCACTCCACCAGGGTGAGCCTGGCGTCCCTGCGCGGACCGGAGTCCAGGACGGACACGGAGGCGTAGAACTGGTTGAACGCCACGGCCACGTCGTGACCGTAGGCGGGAAGCATGTGGATCTTCTTGCCGTCGCCGGCCGCCTTGAGCACCTCGGAGTACCTGGCGAGCGTCTTCACCAGATTGACCTCGAACCTGTCGTCCAGCTTGGACGGGTCGGTGTCGCGGGTGAAGTCGCCGGCCTTCCTCAGCATGCTGCAGGCCCTGGCGTGGACGTACTGCAGGTACGGTCCGGAGTTCCCGTCGAAGTTCAGAGCCTCGCTCCACTTGAAGACGAACTGCTTCTCCGGCTGGACCCTGACGATGTTGTACCTGATGGCGCCGATGCCCACGATGCGGGCGATCTCCCTCATGCGCTCCTCGCTCATGTCGGATCCGCGGACCTCGGTCCTGGATCTGATCTCCTGGTAGGCGTGCTCCACAGCCTCGTCGATGAGATCGTCGAGATAGACGACGACACCCTTCCTGGTGGACATCTTCCCCTCGGGGAGGGAGACGAACGAGTAGAACAGAGGCTCGGGGACGCCCTCCTCGCCGAGGATCCTCAGCGCGGCGCAGAGCTGCTGGGAGCCGAGCTTCTGGTCCTCTCCGAGGACGTCTATGACGCGGTCGGAGCGGGTGAACTTGTCGATGTGGTAGGCGAGGTCGCGGGTGGTGTACAGGGTGGTCCCGTCGGAGCGGGTGAAGGTGAACTTGGTGTTCTTCCCCTGGATGCCGAAGTCCTTCAGATCGACGTAGCACGCGCCGTCCTCGGTCTCGCCTGCGTACTCGGAGGCCTTGAGCCTGGAGACCACGTCCCTGGCGGAGCCGTCCTCTATGTAGCGGGACTCCCAGGTGTACCTGTCCAGGGTGACGTTGATGGTGGCGAGGGTCTCGCGTAGACCGTCGAGCATGGCCTCGGCGACCTTCCTGACGTTGCCGATGACCTCGGCGTCCCCGGCCTCGAACCTCCTCATCATATCGGCGATCTGGGCCTGGACCTCGGGGTCGGACTCCATGCGCCTGTTGGCGACACGGTACTTGGCGACGAGCCTGTGATCGGTCTTGTCGCGCTCCTTCTCGTGCCCGGACGCCTTGGCGTGCTCCTCCCTCTCGGCCTCCGCCTCCTCGTCGGAGACGTTCATGACGCCCCATGTGAGGATGACAACCTGCTTGCCGACGTCGTTGACGTAGTACTCGGTGGTGACCTCGTGGCCGCACCTCCTCAGGCATCTGGCCAGGGTGTCCCCGATGACGGGGTTCCTGGCGCGACCCACATGGATGGGGCCGGTGGGGTTGGTGGAGGTGTGCTCCACGTTCACCCTGAGCCCGGAGGCGGGGGCGGAGCCGTAGCACGGCCCGCACCTGAGGATCTCGTCGAGCACGCCCCTGACCATGGGCGCGGTGTCGACGGCGAAGTTCAGATAGCCGTTGACTGCGCCGACGGATGCGATGAGCCCGGACGGCTGTATCCTGGAAGCCAGGTCCTCCGCGATGGCGGCCGGGGCCTTCCTGAGGGCCTTGGACATCGTGAAGCAGGGCACGGCGAGATCCGCCCCCTCGACGGAGGGCAACTCCACCGTGAAGTCGAGACCGCCCGCGCCGGCGGCCTCAAGGGCGCCGGACACCGCGGAGCGGACCTGATCCTCGAAATCAGACATGAATGACATTGTGAACACCTCAGTTGGGCCTGTACCTCAGAAGGGCTGCCACGCCTCCGAACGCCTTCAGGAGCATGTCCCCCTCCTCGGAATCGCCCGAGATCAGCTGCAGGCGGGTGTTGTACGCATCCGCCCTGTTGAAGAAGTCGTCGATCAGGTCCTCGTCCTTCGTGACGGTGGCGGACTGCCCGCACTCGGGGCACTGGAACTTCTGGTCCGCGTCGGCCACCGTCTTCTCGTGGATGTGCCCGTTGGGGCACTCGAGGGTGATCCTGCGCTTCTTGAGGGAATCCGACAGGAGGAGCATGTCCACCGCGCCCATGTCCAGGGCGCTGCGGACCTCGTCCTCTCCGTAGCACGAGAGGCCCCCGTCCGCCTTGCGGATCTCGGTGAAGAGCCTCTGCATGTACACCTTCTCCTGGGTGAGCTGCATGTCCGTGATGATCCCCTGCGCATTCTGGACCAGCTCCCTCAGGCCGGATTCGTCCGTGTAACCGGTATCGACCAGCGGGCTGACGACCTTCTTCCTCAGCTCGTGGTGGAGGTACTCTTCCTTGACGAAGAACTCCTTCGTCGCGCCGGGCCCGCCTATCAGGATGCCCAGGAGCTCCGGGCGGTTGAGGAAGACCTCGGTCGCGTTGTCGGCCACCTTCTTGAAGAACTCGTGGGCCGCGATCTCGATCAGCCTCTCGAAACGGACGGACGACTGACCTCCCTGGTGGTGCTTGCTCGGGACGAGCGAATCGAAGTGCTTCAGCACCTGGATCCTGCTCCCCGACAGTATGCCCAGGGTGGCCTCGGACCTGTCGATGGTGATCAGACCATAGCATTTCTTGTCCAGGAGCATGGACTCCAGCGGCTCGGTGAAGAAGGTGGAGTCGCACCTGTACAGGAACGCCGTGATCGGCTCCGGGGGGTTGATGACGTACTGGACCATCTTGGTCTGGTCGCCCGCCCTGGGAACCTCTCCGCAGAAGATGACGACGCCGTTCTCCGGCGGTGACTTGTAGGTTTTGAGTCGAGCGGCTATCGAATCGATCGCGCTCTGGACGTTCTTCATCGTGGTCTTGGACTTGATGTTGGACGCCTGGGACTGCTCGTTCCTCAGGTAGGCCATGACGTCGGAGATCTGCTTGGTCTTGGGGACGTAGACGGAGATGAGCTCCGTGCTCCTGCCCCTGTAGTTCTGGATCTCCTGCATGTCCTTCTTGAAGTCGTACTTCGCCCTGTCCTCGGAGTTCTTGTCTGCCATGGGAATCACCCTTCGGGTTTCTGGTGTCAAATGGGTCAGCCTATTAACCTTTGCTCCCTTAATACGCGCGCATCCGCGCGAAACCGCGCTGGACCAGCAAGTTATTAGTCGGGGTCGGGGATAGCGGACCGGTATATCCCATGGACAAGGTTGTGGTCTCCGTCGGCGGATCGGTCCTGATCCCCGGTAACAACGATTCCGAGTACATCTCCAGGCTGGCCGGCATGCTCTCATCCGTCAAGGACGAGGTCCAGCTGGCAGTCGTGTGCGGCGGAGGGCGCACCGCCCGCTACTACGCGACCACCGGCCGCGAGCTCGGAGGGGACACCTATCAGCTCGACATCATGGGCATCGCCGCCACCAGGATCAACGCCCAGCTCCTCGGGGTGGCCCTCGGCGACATGCCGGAGCGCGTGCCGGAGACCGCCGCGGAGACCGCCAGGGCCTCCGAGCCGGGAAGGATAGTCGTCATGGGAGGCACCGAACCCGGCCACACCACCGACGCCGTCGCCATGATGGTCGCACGCGAGATGGGGGCGGACCGCGTGGTCAACGCCACTGCCGTCGATGCCGTGTACACCGCAGACCCCCGCAAGGATCCCGACGCGGAGAAGATACCCAGGATGACCATCGAGCGCCTCGGCGAGCTCGTCTACAAGGAGCACGACGCCTCCGCGTCCAGCGTCTTCGACCCCCTCGGGGTGCAGATAGCCAGGGAGTCCCGCATAGATATTTCGATGGTTGACGGCAGGAACGTCGAGGAGCTCAGGAAGGCCATCCTCGGACAGCCGTTCGACGGGACCTTCGTGGATTCCCACAACTGAGATCGGAGGGGCTCGAAGTCCTTCGACTTCACGCATTCGTATCCCAGCGACGCCGCTATGTCCGCGATGCGATGCTCCTCGGGCCCCTTCATGGACTTGCGGTGGATGTAGACCGAGTCCGTGGCCGTCGCCTCGCAGGCGTCCCCTATCATCCTGGCTATGTCCTCGTCGCCCCTGCCCTCTAGCTGGTAGTTCGGGATCATGTGACCGAAGTTCACCCTGCTGGACAGGGCTGCCTCGGTGAACCTGGGAGCGTAGTGTCCCCCTCCGATCCCCACGAGGCTGCGGTACTCATCGTGCGGCTCCAGATCGGCGATGACATGTGCCAGCACCTCAGCGAGATGCTTGTCCCCCCAGTGGGTCTCGTCGCTTCCGATCTCGATGTAGAACGTCGGCTTCCCAAGCCACGGACCGTGGTGCGTGACCTCGAAGCATGTCTGGACGGACGGGTCGGAGTTCAGCGCGTGGATCCTCCTGACGGCATCGGTCATCGCTGCCGGAGCCGATCTCACCAGCGTCTCCGCCCTCCCGCCGAAGTCGGCCTCGTGGTAGTTGCCGATCGGATGGGCGGTTAGCGCCGGGCGTCCGCTCTTGGAAGAATGCCTCGACATGACGACCACGTAATCCGGATCCACCCCGAACCTCGCGGCCTCCAGATCCAGGTCCTCGTGCCTGATGTGCATGTCCGCTATGCTCATCATCACGTCGTCCTCCCTGCGCATGTAGGACACCCCCTCGGAGGACCCCATGTCCTCCCATCCGCCCTGGGACAGGAGGGAAGCCCTCATGTTGACGGACGGGAGATCCGCCTCGCTGCATACGATGAGCCTGGACATGCGACTCCGATGGCGGCCCCCGTATAAGCGCTTCCCCTCTAAGCTCTTAATTTCTACTGGTGTGGAATGTATTTGGACCGTTTATAAACAGGGAGAAGGGGTCCGGTGCATGAACAAATTCACGCTCGCCGAACGCGCGCTCCTGCACCTGTACCGCTACAGGCACGTGTCCCCGGCGATAGAGATCGATGCCCCCAGGGAGATGACCCAGACGGGCGTGGCAGAGGCCCTGGGGATCTCCAGGTCGCACGCCTCCCTCATAACCGCCAGGCTGGAGCAGGAGGGGAAGATCTACGCCGGGAAGTCGCGCATCATCGGCCAGAACCGCGGCGGTGCGAGGAAGATCTACTTCATCACGCCTCTCGGCAGGGAGACCTGCGAGGAGCTCAGACGCACGATGGAGGCCCAGGGGATCACGGAGGACGACCTCCTCGTACCGTACAACATCAACTACTGCAGCTCTTCCGCGTTCTGGTCGCTCCCTCCGGAGGAGAGGGCTGAGCTGGGATGCCTCCTTGTCCTCCGCGTGCCGGTCAGCCGCCGGGACTTCAGGTCCCCGCCGTCCCAGCTCGTGCCGTTCGACTTCCGCGGATATCTGGCGATCAAACCGGAGACCCGCAGATGGTACCTGCAGAGGGCGGACGTCGAGAGCCTGAGGAGCTGGCACAGCGCGGCAGCGGACTGGTGCATGGACAGGAGGTGCGATCCGAAGGAGAGGCTGTACCATCTCTACAGGTCCGGCCGCAAGAGGGAGGCGGCGCGGCTGGCGTCCTCCCAGAGGTTCATGCTGATGGACTTCCCCGACCCGGAAACCCGCGACATCGTATCGGTGCTGGCGGACGAGTTCTCCGACCCGGAGCTGTGCCTCACATCGGCCAGGATGAGCCTTCGCCTGGGGGAGACCAGGAGCGCGATGTCGCAGCTGGAATCCTCGCGCAACGACCTCGGGACCTCCGGCGACGCACTGCGCTCGGAGATAATGCTGGCCGAGGGGGAGACGGCATCCGCCCTCGACGAGGCGCTGGACGCCTACGTCGGCGATGTGGACACGGCGGCCGCGCTCGGGCTCTGCATGGTCGCCAACGGGAGGTACGAGGAGGCCCTGACCTATCTCCGCAGATGCAGGGGCGAGATGCGCAGGACCGGCTGCCTGTTCCGTCTGGACGAGATCCTGTCGGTGCAGGCGAAGGCCCTCAGATGCCTGGGGGCCACTGCGGAGGCGGAGGCCTCCGAGGCGGCGTCCCTGTGCTGGCGCAAGGACCCGTTGCACAGGTACCGATCAGAGACAGGGGTTCGACCTGAGATGGTCGATGTCCGAGATGTACAGGTCCCTGATGTCCGTGATGCCCCACTTGAGCATCGCCAGCCTCTCGAAGCCGAATCCCCAGGCCAGGACGGGCGCGTCGACGCCGAACGGTGCGACGACCTCCGGCCTGAAGATGCCGGCGCCTCCGAGCTCCATCCACTTGCCGTTGAAGAACACCTCGAGCTCGAGGGACGGCTCCGTGTAGGGGAAGTACGCGGGGCGGATGCGTATCTGGTCGAAGCCCATCCTCGCGTAGAACTCGCGTATCATCGAGATGAGCATGTCGAAGTCGGCGTCCTCGTCGATGACGATGCCCTCGATCTGGGTGAACTCGGGCAGATGGGTGGAGTCGATGGACTCCTTCCTGAAAATGCGGGAGATGGAGAAAGCCTTCCTGGGCGCGTCGGGATGCTCCGCGATGTAGCGGATGCTGCTCACGGTGCTGTGCGTACGGAGCAGGGCCATCTCGGCCTTCTCGCGGGACCACGTGCCTCCCCATCCGGTGGATCCGGTGTCGCCGCCGTCCTCGTGGATGGCCTTGACCATGGAGACGAGGCGCTCGTCGTCGATGTGTATGGACGAGGGGTGCTCCAGATAGAATGTGTCCTGCAGATCCCTGGCGGGATGGTCCTGAGGCGTGTAGAGCACATCGAGGTTCCAGAACGCGGGCTGGACGTACTCGGACTTCATCTCGGTGAATCCCATGTCGGTGAACAGCCTGCGGACCTGCGCCCCGAGGCGTGAGAGCATGTGCTTCTTGGCGGGATAGACCGTGGGGGCGAAGGTCTGGATGTCGTAGGGCCTGAAGTCGGCCTCCCTCCACTCCCCGCTCTGGATCATGCGGTCGGTGATGTCGGTGACCTGGGGCCTGAGCTCTATGCCGGAGGACACGACCTCCCTGCCCAGGTCCGTGAGGACTATGGACCTCTCGGTGACGACCTTCTCGGCTATCATGCCCTGGCGGCCCTTGAGGTCCTTGATGACCTTGGGATCGGCCTCGGACTCCGGCACGGGTGCCTCGGCCATCCTGGCGAGGAGCTCCTCGTCGGGCATCCTCGAGCCCAGCATGTCCCTCCCGGCCTGGGTGAGGATCATCATCTTCACGCCGTCCTCGGCGCGGATGTCTGCGAGACCCTTCCTCTTGAGCCAGCCGACGGCGATCCTCCCCATGCCCTCGGGCATGGCGGCCTCCATGTCGGCCATGGGCATGCTGCCTCCGTTGTCCCCTATGACTGTGATGGCGACCCTCTCCGGAAGGCCGACCGATACGGCCGAACCATCGGCCAGGACGTAGAACCTGTCGGATCTCTCGGATATGGCGGCCAGACCCTTGGACTCGAGCCAGGACGCGGCGCTCATGGCCTCCACCTCGACGGAGAACGCGCCTCCGGACACCAGGTCCGCGGTGGTCGCAGACCCTCCTCTCTCGTCGAGTGCCAGCAGAAGCCTCTTCTCATTGTGGCTGAGTCCGTCAAGCAGTGCCTTGTCCATCTGAATCACCATTCGAATCCGTCGTAGGTCATGTCGCCGACGATGTCCTTCGCCTTCTCGCGGCGCTCCTGATGCCCCTCGAGGAAGACGTTGATCCTCTCGGTGAGGCACATCTTGCACTCGCCGCAGAGGATCTCCCCCTTCCTGCACTTGTCGGCGAGCTCGTTGAGCCTGGCATCGTCCGGCTCGAAGAGGTAGAAGTTGTACTTGAAAACCGCGCAGACCTCGGGGTTGCCTCCCAGCTTCCTCTGCTCCTCCACGGACACCCTCCCGCCGGTGAACGCGCGCCCGACCTTCTTCTTGACCGCCTTCGGCGTGTCCGTCGTGTATATGGTCGCGTTCTCGTCGGAGGACGACATCTTGTCCCCGCCGTTCAGCCCAGGGAACATCTTGCAGAAGATCAGCGCGGGCTTCGGATATCCGAGATGCGGTGCGGCGTCCCTGGTGACCCTGAAGTGCGGGTCCTGGTCTATCCCGCAGGGGATGACGACGGGGACCGGCCTCCCGGCATCCTCCGAGGGGAGGAACGCCGGCACCGACTGCATCGTCGTGTAGAAGATGGAGCCGATGTTCGTGGAAGCGTCGAAGCCGAATACCGCCTTGGCCGTGGAGAACGTGGTCCTCTTCGCGACCCTCAGCGCTATCGGGTACATCTTCCCGACGTTCTTGGTGTCCACTATGATCCTGGTCTTCTTGGGATCGAAGCCCAGGGCGACGAAGTCGAGGGCGTTCTCGTACGCCATCCTGCCCGTCTCCTCGAGGGTGAGGTCCTTGAACAGGAACTTCTCGTCATCGGTCATCTGGAACAGCATGTCGCAGCCGAAGGTGTCCTGCATCCACTTGTTGAAGATCCAGGGCATGAGGTGCCCCAGGTGGGTGTTGCCGGACGGACCCCTGCCGGTGTAGATCGTGAACCGGTTGCCCTTGTCGTACTCGTCGAGGAGCCAGCCCATGTCCCTGTGGGTGTAGAATATCCCGCGTCTGAGCATGGGGTGGACGTCGCCGTAGCGGGACATCCTGGCTATGAGGGCGTCGTCGATCGGGGTCGTCCCGAACTGCCTCATCAGCTCGTCGTAGTCTATGTCCCCTGTGACCTCCCAGGGCGTGACCTTGAACTCCTCGGCCATTGCGATTACCTAACCGAGCCATGCGCGCATGCGTCTTAAGCCTTGCTGGGTCCCTGCGATGACTATTTTTACGGCACGCGGATGTCCACGCATGTTCAGGATTCTGGGCGAGGACGCCCTCTACATAGACATCGCCGCCACCTTCAAGAGGAGGCTCGGGGAGCTGGCATCCGCCGATGACGAGAAGGAGAAGGGATTCAGGGAGCTCCTCGACAGGTCTGAGATCCTGTATCTGCTCAACGGGACGACCGAGGAGCACACATTCTTCATCAGGGTCCCCCAGGAGCTCACCCCCGAGGAGATCCAGTCCATGGCCGACGCCGTGCTCGCCATACTCGGCAGGACGGTCGAGGAGACGCCTCTGATCGACGTCGACGGCATCCGCCAGAAGTATCAGGTCATCATCACGAACTGGGAAGAGCCCGAGATCATCGGCAAGAACAAGACCGCCGGAATGTCGTCCGGAGAGGTGTTCAAGCCCATCTTCAAGTCCCTGGACGCGCCAGGCAGGGCGAACTTCTCGGCGCAGAATCAGTTCTTCCTCTGAGGGTCGAAGCAGGACTCTGCCGGACGCACCGGGGTCCCCGGGACCCCGTCGTTCAGCGGATGCCTGCCGTCCCTTCCGTCGAACCCCGCGTAGAAGTCCACCGGATGGCCGGCGGACCACCCCTTCGAGACGTCCTCGACGAACGGGGCCTCGTCTGACATTATGCGGACCGCCAGCGACAGGAGCATCAGCGCCACGCAGAAGACGGCGCTGATGACGATGAGCGAGACCGCGTTCCACCCCGGGTCGGCCGCGTAGAGGAGTATCACGAGTGCCAGAAGTGCCGGGACAGCCATCCTCTTGGCCGTGCCGATCAGACCGTCGAAGAGCCTGAAGGTCGCTCCCGCATGCTCTATGCGCACATCCATCGTCGCGATGGAGAAGCTCAGGAGGGAGGCGGCGGCTATGTACATGGACACGGCGACGGCCAGCATCGAGTTGTCCCCGACATCGGAGCGGAAACCGACGTTGGCCGTGACGAACATCCACAGGAACGTCATGAGGACGAGGGCTGGGATCATGGACATGAGGGCCTGCCCCAGGGGCGCGCGATCCCTCACGATGGTGCGATTCATCCTCATGTTGCGGGCATCCAGGCCCGGCGGCACATCGAATAGGAACAGCATGACGCGGTCCATGACCGTGGGAGCGGGCCTCGTGCGGCCGTGCTCCACGGATTCGAGCACCGTGAGGGCGAACCTCCGGGACGCCAGGTCCACGGCGGATGCCACACCGACGGACCCCATGAGGAGCATGGCCGAGACGGCCCCGAACCTCCAATCCAGGAGATACAGGACGACTGAGACGACCGCGGATATCCCCAGGGGGATCCATCTCCCCCTGACCAGCATGTCCCAGATGCCGAGGACGACGAAGGGCGCGGCAATGGCCGCGGACGACTCGTAGAAATCGATGCCGTCGACCACGGATGGCAGGACGACGGCCAGTATGACCGAGACGAGGATCGAGACCGCGAGGATGACCACACGGATCCTCCCGTCCCTGTCGAGCAGTGTGTCTGCGCCGCCCTTCATTCCTTATCAGTCCACGCCTCGACGGTGACGGAAGCCTTGTCCCCGCGGAACACTCCGAGGAGTATCCCCATGCTGCGGGATTTGCCGGTCTCGAAGGGCCCGAACGTAGCCTCCAGGACGCCCTCCTTGTGGCACGCCGAGGAGCGGTCCTCCCTGGCGATCACCACGTCGACCGGATGGTCCGAGCTTATCCTGACCCTCAGCATGCGCCGGGGCTTCACATCGAGAGCGATCGGGACGACGTTCCTGTAGCATCCGTCGACCGTGATGTCGAAATCGCCGACAGAAACGGTCTCCGGACCGAACACTGTCTCCCTACCGCCGAACATTGGCATCCCTGCATCCGGAAGACGGTGCCAGGATAAAACTGCTTCACTCCGGGAACTGGTCGGGCGACCTGAGCTCCTCGATGTCTGTGGAGTACCTCCACATGCGAGGGTAGTGACCCGGGTCCATGATGACCCTGGTCGTCTCGACCGCGACGCCGGACCTCGCCGAAAGGACACGGTCGGTTGACATCGCCATCCTCCCGAGGCCGACGAGCTCTCCGCGCGCGGTCATCATGGCGACGAGCGCGTTCTTCCTGATGCCCTCGTCGAGCATATGGACACCCTTGATGGCGAGATCGGCGCCGTGACAGACGGCATCCACCGCGGTCGCCTTGACGACGACCTTCGGCAGCGGCTCCACCAGGACCTCCAGCGGGAGGATCATGTCCCTCAGGTACTCCCCGTGCCCGTACTGCTGCCAGAACACATACGCGTCCCTGATCTCCTGCAGCGTGTGGGCGCGCGCCTCCGTCATCCTGCCGGACCTCGTGCGCCTGAGCTCGGTCATGCTCGCGCCGCATCCCAGGACATCCCCGACATCCACGCAGAGCGTGCGGACGTATGTGCCGGCATCGCAGTGGACGCGGAACAGGACATCCCTGCCGCTGACGTCCAGGACCTCCAGCTCATGTATGGTGCGGATCCTCAGCTGCCTCTTCACCGCCGAACGGACCGGAGGGAGCTGGTATATCTTCCCGACGAAGCGGGACATCACCTCCCTGACCCTGGCCTCCGGCCTGTCGCCGTGCAGCCTCATCAGGCACACGTACTCCTTGTCCGAGGAGAGCACCACATCGGTCAGCCTGACTGCCTTGCCCAGGGTTATCGGCAGGACCCCGCTCACATACGGGTCCAGCGTGCCCCCGTGGCCGGCCTTCTCCATGCCCAGCGCGTCCCTCGCCCAAGCGGTGGCCTGGTGGGAGGTGGGGCCGCGGGGCTTGTCGAGGATTATGACACCGCCCCGGAGGAGCTCCCCCAGGGTGCGGTCGGAGGGCCTCACGCCCCAGCGGTCGGGGACCGCGTCCGGATCCTTAATGACCAGCCTGCCAGGCATTCAGACCCTCCAGGATGGTATCGAGCACCTGGTCCGGGTCCATGTCGTCGGTGTTGATCACGAGGTCGTAGACGCTCAGATCCTCGATGTCGATGCCGTACCACTGCTTGTAGCGCTTGGCTTCGGACCTCTGCCTCTCCACGGTGGCGGCGGTGGCCTCCTCGAGGGTCTCGCCCTCGCGCAGACCGACCCTCTGCATCCTGACCTCGGGACTGGCGCAGATGTGGATCTTGAACGCCTCGATGCCGTTGCGGGAGAGCATGTACGCGGACAGCCTGGACTCGAGGATCAGGTCCTCGTGGGTCCTGGCCATCTGGAGGATCCTCTCGTCGATCATGTTGTCGATAGAAGGGTCCCTCTCCGCCAGCTCGCCGAGCTGGGTGAGGGTAAGGTGTTTCTCTGCGGCCAGCTCCCTGAAGATCCTGCCGAAGACGACGGCCTCGAGGCCGAGCGTCTCCGACAGCTTGCTGCAGGCGGTGGTCTTGCCTGATCCCGGAGGACCGCTTATGGTTATTCTCATTCGATCTCAGCCTTCTTGACCTCGAGGTCCAGCTGCCTGAGGTGCTTCCTCAGGAAGATGAACCTGATCAGCCTGTTCTCGATCTGTCCGATCGGCATGCTCACCATGGTGTAGATGATGATCCACGAGGGCATGAACCCGAGCAGATAGGTGTTCAGGTCGTAGCCCATGGACCAGGGGATGTCCGCCAGCGGAGGGTTCTCCAGGGAAAAGTAGACGGGGTCCACTCCGTTCCCCAGGGCGGGATCCGCCAGCAGGAAGTACCATACCCAGGCGTACACGGGAAGCAGGAAGATCATGGTTATGGGCATGGTCTTCATCTGCTGCGTGCTTGCCTCCATGGACATGGCCATGATCTGCGGCTGCATCTCCTGGAGCTTCTTCATCTTGAACAGGTTGTTCTCCACCCTTGCCTGGCGGAACTCCCTGTTGAAGTCGCTCTGGATCTGCTGGTTCCTGGCCATCTTGATCGGATCGGTCATCAGACTCCTGACGATGGTGCTGACCGTGATCATGATCAGGCCGGCGATTATCAGCGTCAGGACCGGATACTGTCCGTCGAAGGCGATGTACCTGAACACGAAGTCCAGGGCCTGGCCGATCTGGGCCCTGAACATCATGACGACCATCATGATGACCAGGACCAGCATCATGCCGATCATCGTCTTGGACGACATCGGCGGGGCCTGGTTCTGGACCTGCTGCATGCTCTGTGGACTGCCTGGGTTGGGCACTCGATCACTCTCCGTTTCCGAAGAATCCGCGCATCACCGGGTTCATCTCCATCATCTGCTCGCGACCCATGGCCTCGTAGAGGTGGATGATGATTCCCACGCACAGCAGCACTCCCGTACCGCTCGCGTTACCCGTGGTTCCGACCATGTCGGCTCCTGCGGCCAGGGCACCGACCATCGCTCCTGACATGATGGTGATGGTGGGGATGTACCTCTCCAGCACCCTCTTGAGGACGCGGGGGTCGCGCCTGAATCCGGGGATCTGCATGCCGCTGCGCTGGATCTGGTTGGCCACCGATTCCGGACCGAGGTTCGTGGTGTCCACCCAGAACTTGGCGAACATGATGGATCCCATGACCATCACCGTGAAGTAGATGGCCACGTGAGCCAGGTTCTGTATCGCATTGTGTCCGTTGCCGTAGTACGCCGGATCGAGTATGGGCATGAGCCAGCTGTTCAGTCCGGTGGGCGCCGACAGGTACCACGCTATACCTCCCGCGGCCGTGGTCGACCCGTCCTCGAAGTAGCCGATGCTGGCGTTTCCTCCGAGCAGGGGGATCTGGCTGAGGAAGTCGTTGCTGAAGAGCAGCAGCGCGGTCATGCTGACGATGGCGAGCAGCGAGGACATCAGGATGACCGGGATGTTGCTCGCGTACATCAGCTTGATCGGGTAGCGGCCCCTCGCACCCCTGGCGTTGCCATGTGCCAGCGGCAGCTCGATACGGGAGGATTCCAGATACGCGACGACCAGGAAGATCGCTATGGTTCCCACCAGGGCGATCATCGGGTTGTTGTTGTTCAGGAACACCTGCTCGTAGTAGCCTCCGGCCCACTGGTCCGGGGATGCGTTGAACACGTAGTACAGCGCCATCGGGATGGTACCCGCAGGGGGGTTGCTGAGGCTCATGGCCGCAGACGTGTCCACGGGATACCAGTTTAGGGCTCCCGTGAACAGCGACTGGGCCACGCCAGCAGCGATGAACAGCGATATTCCGCTGCCTATTCCCCATTTGGACACCACCTCGTCCATCATGAACAGGATGTACGATCCTGCGAACAGCTGGACGATCAGCAGTATCTTGGCGCCCGCGCTGCCCAGTGCATCGACGGCCCCGTCCGAGGGGACCAGGTATCCGAATACCTGGGGGATAGCCTCGAAGAGGATCATGACGATGACGAGCAGCTTGAGCACCGACTGATAGCAGGCCTTGTCCTCGCGCCTTGTGAGGTCGAGTTTGATGATCTTCGCGCCGACGAACAGCTGCATGATGATGGAAGCCGTTACGATCGGCCCGATGCCGAGTTGCAGTATGGAACCGGAAGCTCCTGCCATGATGGTCCTATACTGTGCGAATATGTCCAGCGACTCGGACTGGTCCAAGCCGTACAGGTACACATTGGTCATCACGAAGTAGAGGACCAATATGATGATGACCCACATCATCTTAGTCCTGAAGTGCACGTGCCCCTCAGGACGTTTGACGGAGGGTAGCCTGTCGCTCAAGGGTTTTACCTTGTACAACAGGCTCGGTGTCTCTTCCATCCCTATCTACACTCCCGACAGTGATCTCACTCAGCGGCTGCTTCAGCGATCGAACCCCCGGCACCGGAGATCTTCTCGCGGGCCTTCTCGGACGCCTCGGCGACCGTGACGTTTACCGCGATGTCGATGTTCCCGTTGCCGAGGAGCTTGTCGATGCCCGCCTGGGAGAGGTCGACGGTGTACGCCTCCCCCTCCTTCTTGGCGAAGCCCATGGAAACGAACCTCTCGATCTGCTCGGAGAGTTCGCCCACGTTGATGGTGCGGTTGGCCTGCACCATGCACTGGGGTCTCTTGAACCCGTGGCGGCCGTAGTGGTCCCTGTCGTACTTGAGCATCCCGATCTTACCGGTCTTGCCCAGTCCGGCCTGTCCGTGACCGCCGATGATACCGGCACCGCGGCCGGATTTCTTGCCGCGGCCGTGGGTCCTGTAGCCCCTGAACTTCTTGGTTCTGCTTGGCATTCCTCGCACCTCACAGCATCCTGTTGATGAGGGCGTTGATCTCCGCTCCCCTGTATCCCAGGGCACCGCCGTTCTGGAACGAGCGCTTGTTGCCCTCGTATCCCTTCACGGGCGGGTGGAGGCGGAAGACGGGCTTGGCGCCCTCGACGTCCTTCATCTTGTAGTCGTTCTCGATGATCGCTTTCGCCATGTCCTCGACGGTGGCGAACTCGGAGTTCTCCTTGAGGTAGTCATCGGTGACGGAGTCGTCGCCGGCCACGCGTCCGCGGGCGCGGATCATGGCGGCGAGGGTCTCCTGGTCGACCTCTCCCCAGGTGCAGTAGTCCTTGACCTTCTGGAGCATCCCCTTGGTGGATGCGTTCTCGGGGACGACCACGCAGTGGTTGACCCTGGTGAGGCCCAGGAGGCCCATGGTGTGCTCGATGTCGTAGTTGACGTCCGGAATTCCGCGGACGCGGATGACTGCGTACGCCATGCTCACTCCTCCTCCTGCTCGGACTCGGCGTAGCTGACACCGGTGGGACCGGAAACGATGTTCAGGTCCTTTGCCTGCTCCTCGGTGACCCTCATGCGGGAGGTCATCCTCAGGGCGTCGAAGGTGGCCATCGCGTAGTTGACCTTGGTCTTCGTGTTGCCCCTGGCGAATCCCCACGCGTCGTGGACTCCGGCGAGGGTCAGCAGGCTCTTGGCGACGTCGCCGACGGCCAGGGAGACACCCCTGGGTGCCGGTTTGAGCGTGACGGTGACGGATCCGGTGGATCCGACGACCTCGAACGGAAGGCTGTGGGCCTGTCCGCATCCGCACTGCCAGGAGCCGCAGCCCCTCTTGATCTCGATCATGTTCAGCTTGGCGTTGTCGATGGCCTTCTTGATAGAAGGTCCGACCTCCTTGCCTTTGGCCCTGCCGATTCCGATGAACCCGTCGCCGTTTCCGACGATGCAGGTGACCGCGAACCTGACCCTCCTTCCGGAGTCGGTCATCCTCTGGACCATGTTGAGGTCGATGACCTCGTCCTTCAGGTCCGGGAGGAGGATGTCCACGATCTCGGGCTCGCGCAGGGGCAGCTTGGTCGCCAGGGCGTCGCTCATGTTGGTGATCTCACCGTTGAGGACCATCTGCCCCAGCCTAGTCTTGGGAACCCAGTCTGCCATTTCACTCAGCCTCCATCTTCTGCTTGATGCCGTTCATCTCGGCCTCGATGGCCTCGTCGATGTGCTTTCCGAGGATCCTGTCCTCGTCGGGGAGGACGTCCTCTCCGTGGGGGACCTCCAGTCCGGCGTCGCACATTCCGGCGACGGTGGCGAAGAGGACGCCGCCGTGCTGGACCTTCTGCATGCCGATGTCGAGCACAGCGTACTCGATGCCGGCCTTGACCGCCCTCTTCCCGGCGAGGTACCCGACGAGGTACGCGGCGGGGATGGACGAGCAGGAGCGGGTCCAGCCCATGCCGGCCAGCTCCCTGGTGCTCGCGGAGGCGAGGATGCTGTCGCCCTCCATGCCGAACTCGGCGAACTGGATGGTGACGTTCTTGTTGGACCTCCTGACGACCGCCCTGGCCTCGTGGCTAGAGAGCAGTTTCTTGCGGGAGTAGTAGTTGGTGCGCTCCTCTCTCCTCCTGCGGAACGCTACGTTGTATCTAGGACCGGTTGCCATCAGTTCTCCTCCTCCTTGAGGTGTCCTGCGGCCGTCATGTGCTGCCTGAGGTGCCTGCGGGACTTGAACATGCCTCCCTTGGCCTTCCTGTAGTACAGCCTGTAGACGGCGGGGGTGATCTCGCCGCTGGCCCTCATGGCCTTGAGCTCGTCGCGGATGGGCCTGATGGTCGCCATCCAGCGCTCCTTGTCACGGACGCGGGCGTTGGCGGTTCCCTTCCTGGATCCGGGGCCCTTCCTCTTTCCGCTGGCCTTCTGGCCGGCGGCGTACCTTATCCTGGCCTTGGACGTGCCGTTCTTCGGCTTCGCCTTGATCAGGCCGGACGCGATGGCGGTGCGGACATCGGCGCGGGTGATGCAGTCCTCGACCTCGTCGAGGCGGTCCGGGTTCATCCAGACCCTGTTCTCTCCGCACTTGAGGATCTCCGCGGCCATCCTCCTCTGGTTTCTAAGATCGGCCATGCTCACACCATCCTGTTGAGGACCCTGATTCCGAGCTCGTCCGCCCTGTCCTCGATGGCGATCCTCTTCTTGGTTCCGACGGTGCCGCCGATGCGGACGGCCTGCTTCTTGGGGTCGATGCCCTCGAGCCCGTCGACGTTGTAGACCATGACCTCCTCGAATCCCGAGGGGTGGAGTCCCCTGACCTCTGCGGGTCCGCGGTATCCGACCTCGACCATGGGCGGGCGCCTCTTCAGGCCCCTCTTCATCTTGGAGTGGATACCCTTGGGCTTCCTCCAGTTCTCGCCGAGCTTGGCGTATCTGAACCACTCCTGCCTCTTGAAGGCCGGCCTCCTTCCGGAGATCATGGCCCTCTTGGCGAGAGCGTCGGCGGTCTCGGAGTCGAGCTCGGGCTTGATCTTGACGACGTATCCGCCCTGTGCGGCCTCAACGACCTCGGTGGACTCCTCGACGACCTCGGCGGGCGCGGACTCCTCCTCGAGGGCGGATTTCCACGCGGCGACGGTCTTGGGTCCGACTCCCGAGCAGGCCTTGATGACGGTCTTGATCTTGGCGTCGTCGTTGATGGCCTCCTTGAGCTCGGCCACGTTGGTGATGCCGATGGCCTGCAGCTCCTCGACGTTCTTGTCGCTGAGACCGTTCAGGTCAGTGAGATTCTTGACAGTCATTCTTTCACCTTGTGGGACTTCTGGACGATGTAGATTCCGTCCTGGAACGTTCTCTTGTCGAAGCCGAGCCTGGATGTCGCCCTCTCGAGGTTGGCTGCGGTCTGGCCGCAGGCCTCGATGTCGATGCCCTCGACGGTGACGTCCTGGCCGTTCACCTTGACGGTGCAGCCCTTGACGATGTTGGCGTAGCGGGGGGCGTGGCCTCCCATGTAGTTGTTGATCTCGACGCGGTCTCCCTTCACAGTCACCTTCATGGGGAAGTGGGAGAAGACGATCTTGAGGTGGTAGGTGTATCCCTCGGTCACGCCGTGGATCATGTTCCTTACATGCGCGACATAGGTTCCGACCATAGCCTTGTCCTTGATCCTGGGGTACTCGCAGCTGACGCTGACCTCCCCGTCTTTGACCGCCATGTCGATTCCAGGGTGCGCGAAGTTTCTGCTAAGTTCTCCCTTAGGGCCCTTGACGGTCAGGACGCCTCCGTCCTGGGACACCGTCACGCCGCCGGGTATAGCGATGGTGCTTTCGATTTTCCCTGCTATTGTCATTCTTATTCCTCAGTACACGTAAGCGAGGAGTTTCCCGCCGATTCCGAGCTCTTTGGCGCGGTCCTGCGTGATGACCCCTGCGGTTGTGGACATGATCAGGAGTCCGAAGTCCTGGGCGGGGAGGAACCTCGCCTCGAACCTCTCGACGTCCGCCACTTTGACGGAGTACCTGGGCTTGATCACGCCGCAGTTGTTTATGGCTCCATCGAGCATGACGCGGAACTTGCCCGCCTTGCCATCCTCGACATACTCGAACTGGGTGATGTATCCGCGGTCCTGCATGACCTTGAGCACACGCCCGATGAGCTTGGATGAAGGCTGTATCATGCACTCGGATTTACCGTCGAGTGCCGCGTTCTTGATGACGCACATTGCGTCGTTGAGTGGATCGCTCTGCATCTTGAACACCTCACGAATACTTCTTGAATCCGAGCTCGGGGGCCATGTCCCTGAAGCACTGGCGGCAAAGGTGCATGCCGTACTTCCTGATGATCCCCCTCCTGCGTCCGCAGCGGGTGCAGCCGACAGACCTTCCGAACTGCTTCTTCGGCTTCATTCGATCACCTGAACCTCGAACTTGTCCTTCATGAACTGGATCGCCTCGGCGCGGTCGACACGGTGGCTGACCGGGATCCTCCTCCTCAGGAGGGGCCTGACGGCGACCCTCTTGCCGGGCCTCTTCAGGACGACGCTGATGTCCATTCCGAAGATACCGATCTCGGGGTCGTACTTCATGCCGTCGAAATCCGTGTAGTCGGAGATTCCGAAGGACATGTTGCCCTCCTTGTCGAAGGAGTACTCGGGGATGCGCCTCTCCCTGATGGCGAGGGCCCTGTTGACGAACTCCTCGGCGGCCTCCCCGCGGAGGGTGACCTTGCATCCCAGGGGCATTCCGACCCTGATGCCGAGATCCCTGTTGACGGTCTTGGACACGGTCTCGACGGGCTTCTGCCCGGTGACCATCTCCAGGACCTTCTCCGCTTTGACGAGCCTCTCTCCGGCCTCGCCGACGCCGATGTTGACGACGACCTTGTCGACGGAGATGGCCCTCATGACGTCGCTCATTCGGACGCCTCCGGGAGCTTGATGGCGGGGGAGCTGGCTCCGATGACGAAGCAGTTCCTGGCCACGGTCTCGGTTCCGTCGGTGAAGAGCACGAGGTTGGACGAGGGTCCCTTGACGACCTCCATGGACTTCACGGTCTTGACGGCTCCGGTGTGGGAACCCTCTTTGATGAAGACGGTCGCGCCCTCGGACAGGGGGTAGTGGTCCATGACCTTCTGCCCGTCGAAGGCGACCTTCAGGGTGTCGCCGCACTTGTAGTCGTTCTTGTCGAGGAGGATGTTCCTGCCTCCGCTGAGGTTGAGCTGGAACTTCCCGCCCTTGACGATGGTCTTGTCCTCGATCCTGCACAGCTCCCAGCCGGCCTCGTCCGCGTCGATGGGGACGAGGGTCAGCTTTCCCTTGTCGGTGAGGAGCATGCGGTAGGCGAGGTCGAGCTTGGGCACGGACACGACGTCCATGAACCCGACGGGCGCCTTGGGGTTCTTGACGGCCTTGCCGTCGACGAACATCTCACGGTTCCCGATGATCCTCTTGGCCTCCCTCGCGGTGTCGCAGGCGCCGATCATGTCCCTCAGGACGGTCACGGCGGCCATGGAGTCCTCGATGGAGTGCGCTCCCGCGCTCTGCTTGGCGACGAAGACGCTGGCCTTCCTTTTCAGGGGCCAGGTCCTGGGCGCCGCGAGCCTCTTCATGTGGTCGCTCATTCTTTAGCCTCCTTTCCTCTGGACAGGGCCTCCATCCTCCACTCGTCCTCGGTGTTCAGCTTGGTGATCACCAGGTTGGATGCGTGGATGGGGCGCTCGGCGGCGGTGCCGTCGGCCTGGTTGATGGTCACACCGTCGATGGCCACGCGGCCGGTCTTGGTGTAGACGTTGAGGACCTTGCCCTCGGTGTTCCTGATGTCCTCGTTGCCGCGGACGATGACGACGGTGTCTCCCTTGCACACCCTGGCGCTGCGGACCCCGTACTTGGCGCGGAGCTCGGCGCTCAGGTGGGCGGAGAGCATCTTCCTCTTGACGTGCGCGGAGGCGTTGGCCTGGTTCTTCCTCTGGACCCTTGCTTTGCTGCTTGCCATACCTCGCACCTCACACGATCATGCTGGCCGTCGCGGACACACGGGGCCACCTCTCGGCGGCCTCTCTGGCGACGGGGCCCTTGATGTCGGTTCCTTTGGTCTCCCCGGTCTCGGTGGTGATGACGGCGGCGTTGTCCTCGAAGTAGACGATCGTTCCGTCGGGCCTCCTCATGGGGCGCCTCTGGCGGACGATGACTGCGAAGACGATCTGCCTCCTCATCTGGGGAGTCCCCTTCTTCACGGACGCGATGACGATATCCCCGACGCCTGCGGAGGGGACCCTCCTGGCGACGCCGTGGTACCCGGGCACGGTGATGATCTCGATCTCCTTGGCGCCCGTGTTGTCGATGACCGTGAGCCTGGAGCCGTTCTGGAGGCCCCTGGTCTGGTTTCCGGCGATTCCCTTCATTCACTCCACCTTCTCGATTACGACGTAGGCGACGGTCTTGGAGAGCGGGCGGCACTCGGCGATCCTGACCCTGTCCCCGGCCTTGACGCCGAGGCAGGAGGGGCAGTGCGCGGAGTACCTGCTGCTCCTCTTCTCGTACCTCTCGTACTTGTTCATGTATTTCATGAACTGGCGCTCGACGACCACGGTCTTGTTCATCTTGACCGTGGACACGACGCCGTCGATGATCTGTCCCCTGACGGGAAGGGTCCCGTGGAAGGGGCAGTTGGGATCGTCGCACTCCCCTTTGGGAGCCGCGACATCGATTCCGATGTTCCTGATGTCTGCTGTCATTTCTTCACCTAACCTTCTTGATTCTGTCCTCTGGTCGGTGGGCTATCTCTGAACCTCTGATGTCGAACGTCCTGCCCTCGTGCGCGAACCTGAACTCATTGCCTGGTTTGGGTACCATTCTCTCAGTTCCGGCCGAATCGATGGTGAACGTGTTCTTCGTCTCGTCGACCACCTTTCCGGCTATGCCGGAGTATGGCCCTGACAGCACTTCCACGTCCAATCCAATGAGCTCGGTCCTCACGATGCGGTTGTCTCTCATCTGACCTCTGTGCGGAATCCCATCTCCTCCAGGACGGCTTTCACCTTCTTCTTGTGATCGCCCTGGAGTTCTATGCGCCCGTCTTTGCAGGTTCCGCCGGCGGCGCATCTGTTCTTCAGCTTCTTTGCGAGATCGTTGATGTCGATGTCGTTCTCATCGATACCATCGATCACTGTCACGGTCTTGCCGTATCTGCGGCTGTCGATAGAGATCCTGACGGTCTGCTGCTCACGTGCGATCTCCTCGCACATGCACAGCTCCTTGGGCAACCCACATACTGGGCAGATTTCGGCCATCAGATCTTTTCCTCCTCCTTCTGAACGGTGAGGATGCGGGCGATGTTCAGCCTCAGGGCGCGGATGGCCCCGGGGCTGGAGGGTGCTCCGCCCATGGCGGAGACTCCCCTCTCGTGCATCAGCTCGTCGCGGAGCTCCTTCAGCTTCTGGTTGCGCTCCTCGACGCTCATGTTCCTGATGTCGGCGGTCTTGAGGGATGCCATCACTGCACCTCCTCAGCGGGGGCGGGCTCTGCGGCGGGGGCCTCGGGGGCGGCCGTGAACAGGTCCGGGAGGACAGCAGCGGCCTCGGTCTTGTTGAGGATGCTGATGTCCGCGGGGAGCTTGGACTCCTTGGACATGATCTCGACGGTGACTCCGATGACTCCCATCTTCAGCTTGGCTACGGCGTACCCGCGGTCCATGAACTGGGCCTTGGGCTCTCCGCAGAACTTGATGGAGCCCTCCTTGAACTTCTCGGTCCTGTGCCTCTGTCCGGTCAGCTTGCCGGCCACGATGATGTGGCATCCGCGGGCGCCGGCGTCCATGATCCTGCGGACCGTGGAGTGTCCTGCGCGGCGGAAGTGCCAGCCCCTCTCGAGGGAGAAGGCCAGCTTCTCGGCCATGATCTGAGCGTTCAGGGAGGCGTTCTCGACCTCCTGGACCTCGATCTGGGGGTTCTCGAACCCGAAGCGGTCCTCGATGACTGCGGTCAGGTTCTTGATGGTCTGTCCGCGGCGTCCGATGACGAGCCCGGGCCTCTCGGTGGTGAGGATGACACGGGTACCCATGGGGGTCCTCTGGACATCGAGTCCTCCGAACCCCGCGCGGCTGACCTCCTTCATCAGGTACTCCTTGAGGAGGACCCTGCGGATGTTCTCGGCTACGAATTTCCTCTCTGCTGCCATTTCACTCGACCTCCGCGAGTATGATCTCGAGGTTGACGGTCTCCTGGTTCCACTGGGTGGCGCGGCCGTGGGCCCTGGGCATGTGCCCGGGGATGGTGCGTCCCCTGGAGACGGAGATGGTCATGATGGCCATGTCGTCGGGGCTGAGTCCCTTGTACTCCGCGTTGGACGCGGCGGAGTCCAGGACGCCCAGGATGGCCTTGGCGGCCTTGACGGGGTACCTTCCGGGACCCACGCCGGGCTTGTGCGAGACACGCTTGTTGTACCTCTTGAGGGGCACTGCCCTCTTCTTGTCGATGACGTCCTCCAGGGCCTGCCTGGCGGTCTCGACCTTCATGCCGCGGATCATACCGGCGACCTCGCGGGCGAACTTGGGAGAGATGGGCATCTCCCTTCCGAGCGCCTTGGCGGTGGTGTCCGGGTCTGCTGTTGCTGTGTATCCTGAAACCATATCAGACACCTCACTTCAGCGGCATGAACTTGGACGACCTGGTAGCTCCGACACCGGGTCCGGAGTGCACCGGTGGCTTCCTGGTGAGGACGAACTCACCGAGATAGCATCCGATCATCTCGGGCTTGATCTCGACGTCCTTGAACTCCTTGCCGTTGTAGATGCTAACGGTCTTTCCGACGAACTGGGGGATGATGGGCAGGTCCCTGCGGTGGGTCCTGACGACCTCTCCGGGCTCGGCGGCTTTGAGCTTGTCGAACAGCAGCTGCTGCTCGTAGTTCAGGCCCTTGAGGTAGGTCCTCCTGGCCCTGGAGGGCAGAAGGTCCAGGAACTCCTCGAACGACATGCCGAGGAGCTGCTCCAGGTTGTACCCGCGGTACAGGAACTCCTTCTTCCTCCTCGCCTGTATCGCCGATGCCTTCTTCCTGGATTTCCTCCTGGCGGCCTTCGCTGATCCAGCAATGATCTTCTTTGCCATGGTATCACTTCTTTACCTTTTTCTTAGGAGGCAGGAAACCCACCTTCTGACCGGGCGATGCGGTCCTCTTCTGACAGTTGGGTCCACCGACGTGGGCGTGGCTTCCACCACCGTGGGGGTGGTCGACGGGGTTCATCGCGACTCCCTTGGTCTTGAAGGCCGCGGTGGACCTGGACCTCAGGGTGTGCACGTTCTTACCGGCCTTGGCGAGGGGCTTGTCTCCCCTTCCGCCGCCGGCGATGACTCCGATCGCGGCGCGGCAGTCCGGGCTGAACTCCTTCAGGGCTCCGGAGGGCATGAGCACGACGACCTTGTCTCCCCTGGAGACGACGGTTCCGGAGGAACCGGCGGTCTTGACGAACTTGCCACCGTCCCCGGGCCTGGCCTCGACGTTGTGGACGAGGGTTCCCTCGGGGATCTTGGAGAGCTGCGTGATGTTACCGGCGACGATCTCGGTTCCGCCGATCTTGATGGTCTGTCCGACCTTGGTTCCCTCGACGGCGAGCTGGTAATCGGTCCTGCCGTTGAGGTCGAGGACGGCGAGCGGGCAGGTCCTGCCGGGGGCCTGGATCAGGTCTTTGATGACCGCGGTCCCCTCGCTGAGGGCAGGGAGCCTCACGTCGTCGACGTGCCTGTGGCTGGGGGAGCGGTAAAGCGAGGTACCGCGGCCCCTCCTCTGCGGGATAAGTCTCTTTCCCATGTTCACTCACCTTCAGATGACTCCGACACGGGATCCGACATCCTCGGCGGAGTAGCCCTCCGCGAGCTTGATGATGGCGTGCTTCCCGTCCTTCTGGATCCTAACCCAGACCTTGTCGACCTTGACCTCGAAGCGCTCCTCGAAGACGGTCTTGATCTGCTGTTTGGATGCGTTCCTGTTGACGATGAACTCGATCCTGTTCCCATCCTTGTAGGCCTGGGTGGGGGTTCCGGACATGTGGTTCATCGACTTCTCTGTGACGTACGGCCTGATGAGGACGTCGCTCTGCTTCACTGGGTCCACGCTCCTATGGCGTCGATGGCCGACTTGGTGTAGACGGTCAGCCTTCCAGCGTCTCCGCCGGGGGCGAGGATGCTGGTGTTCAGGGTTCCGACCTCCTCCACGGTGACTCCGGGGAGGTTGGAGGCGCTCTTGAAGATGGGGGACTCCCTCTCGGCGTCGCTGACGACGATGAGCACGGACACGGGGGTCCTGTACTTCCTGTTCCTCATCTTTCCCCTTCCGGCGCGGATCTTGCGGCCCTCTTTGGCGCGCTCCACGTCGTAGCCGATTCCGATCTTCTCGAAGACCTCGACGACCTCGGAGGTCGCCTTCAGGTCCTTCAGCTCGTCCTCGACGACGATGGGGAAGGAGACGGAGTCGTCGAACTGGTGGCCGCGGGCCCTGACGCACTCGGCGCAAGCGGTGGCGGCGAGGGCGGACTGGCGGGCGATCTTGGCCTCCTTCTTGTTCATCTTCTGCTCCCACTTCCTCTCGGGGACGGGCGGGTGGGCCCTCCTTCCGGAGACGTTGTTGGGAGACTCGGTGGCTTTCCTGCCGTCGTGGACGCGCTGGACACGGGCGGTTCCCCTTCCCTTGCCCCAGGTGCTGACGGAGTGCCTCATTCCGGAGCGGGCTCCGGGTCCGTAGGGCTGCCTGGAGTTGGCGGCGGCCGCGAGGACTGCTTTCTTGATTATGTCGGGCCTGTAGGGGGTCTCGAACGCCGCGGGAACATCCACGGTGCCCGCAACTCCTCCGCGGACCGAGTAGACATTGGTCTGTGCCATTCTCATGCCCCCTGCTTGGACTCTGTGGACACGTAGGTGACATCGACGGCGTCGTTGTCAGCCTTCTTGGGCATCCTGGTAGCGTCCCTGAATCTGATGAGTCTCTTGGTCGGTCCGGGAACGGATCCGTAGACGAGGACGTAGTTGTTCCTGACCTCTCCGTAGTTGAGGAAGCCGCCCTTGGGGGTGACCTCGGAACCCTCGTTTCCGACCTTGATGATCTTCTTGTTGAACTCGGTCCTCTGGTGGTATCCCATCTGACCGGACCCGGGGACGGTCGACCTGACGTATCCGGGTCTCTTGGGTCCCAGGTTTCCGATTCCGCGGCGGTGCTTGCTGTTCCTGTGGGACAGGAGCTTGACACCCCAGCGCTTCGTGACACCCTGGAATCCCTTGCCCTTGGTCACGGCGATGACGTCGGTGAGGGCGCCCTCGTTGATGAAGTCGGTGAAGTTGACCTCGGTGCCGAGGATCTGCTTGGCGTAGGCGACCCTCTCGTCGACGGTGCCTCCGGCGATCCTGAGCTCCATGAGGTCGGGGACCTTCTTGGGGACTCCAGTGACCATCTTGGGCTGGGTGTAGGCGAGGATGCGGACATCCTCGATGTCGAGCCCGTCGTACTTGGCGAACGTGCTCTCGTCGTGGTTCTTCGGGACGCTCAGGCGTTTCCCGAGGAGGGGGTCAAGGTCTTTGGCCCAGACCTCTCCGGCCGTCTTGAGGCCGACCACGGTGCTCTCGTAGAACCTGACGGCGGCCACCTTCATGGGGGGCACTTCGACTACCGTCACGGGCACCTGGATCTCCATTCCGGAGGTGGTGCTCTTGGCGCGCTTGTCGATGATGAACGCGTGGGTCATTCCGGCCTTGTATCCGGCGAATCCCTGGATCTTCGGTGCACCGTTGATCTCGGGCCACGAGTCCAGCCTCGGCGTCTGCGACTGCGCTCTCTTCCTAGGGCCGTATGCCCTGGATCCTCTCTTAGGACGTCTCCTTTGCGGCATGCTTTAACCTGCCTGCGAGGGTGTCTTCGCTAACCTCGCGTTTCAGACGAACAACGTCTAATGCTCCGACCGTGGCGCCTTATTGGCCCCCAGAACCCGTCAGGGAGGGGGTCCGACATGGGATGCGATCGCATTGCCCGATGCGTCTGGTCGAACACTATTATGTCCAATCTAAGGTGCGTGTATAGGGGTGTCATATATAAGCCTATGCCACCCTCCCTTTATAGGGAAGAAAGAAGGGGAAGGGGTTTGGGAAGGCGGCTCAGAGCGTGCCTTCCTTGGCCTTCTTCTGGGCCCTCTTCATGCGGGCCTTGGCGTCGAATCCCGTGGCCTTCTCGGCGAACTCGTTGAGGCGCCTCTTGCTGTCGAGGATGGCCTCGTCGTCCGTGGTGCACCCGTCCTTGTTGACGGTGCTGATGTCGAGGATCGTCTTCGAGACGACCTTGACCTCGATCCTGTCGAGGACCCCGTAGGACGAGACGAGTACGTCCCCCTCCCTGGCGACGTTGCCGAACACGTCCCTCATCATCGCCTCGAGGAGGTCTCCCTCGATGTTCTTGAACCAGCCTTTCTTGATGTCGTACTCCACGGGTCTCACTCCCTCAGTGCCAAATCGTTTTCGAGTCCGCGGTCCAGGTCCGCGGGGGTCCCGAGCATCGCCTCGGACCTGAGATACGCCTCCCAGCGGTCCCTGCATCCGCACTCGACCTGCAGGTCCGCCAGATCCTGGCTGAAGCTGAATCTCTCGATGGCCGCGAGGGCGCGCTCGTCGCACTCGCCGCAGTTGTGTACGCCCCTTGAGGCTCCTCCGCCCGAGGGGGACGACATGAGCCTGGCGTTCACAGTGCCAGACAGCTGCCTGAAAACCTCGATGAGCGACCATATCCACGGGGGTCTGAACTCCCCGCGCTTCCATATGCGCTCCACGTAGGTCGCCCTCTGCACGTTCAGCGGGTTGACCGATATCTCGTCGGAGAACGCATCGGCGAACCTCGCCGAGCGGACCGCGTCCTCGATCGCCATGGCCTCCGTCATGAACGGTGGCTTGAGAAGCAGGTAGGTCCTCACGCCGAGGCCCTTGGACTTTAGCAGGCGTCCGGCCCTCTCGATGTCGGCGGGCGTGAACCCCTTGTGGACCGCGGTCCTCAGGACCTCGGGGTCGGAGCTCTCCAGTCCCAGGGCGACGGTGACCGTCTTCGGCACATGTGCCAGACTCTCCTCTGTTATGAACTCCGGACGGCTCTCGAAGAGTATGCGCTCGCAGCCCGAGAAGGCCTCGAAGATCCTCTCGCGGACGGCGGGAGGCACCTCGTTGTCGTCCAGGAAGCTTCCGGACGTGTAGATCTTGACGAACGGCTCCCCCTTGTAGCGGGAGAGCGCCTGTTCCAGCTGGCTCAGGAGGTCCGCCTCCGTGACGTCGTGCATGGACGCCTCGCGGTAGCCGCACATCGTGCATCCGCCCTCCTTGACCCAGCAGCATCCGTTGGTGCGCATGATCATGACCATCGCTTCCACCTTGCGGCCGCCGGCCATGTCGCTCTCCTTCCAGACCGCCTCGAGCTGAGACGGGGATCTCTTGTCCTTCACGTCCAGACTATCCGCGAACTCATTTATAGCGATGTTGACGGCCCGGCGCCCCATGCCGCCCCGATGCCCGTTTGCAATGTGCCAGACATCGGAAGCTCCCGTTCACCGCCGTCATCCGCCCTCACAAAAGCCTTTATGCGCACGCGCATGCGGGTGTCAGAGAACCATGTCCAAGAGAATCGTCGTCATCGGCTCGGGAGCGGCCGGAATGTCCGCCGCCTCGGCCGCGAGGAAGGCATCCAAGGACGCCGAGATCACAGTCATCACAGAGGACGAGGACATCGCCTACTCGCCCTGCGCCATCCCCTGGGGGATCGAGGGCAGGACCGGTTGGGACGACATCGTCATGCACGACCCCGAGTTCTACAGGCAGAGCCGCGGCATAGAGGTCGTCACCCGCACCAGGGTCGAGTCCGTGGACGGGGAGAAGAGGGGGGTCGCCGCAGGTGGCAGGACCTACCCCTACGACTCCCTGGTCGTCGCCGCAGGTGGCACCGTGTTCGTGCCCCCGATAGAGGGCAAGGACCTGGGGAACGTGTTCGTCGTCAGGACCGTCAGGGACGGCAAGAACATCCAGAGGGCCCTGGAGGGCGCGGAGAACGTCGTCATCGGAGGTGCCGGGGTCATCGGCCTCGAACTCGCCGTGGCGCTCCGCGACATGGGGAAGAAGGTCACCGTCATCGAGATGATGGACCAGGTCATCCCCCGCATCGCCGACAAGGACATGGCCGACATGGTTCAGAGGGAGCTCGAGTCCAGAGGGATCGAGTTCGTCATGAAGGCGCCGATCCAGGCCGTCAAGGGAGACGGCAGGGTGGAGGCCGTCACGGCCAACGGGAAGGACTACCCCTGCGAGGTCATGATCTTCGCCACCGGCGTCCGCGCCAACCTGGACATCCCCAAGATGCTCGGCCTGGACATCGGCCAGCTGAACGCGGTCATCGCGTCCCCCACTATGAACGCCTACAGGAGGGGACGCCTCGTGCCCGACGTCTTCGTCGCCGGGGACCTCGTCCAGTGCGAGTCGGCCGTCATGCCCGGCGCCACCATGAGCCAGCTCGGCTCCACCGCCGTCAGGCAGGGCATCGTCGCCGGGACGAACGCCGCGGGCGGGAAGAGGGTCTTCGGACCCGTCGCGAGCCCCTGGGTCAGCATGATCGGCGACCTCCAGATCGCGGGCACGGGGCTCTCCCTGGGCCTCGCGTCCTGGTACGGCATCGACGTCGTCTGCGGGAAGGCCGAGGGCCTCACCCGCGCCAGGTACTACCCCGGCGGCAAGCCGCTGACCGTCAAGGTGCTGGCCGACAGGTCCACCCACAGGATCGTCGGGGCCCAGATCGTCGCCGGCGAGGAGGCCACCGGACGCATCAACTGGCTGACCTCCGCCATCGTCGACGGCAGGACCGCCGAGTCCTTCCTCGCCGATTCCGAGAACGCGTACTGCCCGCCCACCAGCATGGTCCGGGACGTCGTCCTGGCGGCGGTCGAGGACCTCTGCCTCAAGCTGTCCCAGTGATCCGATGAAGTACGACGAGTACAAGGACATCTACAACCAGCTCCACACGCCGGAGGACGTCGAGAGGCTCTCCTCCACCTACGACGCGAGGATGCTGGACAGCCTCTTCACCCAGAAGACGACACGCGAGGTCAAGAAGCGCTTCTACGCCGTGAAGAACAGCTCCGAGAAGATGCTCAAGGAGTGGAGGAAGGGGACGTCCATCATGGACCTCTCGAAGAAGTACCGCTTCCCGCCCATCCTCACCGCCATGTTCATCTTCCTCGAGGACGGGGCGTCCCGCAAGGACTTCTGGTCCTACGTGAGGGACCCCGACCTCCTGGAGAGCGAGGTCACCGCCGACGAGGTCCGCGAGGCCGTGAGGAACGACATCGTCTACTCCCCGGAGGCGAACGACAGGCAGAAGGAGCGCGGGATCTGGGGCGAGGGGCTCCTCCACGAGTGGCTGGACGGACAGGGCGTGACGTACCGCACGGAGAACGACCTCCGCGGGACGGAGTTCACCAAGACCCCCGACTGCCTCCTGGACTACCCCGTGATATACGAGGGTCACGAGATCCACTGGGTCGAGAGCAAGGCCTCATTCGGTGATAACACCGAGTTCAGGTTCAACTCCAGGAAACAGCTGGTGCCGTACACCAAACTCTTCGGTCCCGGCCTGGTCGTGTACTGGGTCGGCTGCCTCGACGACCTCGAATGCCCGGAGGACGTGTACGTATGCGACATCTCCGTCCTCCAGAAGAAGGTGGAGAAGATCGACGGCGCCGAGCGCATAAACGTCACTCCGCCGTCTGCCTGAAATTTTAATAACAATATGTCATCTACCTCCGTGCCGGGAAGGCACGGAGGGACAGGATGGCTGAACTCTGCAAGGATATCGGGAAGCTCGGTTTCGGGCTCATGAGGCTGCCCCAGAAGGACGGGGCCATCGACATCGAACAGACCAAGCGCATGGTCGACCTGTTCATGGACGCGGGCTTCACCTACTTCGACACCGCCTGGGCGTACGAGGGCAGCGAGGACGCGATCAGGCAGGCCCTCGTGGAGAGGTATCCCCGCGAGAGCTTCCAGCTGGCCAGCAAGAACGCGGCCTGGATCGGCAGCACCTGCCGCGAGGACGCGATCAGGCAGTTCGACACCACCCTCGAGAGGACCGGTGCCGGATACATCGACTACTACCTCCTGCACAACCTCGGCGAAATGCGCACCAAGGTGTTCGACGACTACGACATGTGGTCATTCGTGAGGGAGCTGAAGGAGCAGGGCAAGATCAGGCACTACGGGTTCTCGTTCCACGCGAAGGCCGACGAGCTGGGGCCCATACTGGAGGCCCATCCGGACGTGGACTTCGTGCAGCTCCAGATCAACTACGCCGACTGGGAGAGCCCTGACATCCAGTCCAGGAAATGCTACGAGATCGCCAGGGCGCACAACGTGCCGGTCATCGTCATGGAGCCCGTGAAGGGAGGCCTCCTGGCCACTCCCCCGGAGCAGGTAGCATCCATCCTCAGGGAGGCGGAACCCGGGATGTCCGTCGCCTCCTGGGCGCTCAGGTTCGCCGCGGACCTCGAAGGGGTCGCCGTCGTGCTCTCCGGCATGAGCAACGTGGAGCAGATAGAGGACAACCTGAGGACGATGAAGGGATTCGATCGCCTCACGGAGGACGAGCGCGCCACCATAGCGAAGGCCGCGGATGTCCTCTCGAATCTCGATGCGATACCCTGCACCTCGTGCGAGTACTGCGCCAAGGTCTGCCCCAGGAACATCGGCATCTCCGGGACGTTCGCCGCCCTGAACATGATCACCCTCTACGGGAACGATGCGTTCGCAAAGAACCAGCGCGGTTGGCTCGTCGACGGACACGGGAGGGCTCGTGCCGACCAGTGCATCAAGTGCGGCAAGTGCGAGGACGCCTGCCCCCAGCACATAAGGATCAGGGATATGCTCGACAGGGCCGTCAAGGCCGGCCTCTGATGAAGAAATGGGGGCGGTGCGCCCCCTTCAATCTGTTTTGTTTCACTGGTTCTCGGCCCTGAGCTCGCCCAGGGTGGCGGTCCTCTCGGCGTAGGCGTCGTGCTTGTGGATGGACTCCTCGGAGTCGCTGACGACGTCGACCTGGACGCTGTCCGGGAGATCGGCGTACCTCTTGACGAACCTGTCCAGGACCTGCCTGACCACATCCTCGACGAACCTAGTGTTCCTGTGGGCGTTGATGACCACCTGGCCCTCGTCGGGCCTCTTCAGGAGCTCGAAGGTGGGGGAGGAGAACGACGCCTCGACCAGGTCGATGAGGTCGTCCGCCTCGATGGAGACGTCCTCGGGCATGGTGACCATCAGGGTACACACGTTCCTCTGGTTGTGGGACATGACGGGCATGTCGCCGCTGTACTCCAGCATCTCGGTGACGGTCTGCTGGGCGCAGGGGCAGGCGGTCATGCCGACGGCGCGGACACCGACGGTCTTGGTCAGGGGACCGTCGCGGACGATGGTGCCTCCGGCGTAGAGGGTGTAGATCTCGAACGTGTCCCTGCCCTGGGGGGTCTTGTTGGCCTTGTAGTACTCGGCGGAGATGTGGACCTCCGCGTTCTTGGCATACTCGTGGTGGACGAGGAGCCTCCTGCAGATGTCGGCGGCGAGGTCCTCGATGGCGGTGATGGGGTGGCGGATGCTCTCGTCCACGACCTCGTTCAGGACCTCCACGTTCCTGGACATGTGCGATCCCTTCTGGTCCGCCGGCAGGTCCACGTAGATGTCGATGGCACAGCTAAGGGTGTTGTTCAGAGTCTCTCCCAGCCCCTCCCTGTGAACGACGACGGGCTTGCGGACGTTGCGGACGCCGACGCGGGTGAGCTTGTAGCTGGCATCGCCCTTGCCGTACTGCAGGTCGCACTTCAGAGTCATGGTCCGCCCGAATCCGTGCCCTTCTTTAATAAGGTGCTATCTACGGGTATTCGGGTAGGAAATGCACTGCGGAGTAGATGAAGCGGGCAGGGGATCGGTCATGGGGCCCCTGGTGGTGGGCGCCGTGTGGGTGGAGGACGACGGCATCCTCTCCAGGATCGGGGTCCGCGACTCGAAGAAGCTCACGCCGAAGGTGCGCGAGAGGATGTACGCGGAGATCGTCGAGAATGCCGACCATTGGACGGTCGTGATCGCCTCGGCGGCGGACATCGACGAGCGCAGGAAGGAGAAGTCCCTCAACGATGTGGAGCTGGACATGTTCGCCGAGGCGGTGCGCTCGAATCCATGCGAGGAGGCCTACGCGGACTGCCCCGACGTGAACGACGCCCGTTTCGCCTCACGTCTGGAAGCTTTGTGCCCGGACACGGCGGTAATCGCAAAACATAAAGCCGACGACCTTTACCCAGTGGTATCAGCAGCCTCCATAGTGGCGAAGGTGACTCGCGACCGCATGATCGCGGAGCTCCACGAGGAGCTCGGGGACTTCGGGAGCGGATACCCGAGCGACCACTACACCATGGACTTCATCTCCGACTGGATGAGGGACAACGGCTGTCCCCCTCCGCACGCGAGGAGGTCCTGGGAGCCCGTCAGGCAGATGATGTCCGCCCGGGCCGTGAGGAGACTCGACGAATGGTGAGCCAATGAGCATGCAGCAGGAGATCCAGAACGTCATCGACAGGTTCCACAGGAAGATGGAGAAGGACCCCGAGGTCAGGAAGGAGGTGGAGCCTCTCCAGAAGGTCTTCAACCTCGATCTCGGAACGGAGTCCTACACCCTGAAACTCAAGGACGCGCAGATCTACTGCTTCGAGCCTGGGATGGATGAGAACGCGGATGTCACCGTCACCACCACCCCCGAGAACCTCATGGGACTCATCGACGGCAGCCTCAGGCCGATGCGCGCCTACGTCCTCAAGAAGATCCAGGTCAAGGGCAAGATCGACGACCTGCTGTTCCTCAAGAAGCTCTTCTGAACCCGGCGGCTCCCCCACTGGGGAGCTGTCGGAACAATATCATTAAATATCAGCCCCCGTTAGGTGGGTCTATAGCGAGGTAGGGTAGCCAGGATATCCCGTCGGGCTCATAACCCGGAGACCGATCGTTCAAATCGATCCCTCGCTACCATTATTTTTTCATCCAAGTGTTCCGAAGCCGATCCCATCGCGCGCGAGCCTTGCGGATCGGCCGTCACCGCCAGAGACGTCATAGGGCCCGACATCGAGAATATCCGGAGAAGGGTCCTCCCGAACGCATCCGGTCATCCGGGAGGTTATGGGTTTACTGTCCCTCGGAGCCGGGCTCCGAACGGATCCTTATGGATTCCAGGACTGGTATGATGAAGATCCTCCCGTCCCCGGGATGACCTGTCTCCGCGTTCTCGCGGATGTTGGCGACTACGCAGTCGACCTTGTCGTCATCGACGACGATCTCGATCTTGGTCTTCTCGATCTCGTCGACGATGAACTCGCCGACCCTGGTCGTGAAGACCAGCCCCTTCTGCTTCCCGCGTCCGGTGACGTGGGTGATCGTCATACCGTACACCCCGATGTCCCTGAGACCGTCCTTGACGGCCTGGAGCCTCTCGGGCCTGACAACAGCTACAACCATCCTCATCCGAACCACCTCAGAGGTATGAGGGCTCCCCGTGCTCCACAATGTCGGAGCCCACCATCTGCTCGTCCTCGGTGAGGGCTGCGCCCTTCCCTGCGAAGCGCCTCATGACCAGGTCGATGGCCTTCATGATCACGAAGGACACGACGAAGCAGTAGATCAGGGTGATCACCACGGATACGACCTGTCCGGCCAGGAGGTCGACCTGTCCGACGATCAGTCCGCCGCTGCCCTCCCAGCTGTATGACGCGACCGAGAAGATCCCGACCGCGATCGCTCCCCAGATTCCGCCTATCCCGTGCAGGCCCATGACATCCAGGGCGTCGTCCACATCCTTCCTGCCGCGCATGAACACGATTCCCGCGTAGCAGATGACGGAGGCCGCGGCTCCTATGATCACGGCCGCCCACGGGTCGACGAACCCGCATCCGGGCGTTATGCCGACGAGACCCGCCAGGACCCCTGCGCACAGACCGGTGACGCTGACGCGCCCGACGTGGATGTACTGGATGATGATCCACACCACGGTGGACACGCAGGAGGCGAGGAACGTGTTCTCCATCGCGAGGATCGCCGTGGAGTCGAACCCGCCCTCGGATCCGCAGTTGAAGCCGAACCATCCGAGCCACAGCAGCATGCATCCGATGAACATCAGCGGGACGTTGTGCGCGCGGCCCTTCATGATGCGGTCGCTGCGCCTGCCTATGGCCAGGGCCGCCGCCGCGCCGGATATTCCAGAGCATATGTGCACCACGGTCCCTCCGGCGAAATCCTGGTTCGGGAGACCCATGTCGGTGAGCCCGGAGCTGATGAATCCGCCTCCCCAGACCATGTGCGCCATCGGAGCGTAGACGAGGAACGACCAGATCGCGAGGAACGCCAGGATGGCCGGGTACCTGACCCTCTCGGCCGTCGCACCGAACACGATGCATGCGGTGACGATCGCGAAGGTCCCCTGGAACACGAGGAACTCCGCGGTGGGGATCATCTGCGCCCCGTTCCCGGTGCTCGGATCGACGCCCTGCCCCAGGATGTAGTCGAGATTGCCTATGATGCCCCCGTTGCCTCCGTCGCCGAACGTGAGCGAGTAGCCGACAGCCCACCAGATGATGCCGACAAGGGCCATGACCCCGATGCACTGGGCCATGAGGGATGTCATGCTCTGCTTTCTGAGCATGCCGCCGTAGAACAGGGCTATGGCTGGCGCCATGATGAACACCATCATCGTCGCCAGGAACATGAAGAGTGAGGATACCAGGTCCACCGAGCCCTCATCGAAAGATGGGGCGGCGGCGGATGCCGTCGGGACCAGCAGAGTGGCTGCGGTGACCGCCGCCACGATCCCGAGGATGACCTTCATCGAGTTCTTCAAATCGGAACACTCCTTTCATTTATCTTGAAATTACAAGATACATTAGACATTTGTATAATATTATTTGAACTTGACTAGACGTATAACTATACAAATCAAGAATAGTTCGAAATTATCTGCAGCTCACGGATGCATGACCTCTCGGTCGGAGAGACGGGACGGTGGATCCGGACTCGGATGCGGAACGCAGAAGTTGCGACGAACGGCCGCCGGCATCGTCGGAATGCCGCGGACACAGAGAATGGATGATCGCCCTCCCGGACGCATCGGTCGTCCGGGAGGCATAAGGTGTTTCAGGAGGATTGCGGGGACTGACGACCCCGTAAGGCGTTTACTGTCCCTCGGAGCCTGGCTCCGAACGGATCCTTATGGATTCCAGGACCGGCATGATGAAGATCCTGCCGTCGCCGGGGTGGCCCGTCTCCGCGTTCTGGCGGATGTTGGCGACCACGTTGTCGACCTGCCCGTCGTCGACGACGATCTCGAGCTTCACCTTCTCGATCTCATCGACGATGAACTCGCCGACCCTGGTCGTGAAGACCAGCCCCTTCTGCTCCCCGCGTCCGGTGACGTGGGTTATCGTCATGCCGCAAACCCCGATGGCGCTCAGACCGTCCTTGACGGTCTGGAGCCTCTCGGGCCTGATCACTGCTACAACCATCTTCATGGGGATCACATCACGTATGCGGGCTCTCCGTTCTCGACGAGGTCCTGCCCGATGAGCTCCTCGTCCTCGGTCGCGCGCACCCTCATCAGCCTGCCGATGACCCAGATGATGACGTACGACACCACGAAGCAGAACACCAGCGTCACGAGGACCGCGACGATGTTGCCCGCGAACAGCTGCCAGTCTCCAGTGGTCAGGAGTCCTCCGGCGGAGCCCAGATTGAACTCGGCGAAGAGTCCGGTGGCGATGGCGCCCCAGATGCCTCCGACCCCGTGGAGTCCCATGACGTCCAGGGCGTCGTCGAGGCCCGACCTCTCGCGCATGAATATCACTCCGAAGTAGCACACGATCCCGCCGACGAGACCGATGATCGCCGCACTTGCCGGGGACACGAATCCCGCGGCGGGGGTGATGGCGACGAGCCCGGCGACCGCTCCCGCGGAGAGCCCTGTGACTCCGACGCGTCCGACGTGGAGATACTGGACGGCGGCCCATGCGGCCATGGCGAACACGGAGGCGATGAGCGACACCATGATCGCACGGATGGCCTGATCGTTGGCGGCGAGACCGGATCCGCCGTTGAACCCGATCCATCCGAACCAGAGTAGGAAGCATCCGATGAAGACCATGGGGGTGCTGTGGGTCCTCTTCATGGTCCTATCGCTGCGCTTGCCGAGGTAGAGGGCGAGGGCCATTCCGGTGGCTCCCGCGCAGATGTGGACGACGGTACCTCCGGCGAAGTCGAGAGTGGCGAGTCCTCCCGGAAGGTCTGCGAGGAATCCCCCTCCCCAGACCATGTGGGCCATGGGCGCGTACACGAGGATGGACCAGACCGCGAGGAACGGGACTACCGCGGTGTACCTTATGCGCTCGGCGCTGGCACCGAGGACGATGCCCGCGGTGATGAGGGCGAAGGTCATCTGGAATATCGCGAACTCGAGGTCCGGGACGTATGCGTTGGTCCCTCCGATCGTGGATGCGGAGACGCCGTTGAAGAACACGTTGTCCAGGCCCCCGATGATGGCGTTGCCCTCCGAGAAGGCCAGGGAGTAACCCACGGCGAACCAGGATATGCCCATGACGCACATCCCGAGGAGCGTCTGGGAGATGATGGACGACATGCTCTGCTTCCTGAGCATCCCTCCGTAGAACAGGGCGACCCCGGGGGTCATGATGAAAACGAGTGCCGAGCAGATCGCCACCCATGCCATGTTCGCGAAGTCGCCGGACTGCTCTCCGATCTCGTGAGTGTCCGCGGAAACCGCTTCCGGGACCGCGGCGAGGAGCACCGCGACGATTGCCACGGCGATCGTGGCGATGATCACTGTCTTCTTGAAGCTCATGTTATGCCTCATTTGTCTAATTGAATCAGACAATCGCGCTTATTCGTCTATTGTATTTAATAAATTCTACATAACATGGATTTCATTAGATTTTTACACCTAGATTTGAACGTAGAATAGACGAATTTCTAACATCCACACGGCAATTAGACAAATGTCTAATGTGACTACCGATGAGATATGGTGGAGAATGATGGTGGAAGTCCCGGGATCGGCCCCCGGGAGGGCTTTGGGGTTTGACCTTCACAGAAGGGACTTGGCTTCCTCGGGATCCATCTCGAGGGCCTTGAGCATGTATGTGAGCGCCTTCTTCGCGTAGGGCGCGCGGGCCTTGGGGTCCTCCATGATCTCGCCGTAGGCGGCCATGACGTTGTTGTAGTACTCTATGGCGAACTCGGAGTACAGCGAGGACGACATCGACTCGTCGATCTCGGCGGCCTCGTTGTAGGCGCCCTCCGCCTCGTCGTACTTGCCGACGGAGATGCAGAAGGAGCCGTAGGACTGGTAGTAGTCGACGCGGCTGCCATCGAGTTCGATGGCCTTCTTGTACGCGTCCATGATCTCCTGGGTGTCGACCTTAGCGCCGAACATGCCAGATGCGTAGTTCCCGCACTCCGCCTTGAAGTACCAGACGTCAGCGTTGTCCGGCATCTCAGCCGCGAGCTTCTTGAACGAGGAGTACGCCTTCTTGAAGTCGCCCTCGTCCATCGCCTTCATCGCCGAGGCGATCTTCTTTTCGGGGGAGCTCTCTGCCATGGGACCTAGCACTCCCCGGTCTGTTAAAAACCTACCTGGGAATCCTTTTAAACGTGAACATCGAAGCCGACTCATGGATTCTCCGATCGACATCGCCAGAGCGAATGTGCCAGACGGCTGGGAGGTCGTCGCCGTGGACCCTCCGTCGTACGATCCCGCGGAGGCGGAGCGCGGCGCCGGGCTCTGCGTGGCGAACACCTGCGGGAACTACGGCACCAATTGGGGATGCCCTCCTGGCTGGACGAGGAGGATCGACTCCCTGCTGGAGGAGTACGACTCCGCGATCCTCCTGGAGAGGACGTTCGGATGCCATGTCTCGGACAGGGCTTCGATAGAGGCGGCGAACGAGGAGCTGCACAGGTCCGTCAGGGCGGTCGTGTCGGCACTGAGAGCATCCGGACGCACCGGCATGGGGTTGGCGGGAGGATGCTGCGGGTACTGCGGCGTGTGCTCGTATCCTGAGCCGTGCCGCTTCCCGGAGATGCTCGTCCCGTCCATATCGGCGGTCGGCTTCGACCTGGGCAACTACCTCGGGAGGCTCGGCAGGACGGTGGAGTTCAGGGAGGACCGGGTCACGCTGTACGGGCTGGTGCTCTACAGGTCGCTTTGATCCCACTATGTCGGCGACACAGTCCACTATGTCATCGACATAGTGATAAACATCGACGGCAATCTGTCGCCGATGACGAGCATCCATCCGTCCGCCCGCGAGCTGGATGAGGCCCTCTCATCCATGCTGTCCGGCGGCGAATCCGAGATATTCGAACTGAAGGAAGCGAAGAACGGGTACGGCCTGGCGGACATTGGCAGGTACTTCTCGGCGCTCTCCAACGAGGCCCTCCTCAGGGATGCCCCGTACGCATGGCTCGTCTTCGGGGTGAGGGACCGTGACAGGGCCGTCGTGGGGACCGGCTTCCGTCCCGAGCGTGAATCGCTGGACTCCCTGAAGCACGAGATCGGCCAGAACGTCTCGGGCCACCTCACGTTCTTCGAGATCCACGAGGTCCAGCGGAACGGCAGGAGGGTCCTGATGTTCCAGATACCCGCCGCCATTCCGGGATTCCCGACGCTCTACAACGGTTTCGCGTACAGCCGCCAGGGCGAGAGCCTGGTCGCCCTGCCCTTGGACAAGATGGACATGATAAGGGGGTTCGGCAACACCGACTGGAGTTCCAGGATCATGCCGGAGGCCACGATGGCGTCCCTGGACCGCAGGGCCATCGAGGAGGCGCGCAGGGGATTCGTCGAGAGGAATCCCACGAAGGCCGAGGAGGCGGCCGGCTGGGATGACGAGAGGTTCCTGGCGAAGACGGGCTTCACAAAAGACGGACGCGTCACCGCGGCCGCGATCCTTCTCCTGGGTAAGGCCGAGTGCTCGGACATGATCGGCCCCAACATCAGGATCAGATGGATCGCGAAGGATCCGTCCGGTGACGTCCTGGACAGCGAGCTGTTCGGGCTTCCGATGATACTGGGGATGCGCGAGGCAGCCTCCAGGATCGTCAACTACAGGGTCAGGGACGTCGGGAGGGGACAGCTGAACGGCCGTGAGATGCTCAGGTACGACCCGTTCTCCATCAGGGAGGCGATGTGCAACTGCGTGCTCCATCAGGACTACCGCCGCGAGGGCATGGTGGACCTCATCGAGTTCCCCAACGACCATCTCGTGTTCTCCAATGTCGGATCCTTCCTTCCGGGGAGCGTCGAAAGGGTCGTCCTCCGCGACTCGCCCGAACATGCCTACCGCAATCCGCGCCTGGCCGAGGTCATGAGGAACATCGGGCTCGTGGATGTGGCGGGAGGTGGCGTCAGGAAGATGTTCCGCTGCCAGATCCAGCGCGGATTCCCGCTGCCCAGGTACGAGATCGGGGACCAGGAGGTGAGTGTCACGATCTTCGGAAAGGTTGTGGACGAGAGGGAGGCGTCGTTCTTCAGATCGGATCCGGACGTGTCCATGGAGACGGCGATCAGGGTGGACCGCCTCCTTTCGACGGGGGACATGGACGAGGCCGACTCCAGATGGCTCGGGGAGCTGGGCATAGAGGCGCCACCCACATCGTTCCGCGGATGCACGGAGACCCTCTCCTGCGCCGCATCCCCCCGCGAGGTCAACGATGCGCTCCGCGATGCGATCGAAGGGTTCGTGTGGAGCGAGGGGCCGTGCACACGGAGCGAGATAATGGCGGAGATCCGCCCCATGCTGCCCGCCGGGATGACCGAGTCGCAGGTGCGCAACAAGGTGGACAACCTGCTCCGGTACATGGTGAAGCACAGGACGCTGTCCATCCGCGGGGCGCGCTCCCGCAGCGCCACCTACAGCGTCATACGCAGGGGCACCGAGAACATCGACCGGCCCGCGCGAGCATCGCGCCCCCATGGAGAACCTTAAAAGAGATTCATCCATCATCTCGTCCGGAAGGTCTACAATGGACAGAGAAACGGTCGAGAGGGTCGCGCGCACCGCGCACATAAGGCTCACAGAAGAGGAGCTGGAGCGCTACAGCGGGGACCTCGGGGACATCCTGGGGTACTTCGAGCTGCTGGACGAGGCGCCCAACTGCGACTCCTACGGGATCGACCCGATAGGCGTGGCCGATGTCACCAGGGACGACGAGCCCCGCATGACGATCGACGCCGACAGGCTCCTGAGGGACATGAACACCTACGAGAGATACGTCAGGGGGCCGAGGCTGTCATGAGCTACCTTCAGAGACTGAAGGACATCAACGCCAAGTACGGCATGTTCCACGCCATGACCGATGAGACCGACGCCAGGGACTCGGAGTTCCTGTTCTCCGCCAAGGACAACCTCACCTCCCTGGACATGGAGACCTGCGCCGGATCGAGGATCCTGCAAGGGTACGTGCCGGCGTTCGACGCCGCCGCCATCGAGAGGATGAAGGCGGCCGGCGGGATGCTCGTCGGGAAGACCAACATGGACGAGTTCGGATTCGGGACCTTCTCCGCCAACTCGGCCTACGAGATCCCCAGGAACCCCTTCGACAGGGAGAGGTCCTGTGGCGGATCCTCCGGAGGGTCGGCATGCGCCGCCGCGGTGCTCGAGGACCATGTGTCCCTCGGAGTCTCCACCGGCGGATCCATCTGCTGCCCCGCCAGCTTCTGCGGGGTCTACGGGATAGCGCCCACCTACGGGAGGGTGTCCAGGTACGGGCTCATCGACTACGGGAACTCCCTGGACAAGATCGGGGTGCTCTCAGCGAAGGCCTCCGACCTCAGGAAGTACATCACGATCATGGCGGGCAGGGACGAGAGGGACCCCACCTCCTGCGTCCAGCCCGAGCTGAAGAGCGAGAGGCGCAGGATGAAGAGCGTGGCCGTCCCGAAGGACGGCATCCAGGGGCTCTCCGGGGATGTGGAGGCCGCGTTCAACGATTCCATAGAGACCCTCAGGTCCATGGGCATCGACGTCGAGGAGGTCGACATGCCCTCGTTCAGGTACGCCATCCCGGCATACTACGTCATCGCCACATCCGAGGCGTCCACCAACCTCGCCAGGTACGTCGGCATGAGGTACGGCGTCCAGGAGGGCGACCTGTCGCTCAAGTTCGACGACTACTTCTCCTCCATCCGCTCGGCCAGCTTCGGCGACGAGGCCAAGAGGAGGATCCTGCTCGGTACGTTCACCAGGATGGTGGGGTACCGCGATAGGTACTACGCCAAGGCCAGGCAGGTCAGGCAGCTCGTCATCGACGACTACAAGCGCATCCTGCATGACCACGACGCGGTTCTCACGCCCACCATGCCATACGTCGCACCGAGGTTCGACGAGATCGAGAGGATGTCCGCGCTGGACTCCTACAAGACCGACTACCTCACCGTCCCGCCCAACCTGGCGGGCAACCCGCACCTCAGCGTGCCCTGCGGATACGACGGGAACGGCATGCCCATCGGCATGCAGTTCGTCGGCGCCCACTGGGACGAGGACGTGCTGTTCACGATGGCCGAGGAGTGGGAGAAGGCGTTCGACATGAGGAGACCGGAGGTAGAGGCATGAAGATCGGATTGGAGATCCACGTGCAGCTCCCGACCAGGTCGAAGATGTTCTGCTCCTGCCCGACCACCGACGCTCCCGCGCCGAACACCCATGTGTGCCCGACGTGCCTGGGCATGCCCGGATCCAGGCCCGTCCTGAACAGGAAGGTGCTGGAGTACGGCATCATGCTGGCCAAGATGCTCGGATGCAGGGTCAACGACACCACCTGGTTCTCCAGGAAGACGTACTTCTACCCCGACATGTCGAAGAGCGTCCAGATCACACAGTACGACAATCCCATCGGGGAGGGCGGCGTCTACTACATGGACGGTAAAAAGCCCATCAGGATCACCAGGATCCACGTGGAGGAGGACCCGGGCAAGACCAAGAGGGTCGGGGACCTCTCGTCCCTGGTGGACTACAACCGCTCGGGCATCCCCCTGGCGGAGATCGTCACCGAACCGGACCTGACCAGCCCTGCCGAGGCCAGGGAGTTCCTCAAGCAGCTCATCGAGGACATCCGCCACGTCATCGACCTCCCGGGCGACGGGGAGCGCAGCATCCGCTGCGACTGCAACATCTCCGTCGGGAAGGAGAGGTGCGAGGTCAAGAACGTCACCGGACTGAAGAACGTCGAGAGGGCCCTGACCTACGAGGTCATCAGGCAGACCAAGATCCTGAAGGCCGGCGGGAAGATCGACCGCGAGACCCGCCGCTTCGACGAGGAGCGCGGAGTGACTATCAGCGTCAGGAAGAAGGAGTTCGAGGCCGACTACGGCTACATCGACGAGCCCGACCTCGGAGTGTACCACATCAGGGAGCTCGCCGACTCCATCAAGATCAAGGAGAGCCCCCAGAAGATGGCCCTCAGGATGTCCCAGCAGTACGGCATCGACCAGAGGATGGCCAAGCAGCTCGTGTCCACCTCCGTGGACCTGGCGGAGCTGTTCGAATCCGTCGCATCGAAGCACGGCACCCAGAGCGCCGTGAGGTGGGTCGCGGGTCCCGTGAGCTCCAACTGGAAGTCCCTCGAGACGAGCGGCGCCGACATCTCCGGTGTGATGGGGATCATCGACAGGTTCGTCGCTGGCGGGATCACCGACACCGAGTGCGGCATCGAGATCAAGTGCCTGATGACCGGAGAGGACATCGAGTCCGCCAAGGGCGCGGCCGGAGACCTGGACAAGCTCGTGAGCGACTACCTGGACCAGAACCCCGGGATCATCGACGACTACAGGAAGAACGACAAGGCGGCCAACAAGGCCATCGGGTTCGTGATGAAGAACTCCGGAGGCAGCTACTCGTCCGCCGAGGTCGTCGAGGCCGTCAAGAGGCTCATCGAGTCCAGGCTGTGAAAACGGCGGGGTCGGGAAGGCCCCGCCATCATTTCCCCCTCAGCAGAGGAACTTCTCCACCCTGTCGGATATCCCGTGATTCTCCTTCAGGACCTGTATGCGGGCGAGGTTCTCCGCGGCGATGTGCGCGTCGAGAGCCCTCTCGTCCCTCCAATGCTCCACCAGGAGCACCCTGTCGGGATCCTCCATCGACCTGAAGTACTCGTAACCCAGACAGCCGTCCTCCGAGCGCACCGCATCGAGCAGACCCTCGGAGACGACATTCTCGACGAACGCCTCGGCGGCGCCGTCGCTTCCCTCATAGAACACATTGATAACCACGGTCATGCGGATCGTGACGCCATCCTCTGGAGATTATAAAATACGGTTTCCCGGAGCCCCGGACATCGGATCCGGGGCCGGGACACCCGATAAAGAGGCTGACTGACGTTTAGGATCGGTTCTTCTTGCCGGTCATCTTGGCCTTGAGTGCCTTGGTTCCCATTATCACGCGCTTCCCTCCAGACGAACGCGGTCGGAACGGATCATCCCCCATGAATGCGACCTGTTCCAACCGCAGTTTAGGGATGGCTAACATGTATATAATGATTAGGAATCCCTAATAATATTCAAGGAAACCGAATCTGTGGACGTTCCAATCCTTCGGCACCTGCGCCCGTGCACCCAGCTCCAGATCTCGGGGAGATCCACCAACATGATGATGGCGGCGACCCATGTCAGCCTATACCCTACGCCAGTGGCGATGCTCACCGAAGTCACATCGGCAGGTACGAGGGATTGTATCATCTGCGGGATGCCGTCATAGGTACCGACGACCCCCATACCAGAATCGGACATGTACATGCCTGTGGATAACCTCATCATGAAGGCCATCAGCGGGAAGAGGATCATGTCCGCCAGCAGGAATATGGCGAACGCAGAGCGATTCTGACTGATGTCGATGCCGAGTGTCAGCAGACAAGTCACGATGACTACGATCCCACCTATGATCGAAACGGCCGGTGCGAAGAACAGCGGGGTGAAATCGAAAGCGCCGTCGCCCAGAAGGACATCGATGCCTGTGATTCCCAGGACCGTGCTCTCTCCTCCGGGACTGAAGTAAGCATCGAAGCAACTCAGGAACGGTATCACCACGAACAGCGCCCCGGAGATGAGCTGCGGGATCACCCAACGAATCATCCAGACGTTCATCCAATCGTCTCCATTGACGGAATGAGTCCGGATGATCAGTAGATAAAAGATTCAGTTCGAAAGCCGATTGTTTCAGAATCTGTAGTTACACATTCTGCACACGCATTCTTGCATTCTGATGAGGAATGTCGAACAGACGAAGTACCCTCTCAGCATCCCTCGACATCTCACCTGGAATGATCCTGCCGTCGTTGACCACGACCCTGTAGGACGATGCAACCCCCATAGCACTGCGGACATCCATATGCTCATCCGAATCCTCGAGCACCCTCTGCATCTCGCAGACGATCATCGAAGCCAGCTGCGGTACCAGAAGATCGGCCACCCCGTACCTTTGCGATCCCGTCCTGTCGAACAGCAGGTCGGCGAAAACACCGATTGACTCCGATATGCTACAGCCCCTGTCCAGACGATCCATGGCCTCGTTCCAATCTGTGATGTCCGACAGTATGACCGTCACACCAGAATGATCCCTGATAGCCCTCATCATGCCGTGCGATCCGTCAGAACCGAACGGCGGACCCTTCCTGATCTCCTCTAGGACATCTGTCCTGAACACCATACCTTCCTCATGATCGGCAAGAAACTCCATCTGTCTCGCAAGATACTGCGTCAGACCGTCCCTGTGGAACTCATCCAGAGGCTTCGAAACGTATGCGCAGATCCAGAACATGCTCTGACGGAATCTTGAGTCGTCGTCGCCGACCGTCAACCACCCATCATCGACCCGCACCAGCCCAAACCTTCTCCGGAGCACCCTGTGGATGACTCCGTTGCGGACGATCTCCTCCCCCTGTCCGCCGATGAAATCACGTAATGCCACCCCTACCTGTTCCGACGTTGGGGAGCAACCCACCACGACGGAAGCTCCGCTCATCAGGCACCTTGACAGAAATCCGGGATCCTCTGAGACTCCGTCCAAGACCATAGTCAGATGATGGCTCCCCGAGAACCTGTCAGCCATCTGCCGCAGGATGACCGGGCTGCGGTCCCCCAGGACGAGCAGTGACAGAACCGGGATATCCGAATCGTTCACGAATGATACCACTCTGGCAGCGCCGCGGTCGATGATTTGTCCATCCCGTCCTATCATGGGGCCGATACTGCACAGCCTGCCTTCGGTACCGACGAGCAGCAACCCATCGGATCCCCCACTCAGTCTGTCGGCGATCTCCGGCAGAACCTTGCCGGTGTAGTCGATGCCGTCCACGGCCTTCAACAACGAATTCCTCGTGAGACGCGTCCCGGCACCGATGATATCCCCTAGATAGAGACGGTAGGCCACGACCTGGATCCCATCGATGGGGCACGGATCAACCGCCTCGCATATCGATGCAGCCAGGATGATTCCCGCATCCTTCCCGAAGATGTCGGACAGGATCCGATCCAGACCCAGATTCTCCGCTGCCCTGTGGGCGATGAGGACGTTCCCGTAATCCAGACACCGGAACTGACCATCGGTCAGAATCCGCCCCAGTTTGTCCGGTTCCATCCCCTTGGGGTGGACCAACCCCGTGGAGGGGTCGATGACACCGAGATACTCCTTCCTGGAAACCGGATCCCTCTTCCCAGGGACCCTCTTGGAGGTGCATCTGTAGACGCAAGTCCGTCCGCCGCGCTCCTCGAAGCTCAGTCCCATGCGGAACACGACCGGCGTTGGGATAATGTGAGGGGGAGGAGGCCCCTCCCCCGGATTGTGTTTTCACTCCTCCTCGGAGGAGTCGTCCTCGATGTCGCCGAGGTCCAGGTCCCCCGCGAGGGAGATGATCTGGAGCTCCTCGAGCTTCTCGTCGGGGACCGGTGAGGGAGACTCGTCCAGCAGGGAGACGGCCCTCTTGTTCTTGGGGAAGGCGATGACGTCCCTGATGGTGTCCCTCTGGAGCAGGATGGCGCAGAGCCTGTCCACTCCGAGCGCGATTCCCCCGTGGGGCGGGGCACCGAAGCCGAGGGCCTGGACGAAGAACCCGAAGTTCTCCTCGATCCTCTCGTCGTCGAGGCCGAGCTTGTGGAAGACCGCCCTCTGGAGGTCGGCGTTGTGGATACGGAGGGATCCGGATCCGAGCTCGTTGCCGTTCAGGCACAGGTCGAAGCAGGCGCCTCCGACGTAGTCGTCGTCCAGGTCGTTCTGCGGCAGGACGAACGGGTGGTGGAACGCGTCGTACTTACCGGAGACGGGGTCGACCTCGAACATGGGGCACTCGTCCATCCAGAAGAACTGGAAGACGTCCTTGGGCACGAGTCCCAGGTCCTCGGCGATCTTCTTCCTGACCTGTCCGCCGCCCTCGTAGGTGGCCTTCCAGGGTCCGGCGATGAGGAAGAGCACGTCGCCCTCCTCCGCGTTCATGGTGGTCTTGATGTTCTCGAGGATCTCGGGGGTGAAGTACTTCGTGATGTTGGACTCGAGCTTTCCGTTCTCGACCCACATCCAGGTGAGTCCTCCGAGGCCGACCTTCTTCGCGTAGTGGATGTACCTGTCCCTGTCGTTCCTTCCGATCTTATCCCCGGCGATGTCCTTCTTGAGGTTCATCCCGGCGACGATGCCGCCCTCGGCGATGACGTTCTGGAAGATCTTGTACGGGGCGTCCCTCACGACGTCGGTGAGCTTGACGTACTCCAGGCCGTACCTCATGTCGGGCTTGTCGGATCCGAAGCGCTCCATCGCGTCGCGGTAGGCGATGTGCGGGAACGGGGTCTGCAGCTCGGTGCCGTAGAGGCCCTTCCAGACGAAGGCCATCATGCCCTCGATCATGTCCTGGATGTCCTTCATGTCCACGAAGGACATCTCCATGTCCAGCTGGGTGAACTCAGGCTGGCGGTCCTTCCTGGAGTCCTCGTCGCGGAAGCACCTGGCGACCTGGTAGTAGCGGTCCATGCCGCCGACCATCAGCATCTGCTTGTACAGCTGGGGGGACTGGGTGAGCGCGTAGAAGGTTCCGGGGTGGACCCTGGAGGGGACGATGTAGTCCCTGGCGCCCTCGGGCGTGGACCTGCCGAGCATGGGGGTCTCGATCTCGAGGAATCCCTGCTGCTCGAGGTACTGCCTGGCCAGGTGGATGAGCTTGCTCCTGAAGACCATGGCCTGGGCCATCTCGGTCCTGCGGAGGTCCAGGTACCTGTAGCGCATCCTGATGTCCTCGTCGGGCAGGACGCCCTCCTTCTGGTCACCGATCTCGAACGGCGGGAGGTTGCACTTGTTCAGCAGCTCGGCGTCGGTGATGAGCACCTCGACCTCGCCGGTGGGGTTCCTGGCATCCTCGGTGCCCTCGACCCTCCTCCTGACGATTCCGTCGACCTGGACGCAGGACTCGCGGGAGAACTCGCGCATGACCTCCTCCAGATGCTTCGCGTCGACCCCCTCGGGGAGGGCCTCGGGGTCGAATACGACCTGTGTGATACCGTATCTGTCGGCCAGGTCGATGAATGCCACTCCTCCGTGGTCCCTGGAGAACCTGACCCATCCCTGGAGACATACCTTCTTGCCCAGGTCCTCGGGCCTGAGCTCGCCGCAGGTGTTCGTTCTTCTCATGAGAGCGCCTCTATAACTGGGGGACCGACCTGGGAATCCCTATTTATAGGGTCGCACGGGCGCGCGTTATACGGCGGTGCCTGGGATCGTGCTCATCCGCCCTGCGGGGACGGGGATCACCTCTCGCCGAGTATGGGCGGGATGTAGGTGAACGGGTCCTTGGTGATGTTCAGGATGACCGCGGTGCTTGTCTTCTTGACGTCCGGCACGGCGTTGATCTCCTTCACGACCTCGGAGAACTCGTCCCTGTTCTGGCAGGCGATCCAGACGAGGCAGTCGCTGTCGCCGGTGACGTCGAACACGGACACCACCTGCGGGATCTTGGAGATCTCGCCCTGGACGGTCACCACGTTCTCGGCGATGACGCTGACCATGCCCATGTACTCGAAGCCGAGCTTCATGTAGTCGATGCTGGCACGGTATCCGTTGATGACCCCCTTGGACTCCAGGTTCTTGACCCTCTGGATGAGTGTCGTCGGATGGACATCGAGCTGCTTCGCGAGCTGCCTGTAGGAGCCCTGGCTGGATCTGCAGAGAAGTTCGATTATACGTTTGTCCAGTTCATCGAAGTCCGAGAGCGACATCTAATCGTTTCTGGATAGGCCTAGGCGCATTCATTAAGATTTTGTTCGGCTTGAGGGCGCTCCATGACAGATGAGATCTTCAGACGCGACGGATACGGCTTCGAGTTCGAGGCCAACGTCGAATCCGTGGACGGAGAGCTCGTGATGCTCGACAGCACCGCGTTCTACCCCGGCGGGGGCGGACAGGTGTGCGACACCGGGTCCATCCGCGGGTGCGCCGTCACCGAGGTTTTCCGCAACGAGAAGGGCGATATAGTCCACCGTGTCCCTGGGAACGACCTGAAGCCGGGCGAGAGGGTGTGGTGCAGCGTCGACTGGGACAGGCGCTACGACCTCATGCAGGGCCACACCGGCGAGCACCTCCTGTTCTGCTCCCTCAGGAGGCAGTGCCCCGACCTGACCATCACGAAGATCTACATCTCGCCCGAGAGCAAGTACGTCATCGTGAACCACGACCTGACCTGGGACCAGATCAGGGCGGCCACCGCCTTCGCGAACCAGGCCATCGTGGACAACCTCCCCGTGACGCGCAGCATCATGGACCGCGACGACCCGGACCTCGAGAAGGTCAGGATCAAGCTGGAGAGGATCCCCGAGGACGAGGAGATCACCGTCGTCGCCATCGGGGACATCGACCTCTCCGCATGCAGCGGGATCCATGTGATGGAGACGTCCGAGCTCGAGATGCTCATCGTCGACAGGAAGGTCTCCGCCGGAGCGGACGGCGTGGCCATCCACTTCAAGGTTGGACAGCCCGCCAAGGACGCCGCCCTGGCACTTGCGACCACCGCCCTCGAGATCGTGGACGGCATAGGCTGCAAGGCGGAGGACGCGCCCAGGTCCGTGGCCAACACGAGGGCGGACGACGAGCTCAAGACGAAGCTCCTGAAGCAGGCCACCAGGAGGCTGGCGGCGTCCATGCCCTCCGAGACGATCGCCGGCAGGGAGGTCGTCTGCGGATCCCTCCCCGGAACCGACAGGGTGTCCCTGACGGAGCTGGCGGAATCGGTCAAGGCCCGCGGGGGCGTCGCCCTCATCGTCGGCGTGACCGACACGCTGTCCGTGATCATGGCCTCCGGCGACCCGGCCGTCGACTGCAGGAAGCTGCTTCCCGAGGTGCTCAAGCCCCTCGGCGGACGCGGTGGCGGGAAGCCCGACTTCGCCCAGGGCGGGGTGCAGGACCCATCCATGGAGGAGGCCGTGCTGGACGCCATGCGCGGAGCGGTCGAGAGGGCCCTCTCCCAGTGACGGAAGCCCAGAACACATACCTTAAGAATGACAAGGGGAATCAGCGGGACATGTCCGGAATGAGGGTCAACGACCGGCAGATGAAGCAGGCCATGAAGAAGATGGGGATCAAGCAGTCCTCAGTCGACGGAGTGACCGAGGTCATCATCAGGACCAGGGACAAGGAGATCGTCGTGAAGAGGGCCGAGGTCATCTGCATCGAGATGGGCGGCACCAAGAGCTTCCAGGTCTCCGGAGAGACCGAGGAGCGCATGATCGGAGAGGACGGCGTCGCGAAGCAGACCTTCCCCGAGGATGACATCTCCCTCGTGATGTCCCAGACCGGTTGCGACAGGGACAAGGCCATCGCAGCCCTCGAGGCGGTCGACGGCCAGCCCGCCGAGGCCATCATCAAGATCATGACGGAGTGATAACATGTGCTTGGCAATCCCCGGAAAGATCGTCGCCATCGACGGCGAGATGGGTGATGTCGACTTCGGAGGCGTGACCAGGAAGGCCAACCTCTCGATGGTCGATGCGAACGTCGGAGACTGGGCCGTGGTCCACGCCGGCTTCGCCATCCAGATAATGGACGAGGAGGACGCCCAGGAGACCATCAGGCTCTGGAACGAGGTCCTCGACAGCGACAAGACCGCTTTCTGCTGAGAGGTATGGCCCGGGCCTCGGCCCGGGCGGCCCCTCACTTCTTCTTCTGAATCTTGCCGTCCTTCTTCTGACGGACGACGTTGGTGCCCTGGTTGGATGCGACCTGCTTGGCGTAGGCTTCCGCCTCCGCCTTGGTCTTGAACTTCTTCAGGGCCTTCTGCGCGTTGGCCCTCTTGACCTGCCATCCGCCGTCCGGATGCGGGGATACGAAATAGGCGCCTGACGGCGCGGCCTTCTCCTCCTTCGGCTCGGATGCCTTGGCCGGAGCCTTCTTCGGCTCCGCGGCGGCGGTCTCGGTCTTCCCTTCCTTCTTCTTCAGGAGTGCCATCTCGATCGTTGTACGAATCGCGATATCACTTTTTAAATGGGCCTCGGAAGGATCTACTCTCCGGGGCGGATCGCATCGGGCTTGATAGAAATCATTATATAGTTTACAGGATTCCGCAGTTTCGGTAAGACGGCCATAGCGGCGGGGTAACACCCGGTCCCATTCCGAACCCGGAAGTAAAGTCCGCCCGCGTATCTGCCTGTACTGTAGTGCGCAAGCCTACGGGAACTCAGACACGCTGTCTGCCACTTTT
>CASFYI010000032.1 GCA_949298875.1 uncultured Methanomassiliicoccales archaeon | reverse complement strand
GCCGCATACGCGGAGATCACGAGGACGATCGCATAGACGACGATCCTGGAGAGCCCGATGACCGTGTCTAGGAGGGAGCTGTCCACCCCGGACCCGGTGCGGTCGCTGAGGAACTGGAAGCATTCAGCTATGTTGCCCGCCAGGATCTGGGGCGCGAAGATGACCGCGGCCATCGCCCCGGCGCCCACGGCCGCGAGGGCCACGTGGGAGGCGGCGCGCCTGCGGTCGTCCCTGTTGCGGACGAGGATGTACGCGACCAGCACGAATATGAGGAACGCCGGGAAGAACTTGGTCAGGACCGCCAGCGAGAATGTCATGCCGGCGATGAGCGGGTGGTCCTGCCTGAGCAGGATGACCGTGAGCACGGCGAACATCGCCGATATCGTGTCGGGCATGGCGATGATGCCCGTGGACGCCAGGAGCACCGGCGAGAGGAATGCGAGTGCGAATCCGAGGACCGCCTTGCGGTCGTCTCCGGTGACATCCCTTATCAGATACCATACGGCGAAGGCAAGTGCCGCGTCGAAGACGTAGAGCGGCGCCTTCACCGAGTACAGGAACGCGACGGACGGGATCGTGGAGCTGAAGTACGGGCCCATCCCCTCGATCGGGATTATCTCCGCGACCTTCACGGCGACCTCGCCGAGGTTGAGCAGCGCATCCTGCAGCACCGCCACCAGCCCCAGGATGTACCCCCACACCGGCGTGTAGTAGTAGCCCTCCACCCCGTAGAGGCCCTGGCCGATCTCGATGTTCCTGATGACGAGGGCCCAGTACTCCGAGTCGTAGACTATGGACAGGGGGGCGATGGCGACCCTTATCAGGATCCCCACGGCGAGGACCAGGAGCAGCGGATGCCTGACGTTCGCGATGCGGTCGCACACCTTCGAGAGGACATCGGACACGGAACGCGCCTCCGTACTTGGCGAACGTGCCGCCGATGTAGATGTACAGCGTCAGATCGGATGCGTCTCCATCGAATCCGACGGTTCCGGAGACCGTCCCGCGAACCACATCGCCCTCCGAATGCGACACCACCTCTGACGAGACCGTGATGCCGGATGCGATTATCTGGGCCAGATCGTCCACGCTGTCGAAGTTCTTCGGTCCGGAGACCACGAACATGGACCCTTCGCCAAACGGTATCCCCGAGACGGCTGCGTACACCCCGTCGGTGAATCCCATCTCGATGGACCCCTCGATCGACGACACGTCGGCGGCGAAGCGGATGTTGCCGTCCTTGAGGGTCAGAGCGTCCAGGAAACCGTTGTCGATCTCGGAGTCCGCATACTCGGGACCGTCGCGGTTGAGACACTCGGATCCGAAGAGCAGGACCTGGTTGCCCTCCACCTCGAAGAGCGTCTCCCCGTCCGTGTGGAACCTTCCGGCCTCGGCTGCCGTCCAGTAGACCGTCCCGCCTGCCCTGATCCATTGCAGGAGGAGGCAGTCCGGGGTCCCGTCGTAGACGGCTGACGGGAGCGCATAGGACGAGACCACCAGTCCGATCCCGATCGGATCTGCTATCGTCTCCCTGAGCGCGTCCTCCAATTCGGACGTCCCGCATTCGGAGACATCGTGAAAGGAACGGAGGGCGAGGGCCTCGACGACCTCGTGCGCGTACGGGGACTGCGAGCAGTAATCCACGCCGCTCATCCGATACGCCTCCCCGTAGAGATCATCGTACGTGTCATCGACATAGATGAGGACTGAGGACACCGGAGTACGGCCGTTGTTATCGATGAGGACCGCATCGTAGACATCCGATCCGGAAGAACTGACGGCGAAATCCACCTCCCTGTCGGACCATTCGGCATCCGCACCGTAGCTGTGCACATCCGCATAGGTGAGCACCTCCCCGGCGATGACGACCGCACAGAGGAGAACGGCGACGACAGCCACGGCATCGGGGCGGATTCTCATCGCGCCTTGTAGGTTATTCACGTATATAGGGGACCCTACAACACGCCCCGCCCCCTCTCCGATGCATGCCCGGACCCGCTGGACGATGAGGCGTGCCGGACGAACATTCCGCCGAAGCGACGGGGGCTGCGTCTTCCTTTTTATGTACCATAAGGGGATGACCGTCCATATGACGGGATGGGTTGCGCGGATGATGAGGGACCATCGCGAGGCGATGCTCTACATCATCACCGGCGGATTCACCACCCTCGTCAACTACGCCGCCTACGGCGCCTTCGTCTGGTGCCATATCGACCCCATCGTCAGCAACGTCCTGTCCTGGTTCGTCAGCGTGACGTTCGCCTTCGTCGTGAACAAATGGATCGTCTTCGAGAGCAGATCCCTGGAGAGCCGCAAGGTGACGACGGAGGTCGTGGAGTTCTTCGGAGCGAGGGTGCTGACCCTCGTGGTGTCGGCCGTACTGTTCGCGGTCCTCTTCGACTATCTCGGTTCGGAGATGGGCGTCCACATATTGACCGACGAGTTCTTCGGCATCCGCGGATCCGAGGGATACGTCACCAAGCTCATCACCAGCTTCGTCGAGATCGCCCTCAACTGGGTGCTCAGCAAGTACTGGGTCTTCAGGAAGGAGAAGTCCGAGGCCTGATGCCCGGCATCACATTTTAAGGGCCGGACCAATCCCCCGACCATGGGCAGAGAGATCTCCATCCTCCTCATCGACGGATACATCGACGACCCGGCCGCGCTCGGCGTGCCGCCGTACATCTCGCCGATGTCCCGTGCCATAGCCGGCGCCGCGCTGGACGCCGGAGCCGACAGGGTGGAGTATCTCACGATAGACATGATCCGCAGGGGTGCCAGGATACCCGACGCCTCGGTGAGCGTCGTCCTCTCGGGGAACACCGTCCCGGGGAAGTACCTGCGCTCGATGCCCATGTCCCAGAAGGAGCTCACCGCCCTCCTACCCAGGCTGAAGGGCTGGAGGATGGTCGGCGGCTCCGCCGCCTCGTCCCCCGCGGCCGAGGGCTTCGACTTCATAGTGAAGCGCGACCTTGCCGCGTCCCTGTATGACGGGATGATCGGCAAGGAGGTGGGCGAGAGGCTCCGCACCCTCGATGAGTGGAACAGGTGGATGCTCCTCGGAGCCGACATCGTCACATCCCATCAGGACTTCCCCGAACCCCTCGTGGCCGAGGTGGAATCCTACCGCGGATGCCACCGCTGGGCCTCGGGCGGATGCTCGTACTGCATCGAGCCCACCAAGGGGAGACCGCTCATGCGCTCGCCCTCGGACATCATCGCCGAGGCCTCCAGGCTCAGGGAGCTCGGAGTCAGGAACCTCAGGGTCGGGGGTCAGACGTGCATCGTGTCCTACGGCGCCGACCCGGACTCGCCCGTCCCCACACCCGATCCGGAGGCGGTCGGGGAGCTGTTCGAGGGCCTGGCAGCGCTGAATTTCGATGTCCTCCACGTGGACAACGCCAACGCCGCGGTCATCGCGTCCCACCCCGATGAGGCCGAGCAGGTCCTGGAGATACTCGCATCCAGATGCACCGACGGCAACGTGCTAGCACTCGGCATGGAGTCCGCCGACCCCCGCGTCGTGACGGAGAACAACCTCAACAGCACCGCGGAGCAGGTGCTCGATGCGGTGCGCATGATCAACCGCATCGGCGGCTCCCGCGGTCCGCGCGGGATGCCCAGGATGCTCCCCGGGATCAACATCGTCTGCGGTCTGGACGGCGAGACCTCTAAAACATATGACATGGACATGGAGCTGCTCGGAAGGATCCGCGACGAGGGGCTCATGGTCCGCAGGATCAATATCCGCCAGGTGCTCCCGATACGCAGGGAGTTCTCCGTCAGGGTGGACCAGCGCAGGTTCAAGCGCTTCAAGGAGGAGGTCCGCGAGGACATCGACCGCGTGATGCTGGAGAGGGTCGCCCCCTACGGGACGGTCCTCCGCGACGTGTACATGGAGCTGCAGGACGGGAACACCACATTCGGCAGACAGATCGGCTCGTACCCCCTGCTGGTCGGCGTCCCGTACAAGGTCGATACCGAGCAGTTCCGCGACATCTTCGTCACCGACTGGGGCTTCCGCTCCATCACCGGCGTCACGTACCCGTTCGACATCAACTCCATGCCCATGTCGGCGCTGGAGGCGCTCCCCGGGATCGGGAAGAAGAGGGCGCAGAGGCTGGCCGCCGAGAGGCCGTTCGAAGGTTTCGACGACCTGCTGAGGGTCCTGGAGGACCCACACGTAGTGGACGGGCTCAGGGACCTTGTGGTGTTCGGGGAGCGGTCGAACCGATGCGGGGTTGCAGTTCCTTGATAATTTGAACCAGAAACGTTGCAGTTCCTTGAAAACACCTGTCGGACCTCCTTTCAAATCGTTGAAAAAACGGGGCGAATCCGTTTCAAAACGTTGGATTTCCCTGCTGTTGTCATCTAATCTGGCACATGTAGAACATCGTGATTCGCGACGTGATACGCATCACACGGGTCACACCGACATCCAAATCGCCTCGAGGGCGCACAGCCACGATGGATGAGGTCGCGATAAGAAGACCTCGAAGCGACGCCGTTATCTATCGGGAGGGCGTCGAACGGATCACCATGGACTCAGAGCTCATCGCCAAGTTCCCGTTCCTAGAGGAGGCCCGCCAGTTCGTAGACGACAGCGGGGCGGACATAGCGGAGCTCATAACGTCGCCGTCCTACGAACCGGCGCGCGTCCGCGGGGTCCAGCGCATCACCGACGCCCTCGCGCACTCCGAGGTCTCCTACGTGCCGATGGTCAGGGCAAGCGAGTACGACCGCCTGATGGAGGTGCTCTCCTACCCCTACGCGAGGATGATCGTCTCCGCCGTCGGGGACAGGTTCCTCACCAAGCGCTACGCCCTCGCCGAGGCTGTGAGGATGAACCGGATCCTCGTGGGCGAGGGCAGGGAGAACACCATTGAGGTGTCGGAGCAGCTCAACGCGCCCTCCACGGCGGACGCCGACGGCATCATGCGCATCCGCTTCACCGACTACCTCCGCCTGGCGAACCGCATGAAGAGCGTGGACTGGAAGCTGATCAACAGCGACATCCACTCCGGCCTGGTGTACCTGCCGCAGGAGAAGTTCAGCCGTCTGATGCAGAACGCCCTCCAGGACCGCATCGAAGCGGAGCTGCCCCTCATGACCCCCGACGAGTTCAAGCCCTATCTGAGGGGGGACATCAACAAGGTGGAGATGGCCCTCGCCGAGACGAAGGCGAAGTTCAGCCCTACCGGAGGCGAGGGCATGAAGATCGAGTTCTGCCCCCCGTGCATTAACCACCTGCTGGAGATGTCCAGGCAGGGAGTGAACTTGCCCCACAGCGCCAGGTTCGCCCTGGTGACGTTCCTGAGCGCCCTCGGGCTCAGCTACGACCAGATCATCACTATATTCTCGGAGTCCCCGGATTTCGACGAGTCCATCGCCGGGTATCAGATCAAGCACATCACGGGCGAGCTCAGCGGGGGCGAGGCCTACACCCCGCCCGAGTGCGCCACCATGAAGACCAACGGCATCTGCTACAACCCGGACAAGATCTGCGAGATGGAGTGGATGACGCATCCGCTGAAGTACTACAGGTTCAAGTCGAAGCCGAGGAAGGACGGCCAGCCGTCGAAGGATGCGGGCGGGAAGGATCCCGCGGAAGCACGGAAGAAGAGTGCATCCTGAATCGAGCAAGCTTTCTCCGTGCATCAATGAAGATAATCACTCCGACTTGCCCTCGGGCGGATACATCTTCCCGAGGTTTCTCCAGGTGATGATGGCCCTCTGGATGGCCGTGAGGTTTCCGACGACGGCGAACCACAGCATCATTATCCCGAGCCAGGTGAGCTCGAATCCGAATATGTCGAACGAGGCGTACTGCCCGTCCGCGACACAGAGCATCACGAACTGGATGAGCGGGAACAGCGTCGAAAGCACCACGCGGTCGGCCCTGCCGAGCAGTCCGGCGTAGAGCCTCGGCGCCCCGATGGCCTGGGCCTGGGTGCCCATGTAGGAGGTGAGCAGGACCCCGACGAGCGCCAGCATGCCAAGATACGGGTCGCACCACCTTGCGCAGAACGCGACGCCGCCGATCATGAAGACGTCTGCATACCTGTCGAAGACGTGGTCCAGGTAGTCACCCTTCGGCCCGGCCTTGCCGGAGAGCTTGGCGACCTTGCCGTCCAGGGCGTCGAAGTACCCGGAGACGATGACCATCACCGCCCCGAGGACGAGCATCCACTCATTGCCCTCCTCGCCACTGAACCAGAACACCACGCCGCAGAGGAGCGCCAGGATCAGCCCGACCCATGAGATCGTGTTGGGGTTGACGTTTATCAGCTTCCGCGCGACTGGTGCCAGCGCGAAGTCCACGGTCGATCTCTTGCTGTCTAGAACCATGCGTCCATCTCCGGCGTCCAATCGGTGCCGCCGGGAGGGTAATCCGAAGCGCCACCACTTATGATTTTCTCCGCGATGTCCGCGGCCTCGCGAACGGTCACGGACGTGCAGTCGATCTCGCCCACGGGGATATCCGTCTCCGTCGCCTCGCAGAGGATCTCGTCGAGGATCTCCGCCTGGACGTTCTCCCTCACCTTGTCCTCGGAGTAACCGCGGGCACGGAGGCGCCCGGCCAGGACCGACGGGGCGCAGCGGAGGACCATGATCCCGTGGGAGTCCATAAAGTGCGACAGATGACTGTCCAGAATGTGGACGTCGTCGTCCGCCCTCAGCCCCTCCAACGCGTCGTTCAGCGCGTCGAGGTCCACCTCGTAGGTGTCGCGCTCCGCGTCGTATTCCCCGAGCAGCCCGTTCTCGCGGATGAACGCCTTCCCGTCGATCACGTCGTATCCGCGGGACCTCAGCTCGGCGGAAAGCGTGGACTTCCCGGTTCCGGGGGTCCCGGTCAGAGCGAAGAGAACCATGACCGCCTGAGGGTCGCATCCGTATTAACGGTGTCGAGGGACACCCAGGGACGGGACGCTGGATACCGCCATAGATTGGCATCAAACAATTATTATCCGGATAATTATTATCTGGATAATAATAATCTGGATAATATTATCGGCCGCCCGGAAAACGCCAGGACGGCCGGTGTCGGGAGAGGGGTCAGTGGACCTCTCCGAAGAACGGCTCCGCCCTCTCGAGGGCCTGCTCCCAAGTGGGGACGTTGTTCAGGGCGCCCACCTCCTCGACGGCGAAGGACGCGACCGCGGACGCCAGAACCAGCGCCTCCGGGACATCGTACCCGCGGTACAACGCCGCATAGAACCCGGCGCGGTAGTTGTCCCCCGCGCCCGTCACGTCGACCGCGCGCCTCGCCGGCACGAGCGGTATGTGGACGACCTCGTCCTCTATCCTCGCGGTGCTCCCGGAATCGCCCTCGGTGCGCACGACCAGAGACGGGCCGGCGTCGAGGACGTCCCCGATTCCCAGATACCTCTGGATCGTGGCAGCTTCGAGCTCGTTGCAGAAGAGCGCGTCCGACATCGGGATCGCCTCCCTCACGAGCCCCTCGTTCCAAACCCTCTGGACCTCCTGCGCCGGATCTAGCGAGACCGACGGCCCTCCGCGGAGGTCGCGCATCAGGGAGACGTAGTACGACGGCTGACCAGTACAGAAATGTACCCACTGCGACCTCGAGGCCATCCCCGTCAGGCGTATACCCAGCGAGTCGGCGTTGCCCTGCGGCCCCTGGTAGAAGAACACTCTGGTGACCAGGTCCTTGTCGTTGATGATCACGCAGGAAGACGTCTCCTGCTCCACGGTGACGACCTCTTCCATGATCAGGCCGGAGTCGCGCATCATATCGAGGTACTTGGCCGGCATGTCCGGCCCGATGAAGGCGCAGAGCGCCGTGGGGCAGCCGAGCCTGGCGGCCGCCACGGCTATGTTGGGCCCGGTGCCGCCGAGGGTGGTCCTCTTGCTGAGGGCGTCGGCGGTGATGCCGGGCGGGAGGAACGTGTCGATGCCGAAGATCGTATCGATCGTGACGTGCCCGTACACCGACACGAAAGGATCCATCAGGTCCCCTCCTCCCATCCTCCGATGTAGGAGAGCTGCTCCTCCGTGAGGGTGTCGATCTCGACGCCCATGGACTCCAGCTTGATCCTCGCGATCTCCTGGTCGATCGCCTCCGGGACGTTGTGGACGCCCTTGGAGAGTCCCTTGTAGTTCTGGACCATGTAGATGAGGCCCAGGGCCTGGGTGGAGAAGCTCAT
>CASFYI010000031.1 GCA_949298875.1 uncultured Methanomassiliicoccales archaeon | reverse complement strand
GGTGTGGGTCAGGACGTCGTAGCTCCCGGTGAATCCGTATATGTCCGCCAGGAGTCCGTAGGAGTGGAGTCCCGCGGCGAGGAAGATCAGCACCGTCAGGGCAGGGGGTATCCTCACCAGCCTCAGGTATCCCAGCACGGGTGACACGAGGCAGACGATGCAGCAGAAGATCGCGGAGATGGAGACGTTTCCCGAATCCGTGGTCAGGGCGCCGATCATCAGGGCGACCGCTACGATGACGGATGCGGCGTTCGCGAGGTCCGCCCAGAGCCTCCTGGGCTCGTACGCCTCGGCGGACTCGACCGTAGAATCGATGGCCTGCGGCTTGGCGCACTCGCCCTCGACGATGTACTCCATGGCGTCCCTCCCGCCGTCCTTGATGTAGATGCCGATTGTGAGGATCAGGGACACGAAGGTCGCGGCCACCGGTGAGGACATCATGATCCTGTTGGTGAGGATCGCCTCCCCCTCGGTGAAGTCCTTGTTGAACACGGGGTAGCCCTTGCTGTACATGTCCCCGAACGTGAAGAGCAGGTCGAGGGCGGACACCGCCATGGAGAAGACCATGGCGAAGATGGCCACCCACGAGGTGGTCATGTGCACGACGCCGGATCTGTTGAGGATGAGGGCGAACATCAGGCCGGCCGTGTAGGACTGGACAGTCTGGATCATGGCGGTGATGTACGTGTACACCGACACCTCCAGGACGTATACGTCCCTGATGGGCAGGAACATCGCGACCACGTACAGGACCACCATCAGGGCGGGGGCCACCATCGTGAGCGTGACGACCCTCCTGTCGTAGTAGTATCCGAGTTTCTTCCAGCGCGGCAGGAAGAGGAGGGCAGCGCTCAGGATGTTGATGCAGAACCACATCCAGTCCGCAGCGAGGAACGATATGACCGCCAGGGCGACGGCCAGCGCCAGGGATACGACCACGAGGGTCCTGTACTGAACCACGTTCCCGCATGCGTCTGCCCAAAGATATCGGTTACGCGGGACCCCGGGTGTTACCTTTAAATAGGGCATGCCTATAGCCCCAATTACTTGTAGGAGAGCCCCTAAAGGGCTCGTACGCACTACGAGGAGGAATTGTATTGGCAGAAAAACCAACCGTGATGGCTGTGCAGAAGGCACTGGAGAGTGCGAAGAAGCGCAATTTCACCGAGACGGTTGAGTTGGCCATCAATCTCAAAGATGTCGACCTCACCGTGCCGAAGAACCGTATCACCGAGGATATCATCCTCCCGTACGGCCGCGGCAAGGAAGTCAAGATCTGCGTGATTGGTGGTGGCGAACTTGCCTTGAAAGCCAAGGACGTGGCCGATTCCGTGATCACCCCCGAGGAACTCGGAGCGATCGCGGACGACAAGAAGCAGGCCAAGAAGATCGCGAACAACACCGACTACTTCATCGCCGAGGCGCCCCTGATGGCCGTCGTCGGTAAGAGGCTCGGTACCGTTCTCGGTCCTCGCGGAAAGATGCCCAAGCCCATCGCCCCCGGAGCCGATCCGGCCGCGATGATCGCGGGTCTCCGCAAGTCTGTGACCATCAGGACGAAGGACAGGAAGACCTTCCACGCTCCCGTCGGAACCGTTGACATGCCCGCGGAGGAGATCGCCGAGAACGTCGATCTCATCCTGAAGCGTGTCGAGTCCCACCTGGAGAAGGGAAGGCACAACATCGCTTCCGCCTACGTCAAGACCACCATGGGTCCCTCGGAGAGGGTCCTCTAAGGAGGCATGAAGATGGCACACGTCGCAACTTGGAAGAAGGACCTCGTCGAGGAGCTGGTACAGGACATGCGCGAGTATCCCGTCGTCGCCGTCGTCGACATGCACGGGATTCCCGGACAGCAGGTCCAGTCCATGAGGGCGGGACTCAGGGCCCACGCCAAGCTCAAGATGACCAAGAACAAGCTCATGCTTCTGGCCATCGAGGAGGCGGCGAAGGAGAAGCCCGGAATCCTGGGACTCAAGGACTCGGTGCACGGACAGTGCGCGATCGTCACTACGGACATCGACCCCTTCAAGCTTTTCAAGAAGCTTGAGGCCACGATGACCGCGGCCCCCGCTAAGGAGGGTCAGCTCGCGCCCTACGACATCGTCGTCCCCAAGGGACCCACACCCTTCGGACCCGGCCCCATCATCGGGGAACTTCAGAAGATAGGCCTTCCCGCAGCTATCGATGCGGGAAAGATAGTAATCAAGAAGGACACCACGCTGGTCAAGGAGGGCGAGCCCATCCCCGGACCCGTGGCCGCGATGCTCCCCAAGCTCGAGATCCTTCCCATGGTTGTGGGAATGGACCTCAGGGCCGCCTACGAGGACGGGGTCATCTACGGAAGGGACGTCCTTGACATCCCCGAGGATTACTACGCTACAATGTTCGCTACGGCCGCTCACAACGCCCTTGCTCTGGGTGTCTCGATCGCGTTCCCGACCAAGGAGACGATCGTTCCGCTCATCGCGAAGGCGTTCAGGGAGTCCATGGGACTCTCCATTGAGGCCGCGATACCGACCAAGGAGAACATCGACAGACTCCTCGCGAAGGCTGACGCCCAGATGCTGGCGCTCGCCTCCGCATCCGGATACACCAGCGACGAGATCGCCGCCAGGCTCAGCTCCGCCGCAGCTGCCGCACCTGTTGCGAGCGCCGCTGCCGAGGCTCCGGTCGAGGAGAAGGTCGAGGAAGAAGAAGAGGAGGTCAGCGAGGAGGAAGCCGCCGCTGGTCTCAGTGCACTATTCGGTTAAACAATCAATAGGAGTTGATTTGATATGGAGTATATCTACAGCGCTATGGTGCTCTACTCTGCCGGCAAGGACATCACCGAGGATGCCATCCAGGCCATCCTGACCGCCGCCGGAGTCGAGCCTGACGCAGCCAAGATCAAGGCGCTCGTCGCGTCTCTGGACGGAGTCGACATCAAGGAGGCCATCGCTAGCGCAGCCGTTGCTGCGCCTGCCGCCGCTGCCGCCGCCCCCGCTGCCGCTGCCGCGGCCGCCGAGGCTCCCGCCAAAGAGGCCGAGCCCGAGGAAGAGGCTGTCAGCGAGGAAGAGGCCGCCGCCGGTCTCTCCGCTCTCTTCGGATGATCGGGGTTCGATTCCGGACCCCACCCCAAACCCTTTACCTTCATTTCTTCAACGAGGCGCCGCGATGTCTGATGACGAGAGGATCGTTCTGAGGCTTTCCCCCGACACCGTCGCCGTCTACAGGGCGCTCGTCTCCCGCGGGGAGTTCCGCTCCATCAACGACGCGGTCCGCTCGGTCCTCGATTCTTACGCTGACGGGCGCATCACCGAGGGCGTGGTCCCGGAGTACGACGTCCAGGAGGTCCTCGACATCTCCGACCTGACGCCGGACGGCAGGAGCCTGGACGACATGGTCCGCGCCGCCGCCGACAGGTACCTGAGCCAGAGGATGGGCGTCGGTGAGAGACTTGGACGATGCGGTCCTCTTCGCGTGCGG
>CASFYI010000030.1 GCA_949298875.1 uncultured Methanomassiliicoccales archaeon | reverse complement strand
GGTGTGATGCCGTCCGGGAGGTCGCCTTCCACGGGGATGGCCGAGCGGAACCCCACGAACCTTCCGTCCAGAACCCTGGCCGAGACGTCCTTGGCGATGGCCATGCTGGAGATCCTCATGCCATTCCTGGCGGCGAAGGTGTCCACGGAGAACTTCCCGTTCAGGTCCGTGGCGGTGGTGATTATTGGTTCGGAGCCCATCCTGTCCGCTATCCTGGCGGTCAGCTCGTTGCATCCGCCGATGTGTCCGGACAGGAGCGCCACCGCCCAGCGGCCGTGCTCGTCCATGCAGACGACCGCGGGGTCCGTGGTCTTGCTCCTCACATAGGGAGCGATGTATCTCACCGCGATGCCGATCGCGCCGATGTAGACGAGGGCGTCGCACTCGTTCCAGGCGGCCCCGGTCCATTCGCCAACCTTGCCCTCTATCCTCTCGACGCCCAGGCTGTCCGATGTGGTCTTGCAGTAGATCCTGACATCGTCCCCCTTCAGCGCCTCTTTGAGCCTCAGCGCCGTCCTGCACCCGTTGGTGGAGAAGGCGACCGTGTTTATCCGCATCGCAGCTCCCTCCTGACCTCATCGAGGAGCTCGTCCGCCAGGCTCGTCTTGCCGAGCAGTCCGTAGACCGACGAGAACATCACCGCTCCCGTCCGGATCCTTCCGCCGGTGCGGTGGTTCATATGGAACTCTATCTTATCGATCAGGAGTCTCGAGACCTCGGGGATCAGCCCCTCTCTGTCGATCGCATCCAGGGCGTCGTCCGTAGATATGCACCCCATGATCTCCCTGACGCAGTCCATCGACGCTCCAGCCATCGCCGCGTTGGCGGCGAGGATCTCCATCCTGGCGTCGGCGTTGCGCGAATGCGTGTTCATGATGCCGCCGGCGAGCTTGACTATCTTGCCCAGATTGGATACGAGGACGATGTCCACGCCCAGCTCCACCGCGCAGTCGAGCATCTCGCCGACGAAGTTGCTGCATTTGACGGCGAACTCGGGGTCGATCCCGTCGATCCCCTCGGAGAAGTCTTTGCCGTAGTTGCCCGGCACCACCAGCAGAACCTTGTTGCCGTTGGCGGCGCGCATCCTCATCTCCGTGCGGATGGTGTCCACCAGGGCGGTCTCGCTCATCGGCTCCACTATGCCGCTCGTCCCGAGGATGGAGATCCCGCCCTCGATGCCGAGGCGGGGATTGAACGTCCTCTCCGCGATCTCAGCTCCGGCCGGGACGGATATGACCGCCCTCATGCCTCCGGCGTATCCCATCGCGGACGACACGTCCTCCAGGGCCTCGCGGATCATGGATCTCGGGACGCGGTTTATGGCGGCGTTGCCCGGCGGCTGGTCCAGCCCCTTGCGGGTCACCCTTCCGACTCCTATGCCGCCGTCTATCTCGATCCCCTCCGGGATCATGGACACTTCGGAATAGACGAGTGCCCCGTGGGTGGCGTCGATGTCGTCGCCGCCGTCCTTCCTGACGGCGCAGGATGCCGTTCTCCCGTCGACTCTGAGGTCCTCTACGGGCAGGTCCAGGACGATGCCCTTGGGGGTCGTGATTCTGACCGTATCCGCCGGGGATCCCAGAAGCGCCATCGCCGCCGCCTTGCTGGCAGCGGCCGCGCAGGTCCCGGTGGTGTGGCCCCTTCTAAGACGCTTGTTGTTCACATAGACGTACATCTCGTCGGGTCCGGGGCCTAGGGTCATCTCTCGTCTCCTGCAGTTGGATGAATATACCAACACTTATATTATTCCCGACGCTACCCCGAAAGCAGGAAGAGTGGTCTGTGATGGCTGGAAAGCTTTACGGAATCGGCGTAGGACCCGGGGATCCCGGTCTCCTGACGCTCAGGGCCAAGGAGATCCTTGACGGATGCGGGATCATCGCGTATCCCGTTCGCAAACTCGGGGAGGGGAGCACGGCCTTCGACATCATCAAGCAGGTCGTGGACGTCTCCGAGAAGAGCGTCGAGGAGTTCCTCTTCGACATGAACCCCGACGATTCCGTCCGCGAGAGATGCCGCGAGGAGGCCATGGAGAAGATGTGCATGCTCCTGGACAACGGGGAGGACATCGCAATGGTCACACTCGGGGATGTGGGCGTGTACAGCACCTACATGTACATCGACGCCGAGATCAGGTCCCGCGGATACGAGACCGAGGTCATCCCCGGGATCCCGTCCTTCTGTCACGGCGCCGCCCTGGCCGGCGTTCCGCTCATGATCGGGAACGAAGGCCTCGCCGTCGTGCCCGTCGCCAAGGAGAACACCGCTCTTCTGAGGGACGCCCTCCTGAACTTCGACAATGTCGTCGTCATGAAGGCGTTCAAGTCCATGCCCCTCATAGCCGAGACCATGGACGAGTTCGGCATCCCACGCGAGGGTGCCACCGTTGTGAGCAACGTCGGGATGGAGGGCGAGTACATCGGCCCCATGGACGTCGACCGCAAGTACGGCTACTTCACGACGGTCATCATCAAGAAGAACAAGGGAGGCAGAGAGATATGATCTCGTTCATCGGAGCCGGCCCCGGGGACCCGGAGCTCATCACGATAAAGGGAAAGAGGCTGATCGAGCAGGCAGACGTAATCATATACGCCGGATCGCTGGTCAACCCGGACGTTCTGGAGGGTCACAAATCCGGCGCGGAGATCTATAACAGCGCCCTGATGGACCTCGACGAGGTCATCGCCGTCATGGAGAAGGCCGAGAGGGAGGGAAGGAAGGTCGTGCGCGTTCACACCGGGGACCCCGCAATCTACGGCGCCCACAGGGAGCAGATGGACAGGCTCGACGAGCTCGGGATAACCTACGAGGTCATCCCCGGCGTGTCATCCGCCTTCGCCACCGCCGCTGCCCTAAACGCGGAGTACACCCTCCCCGGGAGGAGCCAGACCGTCATATTCACGAGGATGGAGGGCAGGACCCCCATGCCGGAGCGCGAGAAGCTCCCCGACCTGGCGAGGCACCACGCCACCATGGTGATCTTCCTGTCCATCGGATTCATGGACGAGATGACCAAGCAGCTCCAGGAGGGCGGATACGAGCCCACCACGCCCGTCGCCGTCGTCTACAAGGCGTCGTGGCCCGACCAGAAGATAGTGCGCGGGACCCTCCAGGACATCGCCCAGAAGGTCAAGGATGCGGGCATCACGAAGACCGCCCTGACCGTCGTCGGCGAGTTCCTCTGCGAGGACCACGAGCTCTCCAAGCTCTACGACAAGCACTTCACCACCGAGTTCCGCAAGGCGAAGGAGTGATCCGGATGGCCAAGGGAAAGCTACACGTGGTCGGCTTCGGGCCCGGCGGGAAGGACGACATGACGTTCCGCGCCGCGCGCGTCATCGAGAACGCCGACGTGGTCACCGGATACACGACGTACATCAACCTCCTGAGACCGATCTTCCCGGACAAGGTCTACAAGGCAACCGGGATGATGAAGGAGGTCGAGCGCTGCAGGATGGCCATAGAGGATGCCGTGTCCGGGAAGGACGTGGCGATGGTCTCCTCCGGCGACTCCGGCATCTACGGTATGGCCGGGATCATCTACCAGCTGGCGGACGAGATGGGCGCCGACATCGAGATCGACACCGTCCCCGGCATCACCGCCGCATCGTCGGCCGCATCCATCCTGGGCGCGCCGCTGATGCACGATCTGGTCATAGTCAGCCTGTCGGACCTGATGACGCCCCTCGACCTGATCATGGACAGGGTCGGGAAGGCCGCCGAGGGCGACTTCATCACATGCATATACAACCCCAAGAGCAAGACCAGGACCGAGTACCTGGGCATGGCGAGGGACATACTTCTGAAGCACCGCTCGCCGGAGACCCCGGTCGGCATCGTCAGGAACGCCGGCAGGGAGGACCAGTCCAGCAAGGTCACCACCCTGGGCGGTCTCGACCCGGCCGACGTCGACATGTTCTGCATCGTGATCGTCGGGAACTCGCAGACGTACGTGTCCAACGGCCGCATGATCACACCCAGGGGCTACAGGATTGAGGGAGGCGAGCGATTTGACCATCGAGATAGTGAGACCCGAGGATATCGAGAAGCGCAGCATGGAGATCATAACATCCGAGCTCAACGGCCGCACCTGGCCCGAGCCCCAGTTCTCCATCGTGAAGAGGTGCATCCACACCTCCGCCGACTTCGACTACGCGGACAATCTGGTGTTCTCCGACGGAGCGGCGGAGAAGGGGGTCGCGGCCATCCGCGCCGGGGCGGACATCGTCACGGACACCAAGATGGCGGCCGCGGGAATCAACAAGAAGAAGCTCGGGGCCTACGGCGGGAGCGTCCACTGCTACATCAGCGACGAGGACGTCATGGCCGAGGCCAAGGACCGCGGATGCACCCGCGCGACCATCTGCATGGAGCGTGGCGCGGATGTCGGCAGGGATAAGCCCGTCATCTTCGCCATCGGCAACGCACCCACCGCGTTGGTGAGGCTCTGCGAGCTGGTGGAGGAGGGCAAGGTGAAACCCGCCCTCGTCATCGGTGCGCCCGTGGGATTCGTGAACGTCGTCGAGTCCAAGGAGATGACCATGGAGACGATGGAGAGGCACGGCATCCCGTACATCGTCCCCAAGGGCAGGAAGGGCGGCTCCAACATCGCCGCCACCATCTGCAACTCGATGATCTACTACAAGGGCTGAGGATCGAAGGAAACCCATTACGGCGCTCCGGCGCCGGTTCCTCCTTTTATATATCAGGCCCCATCCGATGGCCTGGATTCCGTCCCATCGGCATAGCGGATGAACCTCTCGGTCCCCAGCGGCTGGGCCTTGTCGATGATGTCCCAGGGCCATTCGAGGAACTCGTTCCTGCGGATCTCGTCCAGAGCCCTGCGGACGTCCTTCAGGTCCTCCAGGTAGACCGGGCCGTACGAGGCCATCTTCTGGCCGATCGGCCTCCCCTCCAGGAGCCAGAAGACGGATTCGGCGTCCCCGTTCTCAATGGTGAATCCGCCGAGATCCGAGAACTTCATCCTCGTGTAGAAGTCGACCTCGGTGCCGCAGACCTTCGCCTTGTCCCCGGACACGAAGTAGAGGTTCCTCCTCGCCCCGTCGGCGGCGGGGTCCACGTCCATGCTGGCTCCGGGATCCATCCTGATGCGGAGGATCCTCACGCCGTTGGCGATCCTGGCGTAGGATGCGGAGCTGGGGGATTCAGCCTCCATGCCTCCGAACCTCCCGCAGACGACCTTGGCGTCCCATCCGTCCCCCGATACGACGGGGACGTCCCCGCTCCAGACGGTGTTCACCGAGTTTGGCCGGTTCTTCATCTCCAGCGGCAGGTTCACCATGATCTGCGTGATGTCGTTGGGGTTCCTGTCCTCCTGATTGACCAGGGGGTACATCTCGCAGTGCTCGTACTTCGACGATGCTGAGACCCACTGCACGTCCCCGAAGCCGAACCTTCCCTGGATGCCCTCGGTGTCGAAGTGGTCCACATACCCCTTCTCGGCCAGGGTCACTGTCTCGTACCCCCAGTGGGCGTGCATCGGGAATCCGGGCACGACCTTCCCATGGTACATCCTGAACCCCAGGCGCTGGGTGTAGTCCCTGCCGAGGTTCCTCCCGGAGATCTCGTTCAGAGGGGGAGCCTGCTGGCGGTTCCCGTGGGGGTAGTCGTCCTCGTGATGGGATGCGAAGATGAACGGGTCCTCGGTGTCCCAGTGCATCCCGAGCCCTGATGTCTTGAACGGCTTCCTCCCGGAGAACATGGATGGGCCAACGCGCTCGACGATATAAACCGCGCTGGGACGGTCCTCAATAAATAGGAAGGGAGGCATCGGGGAGGCCCATGGACGGCACCCGTCTCAACAAGTACATCAGCGAGGCCGGCGTGGCCTCCCGCCGCGCGGCGGACAGGATGATCGAGGAGGGGAGGGTGATCATCAACGGGCGCGTGGCCGTCGTCGGGGACAGGGTCTCCGAGGGCGACATCGTCCGCGTGGACGGCAGGGAGGTCTCCGCCAAGGGCGGTGACGTGATAATAGCGCTGAACAAGCCCCGCGGGATCACATGCACCTCCAGCCCCGACGATCCCGACAATGTCATCGACTTCATCGGGTATCCCGAGAGGATATACTCGATCGGCCGTCTGGATAAGGATTCCGAGGGTCTCCTGCTGCTGACCAACAACGGCGAGCTCGCCAACGCGATAATGAGGTCCCGCGGCGAGCACGAGAAGGAGTACCTGGTCACCGTGGACCACGACATCACGGACGCCTTCATCAAGAGGATGTCGTCCGGAGTCGAGATCCTCGGCAGGGTGACCAAGAGATGCGAGGTCGAGAGGGTCTCCGACAGGGAGTTCCGCATCGTCCTGAGGCAGGGGCTCAACAGGCAGATCCGCAGGATGTGCGGAACCCTGGGATACACCGTCGTGACGCTCAGGCGCGTCCGCATCATGAACGTCCGGCTGGGGGACCTGCCGGTCGGCAAGTACAGGGACCTGACGGATGAGGAGAGGGATGAGCTATGCAGGCAGGCGCTGGGTTCGAAGTGAGGGAGATTACGACCGAGGACATACCGTTCCTCACGCCGATAGGCAAGGGCCAGCTCGGGGTGGACTACATCTCCGATGCGGACTTCGAGGAGGCCATCTCCGATCCCGGGCAGTTCTGCCTCACGCCCGTCGTGGACGGCGTCCCCTCGGGATTCGCCATCTGCAGGGAGTTCGGCCCCGAGTCCGAGCCCGAGGAGCTGGCGCTCCCCGATTCGGGATACAGGGACTGGGTGAGGTCCAGGAGAAGGATCGGCCTGGTGGACTCCGTCGCCCTGTCGCCGTCGGTCGGCGGCAGAGGGATAGGGAAGGCCCTGTGCGAGGCCTGCCTGGAGAGGTTCTCCGAGGACGGTTGCGATTCCGCGGTGTCGATGGCATGGGTCCACGAGGACGGCGTCGAGCCTATCAGGAAGGCTCTGACCCAGTCCGGGTTCGAGAGGACCGACCTGGTCATACGCGGATACTGGAACTCCTGGGTCGAGACCGAGGGGGGACACATGTGCCCCTACTGCGGCTCGCCGTGCAGGTGCTCCGGCGCGCTCTGGCGGAGATCGCTGTGACACCCTGGCGGAAAGCCAGGCGCCGATGTCGGCGTAGACCTCGTCGCGGTTGGTCTCGTTCATCAGCTCGTGCCTCGCGCCCTCGTAGAGCTTCATCTCGGGGTGCAGACCGGCCTTCTCCAGGAGCCTTCTGGCCTTCTCGACACCCTTCCCGTCGTCTCCGACGGGATCCTTCGATCCTGACAGCAGGATGACCGGGAGTCCCTTCGGGATCCTCTCGATGTCCTGGCCGCTCACATCCTTCCTGATGAGCGTGAAAAGGTCCCTGTAGCCGGACACTGTGAACTTGAAGCTGCAGAGCGGGTCCGAGTTGTAAGCCTCGATGGCCGCCGGGTCCCGGGAGAGCCAGCGGTTCCTCAAGTCCGGCTCCTTGAATCTCTTGTCGTAGTTCTCGAGGACCATCCTGTTCAGCATGGGGCTGACGTAGCGGGGCCCCCTCATCCTGACCAGGGTCTGGGCCAGGAACCTGGCGAATCCGACCACGGCCGGGGGCTGGTTCCCGGTCCCCACAAGGACGACGCCGTCGACCATGTCCCCGTAGCGGGTGATGTAGCGTCTGACCACATAGGAGCCCATGCTGTGGCCGAGGATGAAATGGGGTATGCCAGGATGGTCCGAATCGATGCGCTGGGTCACGAGATAAAGATCCTCCACGAGATGCTCGTCCCCGTCGGATTCGGCGATGGTGCCGTGGTCGTCGGGGCTCGTCCTCCCGTGTCCCAGATGATCGTGCCCTATCACCGCGATGCCGAGGCCGTTGAGATGGAGTGCCAGCGGCTCGTATCTGGCTATGTGCTCTATCATGCCGTGGGCGATCTGGAGCGTGGCGACCGGGGATTCGGGGGACCATTCCATGCAGTGGAGGTCCGTTCCAACCACCGATGACGGGACGGTGAACTCGCGGAGGGACATATCTGCTGGCATGCTCTGCGCACTTAAAAACGGCATCAGGGAAGCTTCGTGTCCGGACGAAGCATCGGTGTTACGAATTGTTATCAAAATATTAATATCGTCATAACAGTAGCCGAGGCCATGCGCAGGATAGCCGTCTACGGCAAGGGCGGGATAGGGAAATCGACCACCGTGGGCAACGTCTCCGCGGCGATGGCGGAGTCGGGCCTCAGGGTGATGCAGATCGGCTGCGATCCCAAGGCCGATTCGACCCGCGCCGTGGCCGGCAGGGCCATACCGACCGTTCTGGACACTATCCGTGACGATCCGGATGCCGAGCTCGGGGACCTGGTCCACGAGGGCCGCGGAGGCGTCCTCTGCGTCGAGTGCGGCGGACCCCGTCCGGGTCGCGGATGCGCCGGCAGGGGGATCATAGCCGCGTTCGAGAAGCTGGAGGAGCTGGACGCCATCGGCACATACCATCCGGACGTCATCCTATACGACGTCCTCGGAGACGTGGTGTGCGGCGGGTTCGCCATGCCTATCCGCAACGGCTACGCCCGCGACGTTTTCGTGGTGACATCCGGGGAGATGATGTCACTCTACGCGGCCAGCAACATCGCCGGGGCGGTGGCGGACATGAGGAACGAGGGCTACGCCAGACTGGGCGGGCTGATTCAGAACTCCCGCGGCGTGAGGGACGAGGATGCACTCGTCGACCGCGCCGCGTCGGAGATGGGCGTGCCCGTGATCATGAGACTCCCGAGGGATCCGTCCGTCCAGAGGTGCGAGGAGGCCGTCACCACGGTCGTATCGGGGGAGCCCGACTCGCCCATGGCCTCGAACTACAGGGAGCTGGCAAAACGCATCCTCTCGGCATCCGAGGACGCCGAGGGCGGTATGAGACTGGAGCGATTCCTATGAAGACTGGGATTCTTATTGGCGGGCACGGTTCGACGATGTCGTTCAACAAGGGCGTGCTCGATATGCAGGCCGACAGGCTGAGGGCGAAGGGCTACGACAACGTCTATGTGGGGTTCAACGAGACCTCCTTCCCGTCGCTGGCCGAGGCGGCCACCGAGATGGTCAGGGACGGATACGACCGCATCGTCATCCTCCCGTTCTTCGTCGCATCCGGCCTCCACATCACCAGGGACTTCCCCATGAAGCACTTCGGGCTCCCGAGGGACGCCACGGACGGCGTCTGGGAGTGCGAGGGCAGGGAGGTCTCCATCCACATCGAGCAGCCCTTCGGAGACGAGCCCCTGCTCGGGGAGATCCTCGCGGAGAGGGTCGAGGAGCTCCGCACACCCGGGAAGAAGACCGCCATCATCGTCATGGGCCACGGCTCGAGGTTGGAGTACAACAGGAACGTGGTCAACCTGAACGCCGACAGGCTCAGGGCGAAGGGCTACGACATGGTGTACACAGGATTCAACGAGTTCGACGAGCCCAAGATCGAGGACGTCATCCCCGGGATGATCGACGACGGTGCCGAGGAGATCATCGCACTGCCGCTGTTCATCTCCCTCGGCAAGCATCTGACCATGGACGTGCCCGCGAAGCTCGGCATAGAGAACTTCTCGGACGGTGGGATCGTCCATCGCGGAGGGAGGGACGTCGAGGTCAAGTACGCCCAGCCCGTCGGTGCCGACCCCAGGCTCTGCGACGTGCTCGTGGAGAAGCTCCGGAGGCTCGGACTGCGATGAGGGCCCTCGTTCTCGACATGACGCACGGAGGGGACCTCATCGCCAGAAGGCTGCTGGCGGAGGGGTACGAGGTGGACTGCGTCGACGTCTATCACAACTGCCCCGCCGACAGGAAGGAGGATCTCGAGGGGTACGGCGTCAGGGTCATGGATGGCTCCCCTGCCGAGAGGTACGACCTGGCCACCATGCCCGCGCACTGCCCCGTCTCGTTCATGGGCGATGCGGAGGCCGCGGAGACGATCACGTTCAGCCAGGCGGTTAACCGCCTGATAGACGACAGGAGATTCAGGATAGAGGTCACCGGGGTCAAGGGGAAGACCAGCGCCTGCTACCTGATAGCGGAGATCCTCCACAACTCGGGCAGGAAGGTGCTCCTCCACTCGAGCAGGGGTGAGGGCCCGATGACCGACGGAGGCCACAGGATAGACCGCCAGGTCAGCATCGCGCCGCCCTACCTCATGACCCTCGCCGCCGGGGCGTACGACGCCATCGTGTGCGAGGTGTCCCTCGGAGGGTCCGGGAAGGCCGATATCGCGCTCATCACCAACCTCGCGGAGGACTACGGGATCGCGAAGAACACACTTCGCGCCTCGTACGCGAAGAAGGACATCCTCTCCGACGGCATCGACATCGTGCCCGAGGAGGAGGTCGGATTCTGGTCCGGATGGCACGACGGCATCAGGGGATACCGCAGGAGGGTCGCCAGGCTGTCCGAGCCCAGGCTCGGGGAGGGCCTCAGGGTATCCGTGGATTACGACGGCGTCTCCGAGATCGTCCTCGACCCGTCCTACGTGGCGACCGAGTACCTCGGCGCCATGGATGCGGCCCTCGAGGTTGCGGAGGCCATGGAGATCCCGAAGGACGTGGTTCTCGACACGCTCAGGAGGTTCAAAGGGGTCCCCGGGAGGGGCGAGATCCTCCGCGATGGCGATACGGTCGTCGTCCGCGAGAGGAACCCCGGCATATCCGCGCTCTCGGTGGAGCGCACCATGTCCTGCCTGGACGAGATGCACGCGCTGGACGGCGCCCTCGTGCTGCTGGACCCGGTGAGCCGCAAGGTCTGCGACAAGATGGATGCCGACGGCATCCGCGCCATCGCCGAGAGGTACGGGGTCCCGATCATCGTGACCAACGGGGACGGGACGCGTCCGGAGATCCCCGAGGGCACCAGGCTGCTGGTGGAGCTGATCAAGGAGGCCTACCAGTGAGGACTGTCATCCATCCCCGCCCGAGCCCCATCGTCGCGGCGATGTACACCCTGCGCGACATGGACGTCGACGTCATCGTCGTGCACGGTCCGGCCGGGTGCAGCTTCATGGCGTCCCGCCCGCTGGAGGACGCCGACATCAGGGTCGTGACCTCCGCCATGAGGGATAGCGACCTCATCTTCGGGGCATCGGACCAGCTCGTGGACACGCTCAGGCAGGTGGAGGAGAGGTTCCATCCCTCCACCGTCGCCGTCATCGGCACCTGCGCGAGCATGATCATCGGCGAGGACATGGGCAGCTCCATCAGGAAGGCGGGGATCGACGCGAACGTCTTCCCCGTGGACGTCCACGCATGCATGGGCGACAACACCCGCGGAGCCATCAAGGCCCTGGAGGCCGGCAGGGACGCGGGAATCATCGACCCCGAGGAATGCGACCGCCAGATATCGCTGATGAAGGCCGCCACGCGTCTCGAGAAGAACGTGGGGATGGCCTCCAAGGACTACATCCGTCCGGCCACCAGCCCGACCAAGATGCATGTGTGCAGGCGCATCATGGACGTGCTATCGTCCGGAGGCAGGGTCGCAGTGGTGATGGACGCCAAGAAGGAGCTCGCCTACCGCTTCGCGGACATGTTCGAGGCGGTGGACCGCGCCAGGGGGAAGCTCGGAGGCGAGACGCTGTTCGTGGCGAACCTGGACGGGTCCAAAGGACTGCCGAGGATCAGGGGCTACTGCAGCGAGATCCTATCCGACCTGGGATCCAAGGGCGTCACGATTGACGAGATAGTCGGAGGGCTCGACGAGTACTCCGTCGTCGGCGAGGAGATGCGCTCCAGGATCGACGCGTTCTCCCCCGACCTCACCATCGTCCTGGGGATTTGCCATGCGATCCCGGGGATATCCGCCGACGACATCCTGATCACGGACCAGCCGAGGCAGCTGGCCAACTACCTCAACATGGGATGCGAGTGGGCGGTCGGGGAGATATCGTCCCACACCATGGTCATGGGCGCCCACTCGATCGTCCCGATGGAGACGGCCGACACCCTGAGGGAGATGCTGTGAGAGGGGTCGTCATAGCCGGCACCGGCAGCGGGGTCGGCAAGACTTCCATCGCGACGGGGCTGATGTCCCGTCTGTCCAAGGTCCGCAGGGTCCAGGCCTTCAAGGCCGGTCCCGATTTCATAGACCCGATGTATCACACGGCGGCCACCGGCAGGCCGTGCAGGAATCTGGACTCGTTCCTGATGGACGACGGCACCCTGAGGAACCTGGCGGGGTACGCCTCCAGGGACGCGGACCTTTGCGTGGTGGAGGGCGTCCGCGGGCTGTACGAGGGCTTCTCCGGCGACGGCGACCTCGGCTCCACGGCGTACACCGCCAAGTTGCTGGGGTTCCCGGTGATCCTCGTGGTGGATGCGCGTTCGCTCACCCGCAGCGCGGCGGCGGTCGTGAACGGATTCAGGTCGTTCGACCCCGATGTCAGGATCGCGGGGGTGATCCTCAACAACGTCTCCGGGGAGCAGCATGCTGGTAAGCTCCGCACGGCGTTCGAGACCTACTGTCCGGACGTCAGGCTCGTCGGGATGATACCGAAGAGCCCGGGGAAGGCCCTGGAGCAGAGGTATCTCGGGCTCCGCACGCTCAGGACGTTCGCCGAGCGCGAGATAACGCCGCTCCAGGAGCTCACCGAGCCCATAGACCTGGATGCGGTCCTGGACATAGCTGAATCCGTGGATGTCGACCTTCCGGACGGTTCCCCTTATGCGGAGAGGGACTGCGGCCTGAGGGCGGCCGTCCCCATGGACGAGGCGTTCTGCTTCTACTACCGCGAGAACATCGAGTGCCTCGAGGCCTCCGGCTTCAGGGTGGAGACCTTCCGCCCGACGGACGGCGACCCCCTCCCGGATGCGGACCTCTACTACCTGGGCGGGGGGTATCCGGAGCTCCACGCCGCCGACATAACGGCGAACCGCGACTTCCTCGAAGGCCTGGGGGCCGCGGCCGCCGACGGGAAGGCGATAATAGGTGAATGCGGCGGACTCATGGCGATGTGCCGCTCCATCGAGGACAAGGACGGAAACGTCCATCCTATGTCCGGGGTCTTCGACGCAGAGGCGAGGATGACCGGCGTCCGCCACGGGCCCACGTATGTGGTGGCCGAGGCTGCACCGGGCAATCCGATGTTCTCCGGGACGGTCCGCGGGCACGAGTACCACTACTCGGATGTCTTCCCCTCGGAGGATGCCGATTTCGGATTCGAGGTCCGCAGGGGACGGGGCATCGCGGGCGGGATGGATGGTCTCGTCAGAGGCAATGCGATTGGCTCCTACATGCACCAGCACGCCCTCTCCGAGAGGGACTGGATCGGCACGGCGGTCGAACGCATCGTCAACGGCCGTCGAGGCGTCACCGCTAATATTCCGTAAGGCGTTTCGCCGTGCATGGGCACCTACACGCTGCGCGTAGCGAATGCGGACGATCAGGACGCTCCCGCGGACCCGCTGGTCGGAGAACGCGTCCTCGCGGCGGCGGATGCCCTCTTCAGGGAGATATGCCGCAACATCGTGTCCGGCGAGCTGAGGCTCCAGGGCGAGGTCCCGGAGGCCCTCTACGCCGATGCGGGCATCTTCGACGACCGCGATCTGTCCGCAGACGCCCGTCGGATGATGGACGGGACATTGGACTATCTGGGAGGCGTGACCCATGGGACGTGGATGGATGACACCTTCCCCGACGTCGTCGGCAGGAAGAGGGTCGCCGCCCGTGTGCTGGACGTGGCATCCGCACTCGACGGATGCGTCCTCATCCACGGAGTCGAGGGCGAGGAGGGCGTGTTCTCCGGCGTGGACACCGTGTGGGTGAGGGGGATGGCCAACGCCGTGGTCCGCGCCACCAACGGGGGGCTCATGGGCCTGGTCGTGAAGGATCCGTCCAGGAGGGACCACTGGGCCCTCATGCGCGACGAAGGCCTCGTCCCACTGATCTTCAAGCCAGGCACCTCGAGATACGACATCGAGGACTACGCCGCGGCCGGTCCGGTCATTGTGACGGGGACGGTCATCAGGGACGATGACGACCGCGTGGTCGAGATCCGCACGATCGAGAACTGCTACACCTTCCCAGGCGTCGTGTTCCTACGCGGCATAGGTGCCGGCAGGGATCTCGGGCTCGTATCGGCGCTGGAGGCGGTGCCTTCGTACTACCAGCGCGGGAGGAGATGGTACCTGAGGAACCAGGACCTGGGGATCGAGGCGGAGGGGGACACGTGGGACTCGTGCGTCATGGACTTCCACCGCAAATTCCTGGACCTGTGGCACTCCCATTCCGACGGTACGGCGGAGGCCAACGCGAGGATACGCGGGATGCTGGACGCCATGCACCGGTTCCCCCGGGAGCCCGGTCGTGCATCAGATTTAATATGATGTATGTGTGCCAGTTGGCATGAAAGCCAAGAACGTCAGTCTGATGGCTGGGGCGGCGGTCGTCGTAGCGGTCTGCCTGCTCTTCTCCTGGGTCTATCTCTGATCCAGAACACGGGGTGATCCCCGTGATCTTCCAATCGGTGCAGCAGATGTCTGATCGCCATCACGGGATGGCGGACGATCATCCGCGGGCCGCTGTATCTCATCACCGCCCTCATGCGGTCGCGCATCTCCCCGCGGTAGCAGTGCCTCTCGCATCTGTCGCAGCGCGGTTTCCCCTCCCCGAAGGGGCACGAGCCTATCCTGGACACGGCATAGTCGATGAGATCCCTGCAATCCGGACATGGCATCGTCGAACCGTGCACGCCCGCGCAGTACATGCGCACCATCGTCGCCACGGTGTCCCTCTCCCTGTCCAGCATGCCGCCCATACACAGGTCAGGGCAGTCGGACATTGAAGACGGGTTCGTTGTTCGGACAACGGAATCGCTCGCCGCCGAGACCCTTGTAGTACGAGCCGTAGGTGTAGAGGGCTCCGACGGGGTTGTGGGCCAGGACCCTGTCCTTGGCCACCAGAGTCGTGACGGGGGCCTCCGAGTTCCTGTAGAACAGGCTGTCGTGGCCGACACAGAGGCCGACGAGGATGTTCAGGTCCGTCTTCTGGGCGTTGAGCATCTTCGCCTGCAGGACCGGGTTGCAGGTGTAGTAGCCGACATCGCAGCACTCCTCCCCGATCCCCACTTCCTCCTTGGGGACCATGCCGGCCTTGCACGAGATGCCGAAGACCTCGAACCCGTTGCTCCTGAGTATGGACGCAAGGGTCCTGGACTCCGAGATCAGGCCGATGCAGGTCGCTATCCCGATCCTGCGGTACCCCATGCGCCTGGCGAACTCCATGGTCTCCCTGACGCGGCACCAGCGCATGTATCCCTCGTGCTCGACCTCGGCTGCCGCCTTGAGGATCCTGCCCTCCTCCGTGTCACCGTAATGCTCCAAGGCCTCTTCCTTGAGGTCATCAGGCATCGAGTCGGTGAGGCAGAACTGGGGGCGCTTCCCTCCGACGATGTCGCATCCCTTCATGGCGCAGTCGATGCATGAGCGCTGGTTCTCGGACATGAACCGAGAATCGCTACAGCAGGTATAAGGATGACACTCCTATGCGGGGTCATGGACCCAGAGACCAGGGCGTACTACGACGGGAACTCCCGCGGCTATTCCGATTCCACGATGGGTAATGACCTGTCGGACACGATGTCGCGCTTCCTCGGACACATGCGCCAGGGCGGCCGCATCCTCGATCTGGGCTGCGGTTCCGGAAGGGACACGAAGACGCTGATGTCCAAGGGCTACGACGTGGTCCCGGTGGACGGGTCCGAGGGCATGTGCCGCGTGGCCTCCGAGAACCTGGGCATGCCCGTCAGGAGGCTGGACTTCTCCGACCTCGACTACGTGAAGGAGTTCGACGGGGTCTGGGCCTGCGCATCCCTGCTGCATGTGCCGTCAGCGGAGCTCCCGCGCACCATCATGCTCATCCACCGCTCCCTCCGTTCGGACGGCGTGCTGTTCGCCAACTTCAAGGAGGGCGTCTACGGCGGGATGAGGGACGGGCGCCACTACACCGACATGACCGAAGGGCGTCTCGCCGAGCTGCTGGAGTCCAAGGGCATGGTGCCCATAGAGATCTGGACGTCAGTCGATCCAAGGGGTGTCCGCTGGACGAACTCCGTATCCAGGAAGGCCTGATCCCTCCCGCATCGGTGAGGCCGGCGGACCATTATAATCGTGCGAGGCCATGACCTCAGTATGGCATTCGATGGAAGGGCGGGAATCGTCGATATCGACGAGGAAGAGAGGACCGTCATTTTCGACACCTACAGGCTCAAGAAGATCACCGGCACGAGGGTCGCCCCGATCCTGGGGATGAGCGACTTCGCCACCCCGTTCAAGGTGGCCTGCGAGATGGCCGGCCTGTATCCGGGTGACAAGCCGAACAAGTACATCGAGGCAGGGAACATCCTCGAGCCCGTGATCCGCGAGTACGTCGCCAAGGCCTGCGACAACCTGGTGAGGCCCCAGCTCGGCATCCCCGCCGGGGAGAGGATCGGCGTCGAGGAGCCGGTCGAGAAGGAGCTCTGCGGGTACGACCACTTCCACAACGAGCCGATCTTCGGCGGCATGGTGGACGGGTACATCGTGGTCGAGGGGAAGCGCTCGGCGATCCTCGAGATCAAGACCGCCTCCGACCGCACCAAGTGGGAGGACGGGGAGGGCGGTTACACCAACGTCCCGATGAACTACATGCTCCAGGCGTCCCTGTACGCGAAGCTGTCCAACCTGGACAGGATCGTCTTCGTCGTCGGATTCCTGGAGGAGCCCGACTACGACCGCCCCAAGCAGTGGGTGCCCACCCCGGAGAACACGTACGTCGTCGTCAAGGACAGGCTGGACATGGACGACTACATGCAGAGATGCGTGGACTGGTACAACGAGTACATGAAGGGCGGCTACACGCCGGAGTGGTCCGACTCCGAGGACGACCAGATGGTCCTCAAGTACCTCAAGGCCTACAAGCCCGGCCAGAACAAGAAGAGGAACGGGAGGCGTCGAGGATGGATGCGATCTTCACGAGGAGGAGCGTCAGGGACTTCACCGATGAGAAGGTCTCCGAGCAGGACATCGGGAAGCTGCTAGACGCCGCCATGAGCGCCCCATCGGCGAGGAACCAGCAGACGTGGGAGTTCGTCGTAGTGGACGATCCGAAGGTCATCGGCGTCCTGTCGGAGGCCTCCCCGTACGCCAAGCCCGTCGGGAGGGCGCCGCTCTGCATCGTGCCGCTGGGCGTGTCCACGGACATGACCGTCCCTCAGATGTGGCAGCTGGACATGGGCGCGGCGACCGAGAACATCCTTCTCATGGCCGCATCCCTCGGCCTCGGGACGTGTTGGATCGGCATCGCCCCGGTGGAGGAGAGGATGGACGCCGTCCGCAGGGCCGTTGGCTGTCCCCAAGACAGGCTCCCGTTCTGCCTCATAGCGGTGGGGCATCCCAAGCAGCCCCTGGCGGAGCGTCCGAGCCGCATGATGCCGGACAGGGTGCACCGCAACAGGTACCGACGTCGGAGCAGGTAGTACACGGCCGCCAGGAGGACGACCATCAGGATGTTGGCGGCCGTGAACAGTGCCAGGTATCCCTTCATGTCCGCACCCTCCGTGCGGGCGTAGAATCCGAGGGAGATCATGCTGGCCATGGAGGCTATCGGCGTGCCGAAGCCTCCTATATCGACTCCGACCAGCAGGCCCTGCCAGTCTCCGGTGAATCCGGACAGTAGCGTCGCGGCCGGGACGTTGCTGATGACCTGGCTCATCGCGAGGGACGTCATCATCGGGTCCCACGACATCATACCTTCCAGGGCCTCCCTCACCACGTCGAGCTGGGCGATGTTGCCGGTGAAGACGAACAGGCAGATGAAGGTCAGGAGGAGCCCGTAGTCCACGCCCTTCAGTATCGAGCGCCTGGTCACCGCTATCGCGGCCACCGTGACCAGCAGCACCGCCTCCCAGGGGATCACGCGCAGGACGCTGAGGACGCACAGCACGAACAGCAAACCCATCAGTGCCAGCAGTCCGCGGTTCCTCACGTCGCGGTCCCTGCTGATGTCCACATGGACCTCCCTGCCGCCGAAGAGCAGGCACATGGCGCAGAGGATCAGTCCGCCTATGATCACGTAAGGTGCCAGCAGGAGGACGAACTCTCCCGTGTCCAGGGCATAGCGGGAGTGGATGTACAGATTCTGGGGGTTCCCGAACGGGAGTAGCATGCTACCGAGGTTCGCGGCCAGGGTCTGGAGGACCACGACGGGGAGGATGCTGCGCGTCTCGCCCGCCATCCCCAGCACGAGTATCGTGAACGGCACGAAGGTGATGAGCGCGACGTCGTTGGTTATCAGCATCGAGCAGAAGAACGGCAGCATGACGAGGATCAGGCTGAGCATCCTCAGGCTGCGCCTGCCCGCGAGGAGCCTCCCCGCCAGGGCGCCGAACAGGTGGCACTCCTTCATGCCGGCGACCACCGCCATGAAGCAGAACAGGATGCCAAGCGTGCGGACGTCGATGTATCCGATGTAGTCGGACGACGGTGGGACGATCGCCATGGAGGCCACCGCCAGAACGGCCGACGTCACCAGGACGACGTTGCGGTGCAGGAATGCCGACACCCTCGTGCGCGCGTCCTCCGTTCCGTCCATGTCCGCAGTCAGAATGAGGCCCGTATATCATGGTTGGGCGGACGGACCTCTTATCTACGAGGTGGTGCATCCCTGTTCACGGTGTTAACATGACCGTCAAGGACGATGTCATCAAAGCCATGAAGGAGGCCGGCAAGCCTATGAGCGCCGGCGAGGTCGAGAAGGCCACGGGAATCGACAGGAAGGAGATCGACAAGGCGTTCAAGGAGCTCAAGGCCGAGGGCGCCATCGTGTCCCCTGTCAGGTGCAAGTGGGAGCCCGCCCAGTGATCCCAAGGCCCGGGTGACCCCCCCCCCGGGTCGGAAACATCTTCACCGATTCTTCAGCGAGCGTCTCCTGATCTCGGACATCAGCAGGCTCGTCACCGGTATCCTGCCGGAGCGCAGGGACCTCTCCAGGAGCTTCCGGAGATCCGCATCGGAGACCATGCCAGTCCCGATAATCTCGGACAGCCCCGGACAGTCCCCGTCGGACACCGCCTGCTCCGCGCCGGGCATTATGCGGTCGGAGACGAAGCGCTCGTAGCGCTCCCTGTTGGCGTCCGTCAGGCCCACGGGGTCGGAGAGCCTGTTTATCGCCATATCGGGCGTGAGCCCCAGGTACATCGAGAGGATCGCCTCGTCGAACTCGGGGAAGCTCATCGGCGTGTTGGCGATGAAGAGGAATGTGAAGTCCCTCCCGTTCTCCCTGCACTCGACCTCGCAGTCGCTGTAGCTCCTGAGCTTGAGGCGGCAGAACGCCTCCAGCTCTCCGCGGTACTCTATCCTGGAGATGCCGCTGCTGCCCTCCAGCGTCTCCGGCGATGCGCGAACCACCGTTCCGGGGATCACGAGCGTCCTGCCGCTGCCCCCCGGGCTCTGGGTCAGGATCTGCTCGCCCAGGGAGACGACGGGCATGCCGTCGATCTCCTCGGGGATCTCCATCCTCCTGTCCGTCCCGGACATCCTGGCGATCTCCACCCCGCCCTCCGCGGGCACATGTTCGAACCTCATGGTCATGACGATCCCTCCAGGGCCTCCTCGATCCTCCTGTCGTGTCCGGCGGAGAGCATCTCGTCGTTGTAGCGGTACAGCGCCCCTTCCGGCTCGGAGTACATGACGACGCTGTAGCATCCCAGCAGCCCCGAGAGGAACGAGACCGGCTCCTGCCCGTTGCCGAAGGCGGCCCTCAGGCGCTCGACGGCGTTGGTGAGCCTGCGGTCGAAGCGCTCGTGCCATTCCCGGTCCCTCGATCCGGTCTCGGTGCGGATGCGGGAGATACCGTCAGCCGTCGGTTCGATGCCTTGCAGGGCGGACAGGCAGAACGCGGCCGACTCATAGGCCTCCCTCGTGGCGTTCGATGCCATGACCGCCTTCAGCCTCTCCCTCATCGCATCGAGGGATCCCTGCGGATTGTCGGGGTCGAGGGCATCGCATTCCCTGCGCAGGGCTTCGATGCCCATCCCCTGCTGGGCGTCCGCGTTGAGGTGCCCTATCAGCACGGATATGATGGACAGCTTGGCCTCCGCCCCGGCTGTGGACAGGGAATCCAGGTCTACATCCCCGCCCTCGAGGATGGACTCCACGTCGTAGTCCTCGTTGTACTTCCTGTGGAACTCCAGGTAGCGCTTGAACTCGGCAGCGATGTCCGGGTTGCGGACGTACTGCGATATCAGGTTCACGCCGACGCTCCGGCCGAGCCTCTCGTGCTCCTTCAGGACGGTCGAGAGGTCCTCCCACGCCCTCGGGGTTACGAACATGGGCCCCTTCGGGGTGCTCTCGATACTGAGGAGGTTCTGCGGCTTGACCTGCAGATAGTATGTGATCGCGTCGTGCATCCCGGAGCTCATCGCGTACCTGAGCCACACCTGCGTGTCCGGCTCCACGTCGATGAGCCTGATCCTGTCAAGTGTCGCGATGTCGAACTCCCTGGCGGAGGAGTTGAACTCCGGAGGGTTGCCTGCGGCCACGAGCACCCATCCGTCGGGTATGCGGTGCGGTCCGAACTTCTTGTTCTGGAGGAGGTCCAGCATCGCCGCCGACAGCGTCTCGGAGACGCAGTTGACCTCGTCGATGAACAGTATGCCCTCGCTGACGCCCTGGTCCTCCATCGCCTCGTACACCGAGGCGACGATCTCGCTCATGGTGTACCTGGTAATGGGCATCTCGACCCCGCCGAAGCTCCTGGTCTCTATCATCGGCAGGCCGATGGCGGACTGGCGGGTGTGGTGCGTGATGGTGTAACCCACGTATCCGATGCCCATCTCCGCCGCGATCTGCGACATGATGGCTGTCTTACCCAGTCCCGGAGCCCCCATGACCACGATCGGCCTCTGCCTCGCCCTGGGGATGACGTAGTTCCCAGCGGCGTCCTTGTCCAGGTACGCGGCCACGGCGTCCCTGACGCAATCCTTCGCTTCCTGTATGTCCATCGTCGCACCTCCCCGGGCGACAGGTCGGCCGACCTCACGACCAGCCTCATCGCCCATGGCGGGACCTCGTGGTCCCTGTAGCGGTCGTCGCAGAAGACGAACGCCGTCCTGTATGCGGGGCGTCTCTCGGGGAACGTCCCCTTCCCGTCCGTGAAGTACATCAGCCCCCGCAGGTTCCCGAAGACGCCCTCCTCCACGAGGGAGTCGACGTACTCGAACACGGGGCGGAAGTCGGTGCCGCCTCCCCCTATGAGGCGGAAGCCGTCCATCAGCCTGCGGAGGTCCGCCTCGCTCCCGACGACGTCGTCCGAGCGGACCTCGTCGTCGCACTGGATTATGTGGAGGTTGGATCTGCCCCCGAGCCCGGCCTGCCTCAGCGCCGCATACGCCTCCTCGAGGAACGCGACCACCGGTCCGCGCATCGTCGATCCGGATGTGTCTATGGCTATCACGAACTCGTCGACGCGGGGCCTGTCGGACGACTCGAGCGAGTCTATGAGGGGGATGTTCCCGTAGGCGCGCAGCCCGTAGGTGTAGTATATGGGGTCGAACTCGTCGATGTTCTCCCTCACGTCGGGCCTGGCGGACACGAACCTGCGCAGGAACGAGCGGTAGTCGTAGCGTCTGCGGTTCCTGATCCTGAGGATCGGGAGGACGCCGCTCGCCGACGGGTCCGTGCGCACTATGAATCCCTCCAGCTCGGTCATCGCCTGCTGGGCAAGGTCGCGCCATCCCGCCGTGTCCGCTTCCGCGTGGGCGGTGTCGTCGTCGACCGTGAAGAGCTTCGAATAGAGCCCGGCCTGCCATTCCGACAGGTCCGATACGGCCGCGGCCACGAGGTCCGGGGCGGGGGCACCGGCGCGTTTGAAGATCTTCTCGCACGCGTACATCCGGTCGTCGCGCCCCCTGACTGATGTGTGGGGGGTGTCCATGGTGTCCAGGACGTACTCGACGATCATGTCCTCCGCCAGGAGCCTGGATGCGGGCGCGGACGGGTCCGTGTGCCCCAGCAGACAGTGGAAGACGCAGTGGGCCAGCTGCCTGGTAACCATGTTGCGCTCCTCGCGGTAGTCGGAGATGACGGAGTCGCGGCGGAACCTCACGATCGAACCGTCGCATTCCGGGAGACCAGTCCCGGGGACGACCTCGCGCCTCAGCGAGAAAACCGCCATGGTCATGAAGCGCATGTCCAGGCACAGGCTGTTCGCTGCCGAGGAGACGATCTCCGCGGCGAGCTCGTCGGCATCCATCACGATCCCTTCATCCGGCCGTATTTGGCCGCTATAACGGCGGCATCATCGTCGCCCAGGTCGCCCATGTAGTAGTTCAGCCTGGACTCCGGGATGCGGTACTTCTTGTCGGTGCGGATGTGGGACCGGGAGTCGAGGCCCGCGTCGTAGGGCTCCATCGGCTTCATGAACGTACCCGGCTCGTGCGGATGAGTGGTGACCATCATCACGTTGTAGCCGTCCCCGCTCCTGCCGAGGATGACGACCGGGCGGTTCTTGGAGCCGTCGCTGCCGTCGAACGGCATGTCGGCGTTCCACACCTCCATCGGTCTGGCTGAGCCCCTGCGTGCGGGTGCTGGCTTCATGTGTTCCGAATGATGCTGGGTGGTTAAAGCCGTGACGGGATGATCTGTGGTCCCGATTTCCGCCCCATCTTCGAAGTCGGCCATTATCTTTAAATGGGTGATGGCATTCGGGGAATTACCGGATTCATCTTGGGCAAGTAGATCAGCCCGGTAGATCGCTGCCTTCGCAAGGCAGAAGTCGCGAGTTCGAATCTCGCCTTGTCCACCATTATTCCATCAAATTCTGTCTGTGATAGTTATAGGCGTTCACACAAGATAGCTAAAGAATATTGAGTCCTACAAGGAAATGCGCTGTTTGTCGCAATATATTTCTCATTGTTCTTCTCTCAATGACGCAGGATGCATCCGCGTTCCGACGCCGATGTGCATCCGGTGATCTGTTGAGTATAGGACACGGAATAAGTTCTGAGTTCGGCACCATCAGGTGCCGTGGAAAACAACCGTACGAGAACCCGTCCAGCGGACCGATGTGCCGTCAGCCTTTCAGGTGGTACCAATGAAGATCCTCACCCGGGAGTACTTCGAGTACCAGAGGATGGCGGAGAGATACCATTTCCCGTTCCATGAGGTCGATCCACGTGCCTCGAGGTTCGACGAGGGATACTATCTGGAATTGGTCAGGAGGGGCACGGCATCCAATTACAGCTTCACCGATGCCCTCAGGGAGATGGCATTCAAGCTTCCCAAGGACCGCATCCCGGAGCTTCCGACCCGCGAGGACGTCATCGCCCTCATGAGGGAGAAGGCGGAGGCCAGGGAAATGGAGAGGGCTCGCATCGGGATCCCGGAGGACGTCCTCCCACTGATCGCGGATCCGAGGGTGTTCTCGAACTACGTGATGTCGCCCGAGGTCGCCGACTACTGCAAGATGATGCGCGACAGCTACATCGCCAAGGAGGACGAGTACTGGGGCAGGTGGCTCTGGCACATGCTCGAGGAGGTCCCACTCCTTGGGGAGGAGGCCGTGGAGCTGTCGATGCGCCTGAGGTCCACGTTCGACGTGACATATGACGGGTGCGACATCATCCTGAGGGACTACCGGTGCGAGATCGTACTCGGGGATGCGGTATCGGACAGGGAACTTCCGGAGACGCTGAGGGTGCTCTATTCGGAGGTCTATCGCGAGGACGGTGGATGGACCGTGTGTACCACATCAGGGCCTGGTACCGAGATCGATCTCCACGCATCCTCCTTCGAGGTCCGCGACACCCGCGAGAACAGATGGTGATGCCATGAGGTTCCTGGATCATATCTGGTATCAGGCGATGCAGCTGCAGGGCTGTGAAAGGGAGTATACCGTGGATCCGAGGGTCGAGAGCGACCCAGAGGGTCTGAAGGCCGAGATATTGCCAGAGCATTACGTCTTGGCATTCCGCAGGCTGCTCGTGGACCGCGATGGCGAGTACGATCCTCCGACGGACGCGGATGTCCGCAGGAGTCTCGAACGGTATGTCGAGGCGAGGATGGACCATGCCCGCCGCGTGTTCCCGGACATAGTGCAGACGATCGGACATCCGTTCCTGTTCGCATGCGGATACGTGACTCAGGAGCAGTACGACTCCATCTGCGAGGTGTCACGCTACTGGGGCAGCATCTACGATCAGCGCGTGAGGCTGGATGAGGAGATGACCGATGAATGCGTTCGGATGATGGGTCGCAGGATGAGGTACTTCGGGATGCACGATGCAACCGTCTCCGTCACCAGGTCGGGCAGGGACATCAGGATGGAGTGCAGACGCGGCCTTTCGATACCCGAGCTCATAGTTCTGGAGGATGCCGTAGTTGTCCAGGGGGTCCTGCCGGATCGTTTCGGCGGTCTGTACAATGAGCTCTATCGCATCGGCGATCGGTACGAGGTGGGTTTCCTGGGCGAGACGGAGGGCGGCGAGATCGAATTCACGATAACTGCCGCCGATGTCCGCATGTTCAACAATGCCGGGGTCGAGATCACCGACGACTACCATCATGACGAGTTCTACGAACGCCATTCGCTGACACACCGCGGTACGACACCGATCTGGGAACGCGATCCGGATAACAGGACGTATCGCCGTATCGGTCCCGTGACATTGGGGTCTGTGAAGCTGTTCCGATCAGGAAGCTGACCCCAGCCCATCAGACGTGGGCCTTCCGGTATTCCGGCGGGGTATCACAGCTGCCCTGAGAACATCCACGAGACCGAGGTGT
>CASFYI010000029.1 GCA_949298875.1 uncultured Methanomassiliicoccales archaeon | reverse complement strand
TCCGCAACGTCCGCGGGGCGCCGATCATCGCCATCGCGGTCATCGCCCTCCTGGGCATCCCGATGGGGGTGACGCACATGGGCGACAATGTGGGCTTCGGAGAGGCCGTGTCCCAGCTGTGCTCGTCATTCGGGGCGATCTTCACGTCGGAGGGCATACCGGCGCTCTTCTCGGACACCGGGAGGATATCGCTGGCGCTCGTCGCCATCGTGTCATTCAGCCTGGTGGACACGTTCGACACCATCGGGTCGTTCGTGGGGACCGGGAGGAAGGCCGGCATATTCACGGAGGAGGAGATGACGACCGCCGGTGAGGGAGGGTTCAGGACGAGGATGGACCGCGCCCTGGTGGCAGATTCCGTCGCGACCTCCGTGGGGGCGGTGTTCGGCACTTCGAACACCACGACGGTGCTCGAGTCGGTGGTCGGGATATCGCAGGGCGGGAGGACCGGTCTGGCATCCGTGGTGACGGCCGCGTGCATCCTGCTCATAATGCCCGCGGCGGCACTCATCAGCGTCATACCCGTGCCCGCCTATTCGGCGATCCTGGTGATGGTGGGCGTGATGATGCTCTCGTCGTTCAGGAGCATCGACTGGGAGGACCTGGCGGAGGCCATCCCGGCGTTCTTCGCGGGGCTGTTCATCGCCCTCTGCTACAACATCAGCTACGGGATCGGCTTCGCATTCATCGCGTTCTGCCTGACCAGGGTGTTCCTCGGCCGCGCCGGGGAGGTCAGCAGGCTGATGTGGGTCGTCTCAGCCCTTTTCGCGGTGATGTTCGCGCTGCAGGCGATCGTGCGATCGCGAGAGATCTCGCCTGCGCTTCCTTCCGGACATCGCCACATAGGCGAGCAGATGCTCCAGCTGCACCCTCTCGAGGGGCATACCCATGCCCCCGGAACCGCACTGGGCTATGCGGAAGTCCGTCTCCCCGACCTTGTCCAGGAGCCTGACGGCCTCCGCCCCCTCCAGTCCGAGCTCCAGGGCCTGTCTCTGGATCTCCGTGGCGATCTCGCGGCAGGTCATCCCCTCGCCGATGAGCAGCCCGTCCAGCGCGTCCCTCGCGGCCATGAAGTCGCCCGAACGTGCCTTGGAGAGCATGTCTCTGACGCCGTTGGAGGAGCGGGTCTCGGATACGGCGAACACCGCGTCGAGGTCCACGCGCCCCCTCATCACCGCGGCCGCCTGGAGCATGGCCATCGCCCTCCTCATGTCGCCGTCCGCGGCCATGGCGATCCCGTCGGCCGCCCCGTGGTCCAGCTCGACGCCCTCGGCCTCCGCGACCTCGGCGATGCGCCTCGAGAGGTCGGTGCGGGGGATGGGGACGAACCTGACGACCCCGCATCTGGACCTCACGGGGTCGATGATCATGGACTGGTGGTTGCAGGCGAGGATGAACATGCAGTTGCGGGAGTAGACCTCCATGGTGCGCCTGAGGGCCTCCTGCACCTCCTTGGACATCGTGTCGACCTCGTCGATGAAGACGACCCTGAACCTGACCCCGTCTATGGATGCCGTGGACACGAACTCCTTGATCCTCCAGAGGGGGCTGTCCATGGTCTTGGTGACGGTCCTGACGTTCGTCTCGCCCTCGTCGTCGGTCTCCGTGACGGTGACTTCGCGCTTCTTGGTGAGGTCGGAGGCGTCGATCTCCAGGAAGTTGCCCTCGACGTTGCCCTCGAGGACCTCCCTCGCGACGATGAGCGCGCAGGTGGTCTTACCGGTCCCCGGGGGGCCCGCCAGGAGGAGGTGCGGCACGCTCTGCTGGGACGTCAGCGGCCTGAGCCTCTCGACGGCCATCGGCTGGCCCACGATCCCGTCCAGGGACGTCGGCCTGTACTTCTCCATCCAGACGGACTCCATCTTGATCGGGGGTCCATGCCCCTCGACCTATTAGGGTCCATCGAACCGCCGTCCGTCGCAATCTGCTTATATCGCGAACTGATTAAGCGGTCACTTAATGGGATGAACGGCATGGACGACATCGCGGAGGATCTGAGGGTGGTGTCGGACGGGACGAGGTTCTCGATCCTGGCCATCCTCCTCAGGCACGACATCTGCTCCGGTGCCCTGGCGCGCAGGCTGGGGATATCCGAGGCGGCCGTGTCCCAGCACATGAGGGTGCTGAGGGAGGCCGGTTTCGTCACGCCGGTCCGCCGCGGGTACTTCACCCACTACGAGGTGGACCGCGACAGGATCCGCATGCTGGCACATGCTCTGGAGGCCATGTCCCTGAGCGACCGCGCCCCGTGCGACCCGGTCCTCGAGGGATGCGACAGGAAGGGCCGCGGGAGCTGCCGGTCGGCGGTCCCCGGTGCCGGATGTCCCAGGATGGAGAGCGGGGAGCCCCCTTGCCCGGGGTGCCGCCGCTGCAGGACAGAGAGAAGGTCGGGAATCATGAGGGTGGCAGCCACATACGAGAACGGGGAGGTCTTCCAGCATTTCGGGAGGACGCAGCAGTTCAAGGTCTACGACATCGAGGACGGGAAGGTCGTCTCGTCCGCGGTCCACGGGACCGGCGGCAGGGGCCACGGCGAGCTCATCAACGTGCTGAGGGAGCTCGACGTCTCCGCGCTCATCTGCGGGGGCCTCGGGGGCGGTGCGATGCAGGGGCTCGAGGCGTCGGGCATACGCGTCGTGCCGGGATGCTCCGGGGACGCGGACGCTGCCGTGCAGGCGTTCGCCGAGGGGAGGCTGGAGGGACCCACGGGGCCCACCTGCGACCACCACGGAGAGGGCCATCAGTGCTCCTGCGGAAGGCACCGATCGCCCGTAGAACGGGACCGAGTCCCAGCCGGTGCGGCGCCTCCTTATGCGCCGGCCGGCGTCCTCGTACCCGTCCATGACCTCCTTGGTCACGGACGGCATCACGAGCCCCAGCGCCGCATCGAAATGGCGCTGGCACACCTTCGCGGCCCCCGGGTCCTCGCGGTAGGCGGCCAGCCCGGCCTCGCGGCACACCGAGGCCAGGTCGGCGCCGGTGTAGCCGTCGGTGGACCTCGCGACCGCATCCAGGTCGACGCCGTCCAGCGGCATCCTCCTGGTATGCACCGCGAGTATGCTCCTGCGGGCCCCTTCGTCGGGCTTCCCCACGAGGACGAGCCTGTCGAACCTCCCGGGCCTCAGCAGGGCCGGGTCGATCATGTCCGGGCGGTTTGTCGCGCCCATGACGGTCACGTTGCGCATGCTCTCCACCCCGTCCATGGAGGTGAGGAGCTGGGCCACGACCCTCTCCCACGCGGAGCCGTCCCCCGCCCCGCGGACGGGGGCGATCGAGTCCAGCTCGTCGAAGAATATGATGCAGGGGGCCATCTGCTTGGCCCTCTTGAAGATCTGACGGATGGCGCGCTCGCTCTCGCCCATCCACTTGCTGGCCATCTCGGGCCCGTTGACCGAGATGAAGTTGGTCCCGGACTCGTTGGCCATCGCCTTCGCTATCAGGGTCTTGCCGGTCCCGGGCGGTCCGTAGAGCAGGATCCCCTTCCCGGGCTCGATGCCGAGCCTCTCGCAGGGGTTGCCCTCCTCGGTGGACAGCACCTCGCGGATCTGCGCCCTCACGTCGTCCAGGCCGCCGACGTCCTCCCATGTGACCTTGGGGATCTCCACCAGCACCTCGCGCATGCCGCTGGGCTCCACGTCGGACAGCGCCGCCCTGAAGTCGTCCATGGACACGCGCATGCTCTCGAGGATCTCCGACGGGACCTTCCTGTCCAGGTCGAACTCCGACATGCGGGCGCTGAGGCAGTGCATGGCGGCCTCCCTGCAGAGGGCGGCCAGGTCGGCGCCCACGAATCCCTGGGTCATGGAGGCGAGCGCATCCGGTGTGACGTCCTCGGTCAGGGGCATCTCCCTCAGGTGGACGGAGAGGATGTCCGCCCTCGCCTTCCTCCCGGGTATCCCGACCTCGATCTCCCTGTCGAACCTCCCCGGGCGCCTCAGCGCCGGGTCGATGGAGTCCTCCCTGTTGGTGGCGCCTATGACTATGACGTTCCCCCTGTCGCCGAGGCCGTCCATCAGGGTGAGGAGCTGGGCCACGACTCTGCGCTCCACCTCTCCGGACACCGCGTCCCTGCTGGGGGCGATGGAGTCGATCTCGTCCAGGAACACGATGCTGGGCGCGCTCTCCTCCGCCTTCTTGAAGATCTCCCTCAGGCGCTCCTCGCTCTGGCCGTAGTACTGGCCCATGATCTCCGGACCGCGGACCGAGAACAGGGTGGCGCCCGATTCGTTGGCGACCGCCTCGGCCATCAGGGTCTTCCCGGTGCCGGGCGGCCCGTAGAGGAGGACCCCTCTCGGCGCCCCTATGCCCAGGCGCTCGAAGAGCTCCGGATGCTTCAGGGGGAGCTCGATCATCTCCCTGATCCTCCTCAGCTCGTCGTCCAGCCCGCCCACGTCGTCGTAGGTGATCTGATGGCCGGTCTGACTCTTCGCCGTCTCGCGCTTGCGGGGGCCGTCCCTGACGACCACCTTGGTGGATTCCGTGACGATGACCGGCCCCTTCGGGACGGTGGACGAGACGGAGAACGTGGAGCGGTTGCCCATGAGCGCGATGTTGGGGACGATGATGTCCGTGTCCGCCACCAGGGGGCGGTTGAGGAGTCCCCTGAGGAAGATCTCCTCGATCCCATCCTCGAATCTGATGCGCTTACCCTCGGGTATGTTCGGCGAGAGGACCACCTGCTCGGCGGGGAGCGGGTCGCATCTCCTCACGGTCACGCTCTCGTCCACGCTGACTCCGGCATTGGTCCTCGTGAGGCCGTCTATCAGCAGGAGGCCGCGGCCCTCGTCCGCCTGGTCGCCCTTGAAGACCTTGGCGACGACCGTGCGCTTACCGACGATCTCGATGGTGTCCCCCAGCTCCAGGCCGAGGGCCCTGCGGGACTCGGAGTCCATCCGGGCCCTCCCGTATCCCGCCTCGGACTGGGACCTGGCCATCGCTACTTTCAGGACGATCGAATCGGACATCGTCCGGAATGAATGCGTCCGCTCGGATAATCATCGCGGTCCCGATCGTCTCGACAGGCTCGCGATGGCGTCCGCCGCATGGGCCCTGAACAGGTCCCTGAACTCGGGGTACTCGCCCATGCCCCTGACGACGCAGCGTGGATTGTATCCCGCCGCGATCATGACGTTCCTCAGGGAGTCATCCTCGTCCCCGGCGAGGTCGTTGTTCGCGTGGTCGCCGGCGACGATCATGAGCGGGAACATGACGACGTCCCTGCGACCCCCGTCCTTCATGAGGTCGAGGGTACTCTCATAGTTCGGGAATCCCTCCACCGTCGTGACGTAGACGTCCCTGCGGCCGGAGGCGATGATCCTGAGCTGGAGTTCGCTGTAGGCGGAGTTCGCGAAATGGGTCGTGCCGTGGCCCATGAGCACCATGGCATCGTCTTCCGCCTCGGGGCCGTAGGCGGACTCGATGGCCTCGATGAGGGCGTCGAAGTCCTCGGAGGTGGTCAGGAGGGGCCTTCCGACGGCTATGGCGTCGAACCTGTCCCTGCGCTTATCCACCTCCTCCATCATGTAGTCGTACTCCACGCCGTTCATCACGAGCGTGGGCTGGACCACCACGGTCCCGTAGCCCTCGTCGGCCAGCCTGTCGAGCGCCGCATCGACGAAGTCGACATGGATGCCCCTCCCCTCGAGGATCCTTATCACCGGGCGGCTGGTGAATGCCCTCCTGACCTCCCATCCGGGGAAGGATTCTGCGATGTGCCTCTCGATGGCGCCGATGGTCTTTTCGCGAGTTTTGTCGTAGCTGGTCCCGTAACTGGCTACCAGGATGGCTTTCTTCCCGGAGGACATATGAATCATTTGGATATATGCTCCAACTAATTAAACGAAGTGTTCCACATCGGATGCGTACTGTATGTTGGCAGCGTGACTCATCCGTCGATAGAGTGAAATCAGTATTGTTGAAGCAACTGCTTCTGTTTAATCACAATTAATAACTATCTCGAATCCGTCTTTAGGCTCGGTCTGGAGGTGTTCAGAGTAGTTGCCTGTCTATTTTTTCGTTAAATGGTGACTATGTGCTGGATCTTTTCTGTAAGAGATTATTGGCGATGGTCGATGGGATACCATCCAGACTGGTGTTCAGTATCAGTGCTCTGGGGCTGAGCGATGAACTATGCAGTCAAGTTGCATTTAGCTTGAGGTTACGAGCGGGTGACTCGGCGCGCAGTTCAACTCTTCCTGTTTATGAACAACGTTGGATCAGATGTTATACTAATCTTATTGATTTGTAGCTTTTATTAAATTCAATATTTTCTGCGACAGTATTAATATAAAGCATGCCAGTCTTTTATTATGAAGAAGTGGGCAATGACTGTACTAGTCACTATAATCCTGCTTATATCAGTCTGTGCTATCCCTGCATCTTCTGCTAATTCTGATGTAGAAGATCTGGAGAGTTTTCCTATAACTGGATTATTTGCTGAAGATCAAAAGATGTATATTTCGTTTCCAGTAAATGATGAGGAATTATTTTCAGATATTCAATATGACTATTTGGAAGGCGTATTGTGTGTTCAGTCCAAGTATGATAATATTAGTGTATTTGTAAGGGCATATTCGAATAATTGTATTGTTGACGAAATAGTTTACACATTGAATATTAGTAATGGACTGGAAATTCAAATAGATGACGAGTGGGTATCTTTACAAACACCCGATGTTCAACCCTATGTATTTTGGTTTGTACCAGCGTTCTTGGGATCATCCGCCTTTATCGCTTTTATAATAGGGCTATTTGGGCTGGGCGATTCAGCTTCCTTGGAGATTTCAAAGTCTGATTTCTTGGATGATATTTTTAATTTTAATAACGGAAATAGTTCGGAAGATGTAACTTATGAGGAATTAACTGAGGATGTCACAGTGGTATATACCAATGGTGTTCCAGCTATGGTACACAATGGTGAAGAAGCAACAGTATTTCAAGAATTCAATAATGAAACTGTATCAAAGCTCGATTCAGGGATATATTGCCTTGTGATGATCAGTGATGATGGTTATTTAATCGGTCCTCCGAACATAGGGAAGCAGAATGCTATTTTGATAATGCAAATGAATTTACCATATTATCATATTTGGACTGCATTTTATGATGATGCCGAACATGTCGCACACATGACTTTTCCCGAATCTAGGTCATCTGCAAATTGTGTAGAACTTCCATTTGAATGTGATTTGGATTTGATTTGGTTCCACCACCATGGAAGTTGGGATATGATCATTTCGAATTCGATGGCATTTTTTGGATTTATTTATGGAGTACTGTGGGATGATGATCCAGACAAGGAGTGGTTTGAGGAGGCATTCGGATGAAATATGTTCTGACTTCAGAATGCAGCCTTATAAGTCAAGGCTTAGCCTCAATATTGGTAGGGGCCCTAGTGTTATTCTCGATAGTATTGGGGTTGTTGTTGGAATCAGGGTTAATGATTCTATTTGCCGGAGCAATTGGTGGTATATTTGCATTGACAATCGGTATTTCATCGATTTTAACCAAGAAACAAATCAATTCGATTATGTTGGATGACGTTCGCGAGATTAAAATAAATCATCTAGAATCGAAGATAATAATTATGGATATAGAATGCGACGAGAATTCGGATGAAGTATCCAAATATTCATGATTGTGTTATTTTCATAGTTGAGTTCTCTCAATGGAGTTCAGGTCCTTTGATGACCTGAACTCTTAAGATTGCGTGTAGGCATGCGCGAGCATCTAAGAGGAAGTCCAATGGTGTCAAAGAGGCTTCAGGAGATCCCGGCATCGGGAACAATCGCCATCTCCAATCTGGTCAGCCAGATGAAGGCGGAGGGTGTGGACATCGTATCGTTCTCCATGGGGGAACCCGATTTCACCACGCCGGAGAACATCATCGACGCGTGCTGTGACTCGCTCCACCGCGGGTTCACCCACTACACCCCGTCCACCGGCATCCCGGAGCTCCGGCAGGCCGTGGCGGACATGGAGCGCGAGAAGGACGGAGTGCCCTGCAAGGCGTCCAACGTGCTCATCACGCCGACGAAGCAGGCCATCTTCATGATCGCCCTCGCCTACATCGATCCCGGCGACGAGGTCATCCTCTCCGACCCGTCCTGGGTCTCCTACGAGGCGTGCATCCGTCTCGCCGGTGGTGTGCCCGTGTACGTGCCTACGAGGTACGAGGACGAGTTCGTTCTGGATCCCGCCGCCGTTGAGGCCGCGGTGACCCCCAGGACGAAGATGATCATCCTCAACACCCCGTCCAACCCGACCGGCACTGTGATCCCCGAGAGCGTCCTCAGGGAGATAGCCAGGATCGCGGAGGAGCACGACCTCCTCGTGATGTCCGACGAGATCTACGAGAGCATCATCTACGAAGGCAAGCACACCTCGTTCGCATCCCTCCCCGGCATGTTCGACCGCACCCTGCTGGTGTCCGGTCTGTCCAAGACCTACGCGATGACAGGATGGAGGCTCGGATGGGCCATCGGATCCGAGGAGAACATCAAGGCCATAAACAAGCTCCAGTCCCACTCCATCTCCTGCTGTGTGTCCTTCGTCCAGGAGGCCGCCGTGGAGGCCATCCGCGGACCGCAGGAGTCCAAGGACGCCATGGTCAGGGAGTTCAGGAAGAGGCGCGACCTCGCGCTGGACCTCATCGCCGAGATCCCGCAGCTCGAGTGCAACGTCCCCAAGGGAGCCTTCTACGTGTTCCCGAAGTACAGCGTCGATATGCCTTCCGCGAAGCTCGCGGAGGTCCTCCTGAGGGAGGGGCATGTCGCCGTCACCCCCGGAACGGCCTTCGGACCCGGAGGCGAGGGATTCTTCAGGGTCTCCTATGCCACATCCGAGGACCAGATCCGCGAGGGATTCGACAGGATAAAGAGGACGCTGGCACAGCTCTGACAAACCACATCCAATGCCCCGTCTGCGGAGGGCGGGGCGATTTCATTTATCCGATCAGGTCCATCCTCGCGGGAGGGACCGCATCGTCGTCATTTCCGAAAACGTGACAAAACAAGCCTCTGAGTTTGGCGAATCGGTGTTACATATCCACAATCATACGAATCGCAACAACACACGCGGATCTCCCGTCATGCACGTGCGATGTCTCATCGGCAGATGCTTCGCGCGCGCATTATTATAGGATGCCCCCGATGACGACACATCTGCCCTAGGGCATGAGGGATCAATTTGAGCAGGATGCTTTACACGGTCGGTCCGGTCAACGTCTCACCGGACACCCTTCAGTCGATGACCAAGCCCATGATCACGCACCGCTCCGCCGAGTACAAGGAGCTCCACGGCAACATCGTCGAGAAGATCAAGAAGGCCCTGGACACCGACATGGATGTCTTCCTGATCGCCGGGTCCGCCACCGCCTTCAACGAGGGCGCTATCAGGAACGGGATATCCGAGAAGTGCCTCGGAATCACCAACGGTTCGTTCGGCAACAGGCTCATCGAGATCGCCGAGCTCAACGGCAAGCAGGTGGACAAGGTCGAGGTCCCGTGGGGCAAGGCCATGAGGCCCGAGCACATCGCCGGCAAGGTCAAAGGTGACACCGAGGCCGTTTGCTGGGTCGCCAACGAGTCTTCCACCGGAGTGTTCAGCGACTCCGTCGCCATCTCCAAGGCGGTATCCGAGCAGAACCCGGATGCTCTGAAGATCGTCGACGTCGTCACCGCCGCTTTCGCCATGGACCTGAAGGTGAAGGACATGGATGCCGACGCCATCGTGTTCGGCACCCAGAAGGACCTGGGGCTCCCGCCGGGACTCGCCATCATGCTCTGCTCCGAGAGGATGCTGGAGAAGGCGAAGACCGTGAAGAACCGCGGGTTCTACACCGACCTGCTCAAGATCAAGAAGCAGAACGACGTCAACTACGCGCTCACCACGCCCCCCGTGTCCCTCATGTACGGCCTGGACTACCAGCTGGACAAGATCCTGGCCGAGGGCATGCCCGCCCGCTACAGGCGCCACGAGGAGATGGCGGGGCTCATCGAGCGCTGGGCCGACGAGAAGCTCGCCGGCGTGTTCCCCGAGGAGGGGTACAGGTCCAGGTCGCTCTCCGTGCTCAACCGCGGGGACCTGGACTTCGACGCGTTCCACAAGAAGCTCAAGGCCAAGGGATACGAGATCTCCAACGGCTACGGCGATGTCAAGGAGAAGACTTTCAGGATTGGCCACATGGGAGACGTGACGCCGGACGGCATCAGGGAGCTCCTTGGGGTCATGGATTCAATCATGGAGGAGTGAAGATGGTTGTCAAGGTGCTGATTTCCGACCCCCTGTCCGAGGACGGGGTCAAGATACTGAAGGATGCTGGTTTCCAGGTCGACGAGAAATCCGGGCTCTCCGAGGACGAGCTCTGCGGGATCATCGGCGAGTACGACGCGCTGATCATAAGGTCCGGGACCAAGGCCACCGCCAAGGTCATCGAGGCCGGGAAGAACCTGAAGGTCATCGGACGCGCCGGGGTCGGTGTGGACAACATCGATGTCCCCGCCGCCACCGAGCACGGCATCCTCGTCATGAACACCCCCTCCGCCAACATCCTGTCCGCGGCGGAGCACTCCTGCGCCATGCTCCTCGCTCTGGCGAGGAACATCCCCTTCGCCCACGACTCCATGCACAGGGGCGAGTGGAAGAGGTCCAAGTACACAGGCGTCGAGATGAACGGCAAGGTGCTGGGAATCATCGGCGTCGGACGCGTCGGCGGAGAGGTCGCCAAGAGGATGAAGGCGTTCAACATGACCCTCATCGGATACGACCCGTTCCTCCCCAAGGACGTCGCGGACTCCATCGGCGTCAGGCTGACCACCCTGGACGAGGTCCTGTCGACCTCCGACTTCATGACCATCCACACCCCGCTGCTGCCCGAGACCAGGAACATGATCTCGATGCCGCAGTTCAAGATGATGAAGCCCAACGCGCGCCTCGCCAACGTGGCCCGCGGAGGCATCGTCAACGAGGACGATCTCTACACCGCCCTCAAGGAGAAGGTCATCGCCGGCGCCGCCTTCGACGTCTGGTGCAACGAGCCCCTCAGCGACGACGAGAAGAAGCTCCTCGAGCTGGACAACCTCGTCGTGACCCCCCACCTCGGAGCCTCCACAGTCGAGGCCCAGGAGAGGGTGGCCATCGAGATCGCCGAGCACGCCGCCATGTACCTCAGGGACGGCATCGTCTCCAACGCCATCAACGCGCCCCGCGGCAAGCTGGACGCCGAGACCGAGCCCTACATGCCCCTCGCCGAGAGGATGGGCTCCCTAGTCCAGCAGATGGTCGGCAACCACCCCCTGGACAAGATCGAGATCGCCTACTGCGGAGGTCTCGCCGGCAAGCAGACCAAGATGCTCACCGTCGAGACGATCATCGGCTACCTCAGGAACGTCGTCGGCACCGCGAACATCATCAACGCCCTGCCCATCGCCAAGCAGAAGGGCATCGAGATTGCCGAGACCAGCAACGACACCGCCAAGGACTACGCCAGCGTCGTGGAGGTCAGGTTCACCTCCGAGGGCAGGACCCGCTCCATCCGCGGCACCGTCATCGGCGGGGTCCCCAGGCTCGTCGGCGTGGACGACTTCTCCTTCGACATCCCCATGAGCGGGGACATGATGTACCTCAGCTACGAGGACGCGCCCGGTGTCATCGGCATCGTCGGCAACGCCCTCGGGTCCGCAGGCATCAACGTCGCCCAGATGACCGTCGCCAGGAGCGGCGCCCGCGCCATGATGTTCCTCACCGTCGACAGCAACATCGACGAGGACATCGTCGCGAAGGTCGCCAAGGACGTCGGCACCGACGACGTCAGGTTCCTCGACCTCGTGGAGTGATGGGCTTGGCAGTCATCACGATCAGCGAGCTGACCTCCGCCATCAGGAACAGCATCGACAGCAGCTCCAGGGAGATGGAGGAGGAGGAGGCGTACGACCTCGCCCACAGGGTCCTGAACTTCTTCGGGTACTCGGACAGGATCATCGACAACATCCTGGAACCGGAGGACCGCGACGCCTTCTACATGCTGGAGGACGCCGGCATCCTGACCACCGAGAGGGAGGAGACCACCCTCTACGACGGCAGGGAGTGGAGGATCCACTACTGGCTCTTCCGCAGGGAGAGGATCGACCAGCTGATCAACCAGGGCCCCCGCAGGGCGGAGACCCGGGTGGAGGCCGAGTTCGACTACGACGAGCTGCCGGACGACATCTGGCAGCGCGGCTCCCAGGAATGAGGATGGACGTCTTCCCGTACCCCTACCGTCCCGGCCAGAGGGAGCTGGTCTCCTTCATAGACCGCTCCGCCCGGGACGGCATGTGCCCCGTCGTCGAGGCGGGGACGGGCACCGGGAAGACCGTCTCCTCCCTGGCCGGCATGCTTCCGCTGGCCGGGGAGCGGGACCTCAAGATAATCTATCTCACGCGCACGAAGTCCCAGCAGGCCCAGGTCCTGCGGGAGTGCTCCGCCATCGGCGGGGTCGTGTGCATCGGTCTCCAGGGGCGCTCCGCGTCGTCCTGTCCGATGATGAGGGACGACCCGGACCTCAGGTCCGGCACCCCGGAGGAGATATCGAAGCTTTGTTCGGAGCTGAAGCGCAGGACCGAGTCCGGATGCGCGTGCCCGTACTTCGCCAATCTGGAGGGTGCGGACGAGGAGCATTGGCTCCGTGTGCTCTCCCAGGAGGGTATGACGCCGGAATCGTTCTCCGAGGTGTGCGAGGAGGCGGGGCTGTGCCCGTACGAGCTCCTCAAGCACCTCCTGCCGAGGGCGGACGTCATCGCCGCCTCGTATCCGTTCATGTTCGTGCCGCCCATACTCGCGAGGTTCGAGGAGTGGGTGGGCGTGCCGGTGGAGAGGATGCTCGTCATCGCCGACGAGGCCCACAACCTCCCCGACTATCTGCGCGAGGTGCAGACCTACGAGTACAGCAGATGGTCCATGGAGATGGCCGAGAAGGAGGCCAGGGAGTTCGGGGACCGGGAGATCCACCAGGGCATCATCGTCTCGGACGTGGCCGCCGTGTTGAGGGAGATACTGGAGGCCACGGCCAAGGAGTACCTGATCGACGAGGACGGCATCATCCCCCCGCATTTCGTGGAGGACGAGCTGATGGCCCGCCTCGGGGTGACGTCCGTCGGTCTCGGCAAGATATCCAGAGGCCTGACCGACCTGGGGGACATCATAGAGGAGCAGAGGAAGCAGCGGCGCAAGCTGCCCCGCTCCTACATAGGGATAATGGGGCGGTTCCTCGACGCGTGGATGTCGGAGGAGGATCCCAGCTGCGTCCGTCTGGTGATAGGGGGCACGAACCCCTGCTTCCAGTCCTACTGCATGGACCCCGCCCCGGCGGCGGAGCCGTTGAACGCATGCCGCTCGGCGCTGCTCATGTCTGGGACGCTGGAGCCCCTGGAGGACTACGTCAGGGAGATGGGCATCGAGAGACCGGCGATCCGCCGCCAGCCCAGCGCCTTCGACCCGGGCCATCTTCTCACGCTGTACACCGATAGGGTGTCGATGAAGTACGAGGAGAGGTTCCTCGAATCCAACTATGCGGCGCTGAGGTCGCTGCTGCTCGATACGGTGAACTCGGTCCGCGTGAACACAGCGGTGTTCTTCCCGTCCTACGACCTGATGGACCGGATGGTGTCCGAGGGCATCGTCGACGCCCTGGGCAGGGATGTGTACTTCGAGCGGAGGGGCATGCCCCAGGGGGAGCTGATGGAGACCTTCGACCAGTTCAGGACCTCCGAGGGGAGCGTCCTCTTCTGCGTGACGGGCGGCAGGATGAGCGAGGGCCTCGACTTCCCCGACAAGGCGCTGGAGCTCGCGGTGCTGATCGGGATACCGTATCCGAAGCC
>CASFYI010000028.1 GCA_949298875.1 uncultured Methanomassiliicoccales archaeon | reverse complement strand
TTCTCAGGGATCAGGAACGCAATGAACGCCTGCATGTCGCCGAACCCGCTGAGCGCGGCGGGATCCATCATGGTGGACTCCCTGGTCAAGGCCTCCGATACGAGCAAGCGCATGATGGACATCCAGAGGAGATACGGCATAGGCAACCCCGACGGGCAATCCTTGGAATCGACCATCGCGGGGCGCATGATGCTGAAAGATCAACAGATTATCAAGGAGGGCTCCCAGAGGGCCCTGGCGAACATCTCCGACATGATGGAGCGCACCGGAGCATCGGACGTCAACCACATGGACGTGAAGCAGCTGCAGTCGTTCGCCAACGAGAACGTCCTCCGCATGGAGGACATCATGAGGCGCCTGGACGAGGACTCGGCGCAGCCCTCGTCGAGGAGGATGTCCAAAGCTGAAAGACAAGGGCTCATCGAGGAGCTGAGAGTTCATAGAGATATGAACAGCCAGATCGCGGGACGCTCCAAGGACATCAGGTCCGACGCCAAGGAGATGGCCGCCAGGATCGGTCACCAGAGGCAGTACCTCAACCAGATGGCGTCCATCCAGAGGAAAGAAGATAGAGCGAGGCTGGCGCAGGAGGCCCAGGCCAGGTTCGACGCCATGCCCGCATGGGGCCAGGAGATATCGAGGCAGGTGGGCGCCAGGATTCATCTCGATGCGGACGGCGTCCCCACCAACCCCGCCAAACGCACCGCCGCCAGGCGCGTGCTGGAGACCGAGCTCGACAAGGCCGAGAGGGAGCTCAAGGCGCTCCAGAACACCAAGGCGGGGGACCCTGCCAGGACGGACGAGCTCCGCAGGCGCATCGACAGCATGAACGAGGGCCTGAAAGCCATCGGCGACGTGGACACCCGCGAGAGAGAGCGTAAAGAGGCAGAGAGGGCCAAACAGAAAGCCAAGGCCGATGAGGAGAGACGTCAGGCGAAGGAACAGGGCATCATCGACAAGAGGAAGGAGCTCCACAAGCTCACCGACTTCGAGGACCCAGACCTGAACCCCACGGACTACATCATGCGCCGCTCCGGAGTATACGACTCCGAGAAGGGCCTGGACTCGCACCTCGTCCCCCAGGGGGCCTTCAACAACCCCAAGATCAGGCAGAGCCTCCAGTCCACCAACCTCCAGTGGGAGGAGTGGGCCCGCAAAAACGGGAAGGACCTTTCGCAGAACCCCAATTACGTCTCATCCAAGAACACCGAGTACGCGATGTCCGCCAAGGACCATATGGACCATGTGACCAAGCAGCTGGACCACATCGCCACCATGTCCGATGGCGACCTGGAGAAGTACTTCCCCGGCGCCAGCAGGGAGAGGCTGGAGGAGGACCTCCGCAAGGTGTATTCCGACTACGACGCCGACCGCAGGGCGTTTCCCGTGGATGACATCGCCTCGGGAGGACAGCCCCTCAACCTCATGACGGGAGAGCGTGCCCAGGCGTTCCAGGACAACCTGAACGCATTGGAGGAGAAGTGGGGCCTGACCCGCTACGCCAGACAGCCCAAGGGCTCCAAGGAGGAGGCCGAGCCGAAGAAGACCGAGCCAAAGGCGCAGGACGGCGACGGGGACGGAGAGAAGAAAATGAAGGGCACGAACGCCCTTCCCGAGAGGATCCCCGTGGACCCGCTCCCCGACCCGCAGGACGCGAAAGAGGATGCCGTGGACCCTCAGACACAGGCAGAGCCCGTGACCGCTCAGGAGGCCCAGGCGGAGCCCGTTCAGGAGACGCATATGCCCGGCGACACGCCGATCTACCGCGAGGGCAGGACCGAGTTCGTGCCCTACACCTACATGACGAACGACGGCGAGGCGGTGGGCTACAGGCCCAAGCCGGAGGGCATGGGCACGGCGACCCCCTCCGACCCCGGCCAGTGGATAGACGGGGATGTGCAGAGGTACGCGGATGAGAACCCCGACATCCTCGTCAACCCCGAGCAGGGACCAGTCGTCCAGGAGCCCGTGGCCACCGCCGAGCAGAGGGAGGGGTTGTCCGTCGGCGAGCAGGCCCTGGAGGACGCCATA
>CASFYI010000027.1 GCA_949298875.1 uncultured Methanomassiliicoccales archaeon | reverse complement strand
CCGACCATCGGCATGAACAAGTCCAACGACCCCGTGAACCTGTCATCCAGGGGCATGTGGTGCCAGCTGGACCGCGGAGTAGACCTCGCCAAGGCGATGAGGGAGGCCTGCGCATCGGTGGGCGGACAGGGCGGCGGACACAAGATCGCCGCCGGAGGGTCGGTGCCCCTCGACAGGGTAGACGAGTTCCTTCAGAACCTTGACAGGATAATCGACGAGCAGATCAGCTCCGCCATGTGACTTCCACTTCGTCAGTCCTGAACCTCTGCCTGACCGCGGTCTCGGAGACGTCCATCCTCACTCCTGAGTTGTACATCTCGGCACCGAGCCAGGCGATCATCGCCCCGTTGTCCATGCAGAACCTGCGGTCCGGAACGTACATCTCGGCGCCGCGGGCATGGGCCATGTCGGCCACCATGTCCCTAAGACGGTTGTTCTGGGCGACGCCGCCTCCGAGGAGCACCTCGTCCTTCCCGATGTGGGCCATGGCCCTCTCGGTGACCTCTGTCAGCATGGCGAAAGCGGTCTCCTGGACGGACAGTGCGATGTCCTCCAGCGGGACGCCCTTCTTCTGCAGGGCGACCGCGGCGGTCATCAGACCGGAGAAAGCGACGTCCATCCCCTTGACGGAGTACGGCAGCTCATAGTACCTGTCGCCCTCCTTGGCCAGCTTCTCGAAGACCGGCCCGGCGTAGAATCCCATGCCCAGCTCCCTCCCCAGCTTGTCCAGCATGTTCCCGACACCGATGTCCTGCGTCTCGCCGAAGATCCTGTAGCGGCCCTCGGCGAACGCGATGACCTGGGTGTTCCCTCCGGAGGCGTACAGCAGCGCGGGATCGTCGCAGCCGCACTGGGCGCGACCGATCTCGACATGGGCGACGCAGTGGTTGACCCCAACAATGGGCACTCCGAGGGAACATGCGAGGGCCCTTGCGGCCGTACCGGCAACGCGGAGGCACGGACCGAGACCCGGACCCATCGAGAAAGATACGAGCCCGACGTCGGAGAGGCTTATGCCTGCCTTGTCCACGGCGCTACGGATTATCGTGGACACCACGTCGGAGTGGTGGTTGGCGGCTTCTCTGGGATGCAGGCCCCCCTCCTTGGGACGGAACATGTCCAACTCGTTGGCAAGGACGTTGCATTCGTCATCGACGATCCCCACACCGAGCGTGTGGGCGGTCCCCTCGATTCCCAGAGTGATCATGCTCCTCTGCACGTCCTTCTCGGTATATCAACCCGCGTAAAGCCCGCCTAACCGGACACATATATAATCTACTCGGAACTCGAAGCACCTTAGTGTACAATTGCTCTGAATTATCGCCGTTTAACGCTCATTCATACACGTTTTGTCCGTTAACACCAGTATCTAGCTGAGTATGAACCTGAAAGTAGAGCCAAAAGATATAAGAATAGGAAGGATATCATGCCCTATGCTGGGCTCGTGGTCTAGGGGTTATGACGTCGCCTTGACATGGCGGAGGTCGCCGGTTCAAATCCGGCCGGGCCCACCAGCTTTCT
>CASFYI010000026.1 GCA_949298875.1 uncultured Methanomassiliicoccales archaeon | reverse complement strand
GGTGTCCTTGAACTCCTTGACGCAGTAGTCGTAGAACTTGTCCGTGTCGTCGGGGAGGGCCTCGAGCTTCTTGATGATGTCCTTGAGGGTGTCGAGCTGCTTGTTGGTCAGTCCGAGCTCCTTGGACTCGTAGCCCTTCATGATGATGTTGGCACCGGTGAGTCCGGCGGCCTTGGCCCTGAGGTACAGGTCGTTGCCGTTCTCGGCGATGGCCTGTCCGACCATGTAGGCGTGGTCGTAGGCGAGCACGTAGGCCTCGGGTCCTCTGAACCTGTCGGCGTACATGTACATGTCCCTGAGGGTCTTCTCCTGGCCGAGCTGGGTGGCGGTGTTCATCAGAGCGCACTCGTATCCGAGGGATCCGAGCCAGCACTGGACGGAGGATCCTCCGAACTCGGGGTGGTACTCGACGGACTCGTTGGACCACAGGTCGCAGCACTGGGCGATCAGGTTACCCTGAAGGTCGCAGTGGGCGCACTGGCAGTTCTTACCCTCCTGGGCGGTGGGCTTTCCAGCGATAGCCTTCACGATGGGTCCCTCGTATCCGCAGTCCTTGTCGGGTCCGGCGGCGCCGCACTCCCAAGCAACGAGAGTCCTGGCAGCGGAGATAGCCCTGGTGACGGCAGAGAAGGTCCTCTGGACATCGTTGTCGAGGTATCCTCCAGCCATGAACATAGAGGTGTTGGCTCCGGAGCAGTTCGTGTCTCCTCCAGCGACGACCTTGTTCTTCTTGGCGATGTCGACGAACTGGGACCAGACGTACTCCATGTCGATGGATCCGAGGTATCCGACTCCGAACAGGAAGGCGGTGATGTCTCCGTTGGTGACGGCGTAGTCGGCGAGCTCTTTTCCGCCGAGGGTCTCACAGGACAGGACATCGGCTCCGTTCTCACAGGCGATCTCGGCGCACTGGAAGAGTGCCTCGGGGTAGGCGTGTTTGCCACCCATGCCGGGCCTGTATCCCTCCTCAGCCTCACGCTGGTCAGGGATGGTCTGCCTCACGGCGCAGTTGATTCCGTACTCCTCGTGGTACTTCTCGCAGATGGCTTTCTGTCCCTCGACGACGGGGGTAGCCATCTTGGGGTTACCCATCTGGGAAACCCACTCGGTCTCGAGCTGGAGGTCGGGAAGTCCGATGGTGACGGCCCTGTTGAAGGCGTCCTTGGAGATGTAGTCGACGTACTCCTTCCTGAGGGTCTCGGGGTCTTTCTCTTTTCCGGGCCTGGGTCCGTAGTTCAGCTCGGGGATGACCCTTCCGGCTCCGACCTTGATGCCGAATCCGTAGGAAACGGGCTGTTTAGCGGTTCCGAAGACCATCTCGTCTGCACTGCCGTATGCCATTTTTGTGTATCTTGTTGCTGCCATTGTAATCACGCTCCAACGATGTCGTCCCACTCGTCCCTTATTCTCTTCCAGTCGTATCCGGCAAGGATCTTGTCAGCGATCGGGGGAGTCTGGGGTGCCTTCTCGGAGTAGATTCCGAGGTCATAGGAGTTGGCGAAGTCCCTGTTGACGGCTCCACCGCATCCCATCATGGGGATGTTCATGCCGGCGTCGATGAGTCCCTGGGCGACCCTGGGGAACGCGGTCATGGTGGTTGTCATCAGAGC
>CASFYI010000025.1 GCA_949298875.1 uncultured Methanomassiliicoccales archaeon | reverse complement strand
GATGTTCCGAGGATGGAGGTTGATTTCATCACTATATTAGGATCCAGCATAGCGGCGATAGAGGTCGAGTCTGGGAAGAAGCGCAGGACGCCGTCCATAGCCAATCTCAAGAAGGATGTCCGCGGGAAAGATGTGGGAAGGTTCATCAAACTCTACAACGGGGACATAACGACCCCTGCCCATGATCCGGAGTTCGAACATTATCCCATGTTCTGCATAGCATTCGCGGACGCGATGATCCCCGAGGATGAGGGGCTCGAGCTCCCGGAGGCGCCCATCATCAGGATCTGAGCCTACCGGCATCCAGCCTGTGCGCCGCGAACTCCCTGGCCCTCAGCCCCTCGGGGACGAACCTCTCGTACTTCCCCATGTCCTCCACGTCCTCCAGGAGCACCAGGTCCTCCGGCTCCACCGACCGGATGTACTCGGCGATCATGACGCTGGCCTCCTCCCAGGTGAGGTCGGTCACCACGCGCATCCACAGGGGCGAAGCGTGCATGGGGACCTGCGCCCCGATGCACATCAGCGCCCTCCGGATGGTCTCGAACATGCGTGTCCCCACCCAGGGGAACAGGATGAACCCGTCCGACATCTCCACCGCGCCGCTGTAGCCCTTCTCGCGGAACACGGCGCGGGTCTCATCCAGCTCGGCCCTCGCCGACGAGTCCAGGTACGGGTACCCGGAATCGCCGCCCAGCACCTCCCTCATCCGGGCTGCGACCTCGTCGCTGACCTCCGGCGGCATGGACTCCCATTTGGACTCGGCGGAGCCCTCGGGCACCTCCCTGACATCCGCCCATCCGTCCCCGATGCGGATCACCTGCCAGACCTTGCCCGCCAGGGAGACCAGCTTCCCCTCGCTCGGCCTGCCCTGCACGGTCCCGAGGACCTCCCCGCCGGCACGGATCTCCACCGACTCCTGGACCTCGAAGGTGGAGGCGAAGTCCCTGCCGTTGGCAATGGGCTCGCCCTTCAGCCCTATGAGCAGGGTGCCGTCCTCCATCCTCTGCAGATGCCCAAGGGACAGCATGTGCATGGCCAGCTCCCTGTACTCCTCGTTGGAGATGTTCCTGAACGGCCACATCGCCAGGACGGTGTCCCTCAGCTCCGGCCACCTGACGTCGTGGTCGGCACCCTTGAGGTATGCCAGGGTCTGATGGTACAGCAGGCCTAATGGCAGCGGGTTCGGCTCGATCGGCTCGGTCCACCCCTCGCCGACGGCCAGCTCCTTGACCGCGATGGCGCGGACCAGGTCCATGGAGGTCCCCGGCGGGGACGGCGACCACTTCGACTCGTCGTCGGTGCAGAAGATGATCATCTCCCTCCTGCCCCCGCGGCGCCCGGTGCGCCCCATGCGCTGGAGCATCGACGAGCAGGTGTAGGGCGCGCCGATCTGCACCACGCGGTCCAGACCGCCGATGTCCATGCCCAGCTCGAGGGTGGAGGTGGCCACAACGGTGGGATGCCTGCCCTCCCTCAGATCCGCCTCCGCGTCCCTGCGGACGGATGCGGCGAGGGAGCCGTGGTGGATCCTCACCGGGTTCCCGGACCCCTCTGAGCGCGCCACCCTGTCCAGGGACCTGGCGGTCCTCTCGGCGGAGGCGCGGCTGTTGGTGAACACGATGCACGAGTACGGGTCGGTGAGGCGGTTCAGCTCCCGATAGTAGGAGAGCACCGCGAGCTTGCGCGCATCGCCCTCCGCCGGGATCCTCATGTACTTGATGCCTACCCTGCACGGCACGCCGTCCTTCGATGAGACCGTCCTGATGCCCCTGTCCGTGCCTGCGCGGAGCCATTCCTCGGCCCCCTCGGTGTCCGAGAGGGTGGCGGAGAGGCCGATCCTCCTCGGGCAGCATCCGGCGATGCGCTCGATGGTGTCCAGCTCGCACAGGAGCTGGAGCCCGCGGTCCGACGCCATGAAGGCGTGGACCTCGTCTATGACGACGAAGCGCAGGTCCGGGAACATCCTCCCGACGAGGTCGCGGTCGCAGACCACGCCCTGGAGGGACTCTGGGGTGATCTGCAGGATCCCCCTGGGCTCCCTGCGCAGCCTCTCCTTGGACGCCTGGGAGATGTCGCCGTGCCAGCCGGTGACCTCCACGGGGGAGTCCCTCAGCATCCTGTCCAGGCGGGCGAACTGGTCGTCGATGAGCGCCTTGGTGGGCCCCACGTATATCGCGCCCACGCCCTTCGGGGGATCCAGGGCCAGCGAGGATATCACCGGGATCATGGCGGCCTCGGTCTTGCCCGAAGACGTGCCGGCCGAGATCAGCAGATGGTCTTCCGAATCGAAGAGCACCCGGAAGGAGTCCTCCTGGACCCCGCGCCACGACCTCCAACCCTCTGCGTGTATCCGCTCCCTCAGGAACGGAGGCATCCTCTCCAGGAAGTCGGTCATAGCTCGAGGTCGTCGATGAGATCGTCGTCCGGGTTGCGGTCGGCCTTCACGGAGTGGCCCTCGATCATGTCCGAGAAGCGGGTCTGGGGGTTCTGGTGGAGGGTGTCCAGGAGGCTGATGAAGTCCCTGGTGATCTCCCTGGGGGTGACCATGTCCCTCCCTCCGATGGTGGCCGTCACCGTTCTTAAGTACGACTCGAGCATGTCGTCGGTTATCCTGGACTCGTAGCCGTAGCGCTGCTCGTGCATCCCGCGCAGCGTGCGCAGGAGGACGAACACCTCCTCGTTGGTCAGGGGGCGGAGGTTGATGACCGGGCCGAGGTAGTTGTCGTAGCCGTTCTCGAACCTCCCGGAGACGAGCCTGGACCTCAGCGCCTCGTAGCTGTACAGACCCCTGTCGGGATCCGTGATGAACTCGGGAGTCCCGCACACGTACATGGAGAGGTGCGAGGACTTGCCCTGCATTATGTCGTTGAATATCGTCAGGAGGCGCTCGTAGTTGTTGCTCCTGGAGGCGCGGTTCTGCAGCTTGTACAGTACCACGGCCTCGTCCAGGAAGACCACGGCCCCCCTGTACCCGGCGCGGACCGAGAGCTCCGCCCAGAGCTTGACGTAGTCGTACCAGTTGGAGTCGCTGATCAGGGCGGAGACGCCGAGGTCCCTCCTGGCCTCGGACTTGAGGTCGTACTCGCCCTTGAGCCAGCGGAGCGCGGGGCTGTCGTCGCGCTGGTCCATCAGGTCCCTGGAATAGGAGATTATTATGGTGACGAAGTCGCGGTAGAACGTCATGCCCGACATGCCGGAGGTCGCGGAGCGTATCGCCGAGGCCACCTTCTCCGGATCCCCCTCCGAATCGATAATCGGATAGAGCCAGTTCTGCAGGAGGGACTCCATGGCCCCTCCGTCCGGACGGGCCTTGACCGCCATGTTGCGGACCAGCTCGCGGTAGGTGTTGAGACCCTCGCCCCTGCTCCCGGTCAGCCTCCTGTTGATCGCGAGGTCGGCGTCCATGACCATGAACCCGCGATCCATCGCGTAGTTCCTGACCATCTGGATCATGAAGCTCTTGCCGTTGCCGTAGCGGCCGGAGATGAACCTGAACGCCCCTCCGCCCTCGGCGGTGTCCTCCAGGTCTGAGACGAACGTCTCGGTCTCCCTGCGCCTGCCGACGGCGATGTACTCCAGCCCCCTGCGGGGGACCACGCCGGACGCCAGGGCGTTCATCATCGTTGTCAGCGTCCTCTTCGGAATTGCGGTCATCTGAGAGCACCCTCGATATCGGGGGCGTAGTCCTCGACGGCCCTTCCGCCCTCCACGATGGCGTCCCCGATGGCATCCATCGCCTTTGAGTTTACCGCGTCCTCCACCTCAGAGGGGCGCCTCCCGGTGCCCTCGAGGGACCAGGGTCCCGCCCCGCGGGGGGTCAGGGAATCGCGCAGATAGGCAGTCTCGGCATCGTCGAGGGAGGCGACGAGCCCTTCCCATCCCCCGTCCTGGGATGGGGTGACGGGCGTCTCCTCCTCGATCCCGTCGTCGTAATCGTCCACGGCCATCATGCCGGTGACGGCCTCCAGGTCCCTGGCGGCTGATTCGACGGCGTCGCGGTCCAGAACGATCCTGGACGCCTCCATCCTGGCCAGGTCGTCCGCCCTCTCCATATCGCGGCGGTCCATCAGGGCCACCACCGCATCCTCGGCCACCTTGATCAGAGCCTCCGGCAGGTCCTTCGGATAGCGCGGGGCGGGATCACCGAGGCTCCTGTTGACCGTGCGGATGGACACGCGGTAGATACCGTCAATCAGCGACTCTATCCTCCTCGACGACAGGACGTCCTTGAACTCCACGCTGATGACCACGGACTCCGAGGTCCACAGGCCCTTGTAGAGCCTCATGGTGCCCTCCATCTCCCTCATGGTGCAGCGGTCGACTAGCCTCCTGCCCTTGCTCTCGAGCAGGTACGAGTCCACCGCCCTGACCGCCTCGGTGAAGGCGATGCCGTGAAGGTCCGGCTCGGCGGAGGTGTACTTCGACGAGTCGTAGTGTGCCAGCTGGTCCGCCATGTCCACGTCCATCCTGCCGATGGGGTCGGATGCCAGCTTGGCGTAGGCGACGTAGCGGGACATCCTGTGGTCCGTGTCCGGGGGCGTGTCCATATGGTGCAGCACGGCATGATCGTTGGCCGCGATCCTCAGCGGGGCGAGGCCGTTGCTCCCGGCGTATGCCTCCAGGGCGGATTCGAACATCCCCTGGATGGCCTCGGGCTCGTCGTCTATGTTGACGGCCTCGGTGCAGAAGAGCCAGAGGTACCCCTGGTCCGTGTCCAGGAACCTCCCCTTCCGGGCCTGGGTGCGCCAGTACCTGTAGAACGCCAGCTGTCCGTCGTCCATAGCCGAGTACGTCGTCTCCGTCCTCCCTGACGGAACATAGTCCACCTTGACGTCGGATTCGTCGGACCAGTGGGACATGAACTCGCGCATGGACATCCTAGGGCGCCCGGGCTCCATCGCCCCGATCTGCTGCGGGATGATGCGGGGGCGGTCGTCGCCCCTGCGCACTATGAGGTCGTCGTCCTCCCAGTACCCCTCGTCGCCGTCCCTGAACATGGATGCCATCCATCCGCAGTCGTTGACCGCGGCGTCGACGGCGGCCGCGACGGCGCGGCGCCACTCCTTCGGGAACGTCCTCGGCACGGAGGGACCGCCCCTGGGGACCATGAAGCGGACCGCCTGCCTGATCACGGCGTCCACGAGATGCGCGTACGGGCCCCTCTCCCTCGGGACCACCGGCATCGTCACCGCCCTGTAGTCCTCCGGACGGATGAATCTGGCGAAGGGCACGATGTCCGACGGTTCGGGGACGCAGCCGATCGCCCTGATGAGCCCCATCCCCTCGGTGGAGCGGACGATCTCGTCGATCCCCCTCAGGCTGAGCAGGACTATCCCCTCCATGGTCCCATCGTCCAGCTTCGGAAGCAGCCTCCTCCAGTTGTAGACGTCCGCCGGGATCAGCGCGCCGGGGAAGGTCTCCCCGATAGGATACCTGGTGAGGTCCCATGTTATGATCGCATCGGAGGCCGCGAAGCTGCGGTCCCTCGGGACCAGGTCCAGCGGCAGCCCCTTCGACAGGGCGTAGTCGGCTGCGAGGGAGGCGACCATGGGTGAAAGCCTCAGGCTGGTGCCGCAGGTGCGCGTGAATGATACGATCCTTGCCAGGGTCTCCCTCGGGTCCCCCGGGGACTCTATGAGCTCCCTGCAGTAGAGCCAGGCGTATCCCTCGTCGGAGCTGTCTATGACCCCGGCCTCGGCGCAGGACCTCCACCACAGGTAGTATCTGACCTGGTCCTCCCCCAGGACGGAGTAGTCCGGACTCGCGTATCCGGACGGCACGTAAGGACATTCGCGGCCCTCCTCCCCGCGGTGGAGGTCGATGTCCTCCGAGAAGTCCGCCGGGAAGTACGTCCTGTCCACACGTGAGCCCTGGGATACGAAGCCCACGCTGTCCCAGGAGAATCTGACCATGAACCGACGATGCGGATTGGGGATATAAAGGAAGGGAGGGGCGGACCCCTCCGCGTTTGATCAGCAGGCGAAGAAGCCGTACTTCTTCAGGACGTACTTCTTGATGGCGTGGGCGCCGAAGAAGTAGACCGCTCCGATGATGGGCATGAAGATCAGTGCCCAGAGCGGGACTCCGATGAGGTCGGTGCATCCGGAGATGGCCTCCCAGAGGGGTCCCGTGAACGGCAGGGTGGTTCCGACGATCAGAGCGATGATCGTGGTCGCGACCAGGGGCTTGGCGGACCAGGCCTGGAAGAACGGCAGCTTGTTGGTCCTGACGATGTGGATCGCCCAGACCTGCATCCAGTACTGCTCGATGCACCACAGGGACTGGAACAGCACCATGTAGGGCACCAGGTATCCCGCATAGCCACCTTCCGAGAGGGGTTCCGTGCTTCCGAGGTCGAACATGCCCAGGACCAGGTCGGACACGTTGGTGACGCTTCCGAGCTCCGGATGGGCCGCAACGAGATCCGCCGGCAGGGTGACGTCTATCGCCGCGAACACGACGAATATGAAGAACGCCCATGAGATCAGATCCGTGACGACGCACATCGGTCCGTACCGATACATGACCGTCGTCAGATTCTTCGCATCCCATTTCCGCGGTTCGCGCACGAACTCATCATCCACCTTGTCCCAGATGATGAAGATGCAGGCGAAGTCGTTGATCAGGTTGAAGATCAGGATCATTATTCCGCCCATCGGCTCGAAGTTGAAGAACAGGGAACCGAGGATCAGCGAGAACATGTATCCGAAGTTGATCGAACCGATCATCTTCACGTACTTGATGGAGTTGACGTAGACCTTCCTGCCCTCGATCGCTCCGGTCTTCAGGACTCCGAGGTCCTTCTCCAGGAGGATCATGCTGGCGGTCTCCTTCGCGATGTCCGTTCCGGTGTCGACCGAGATGGAGACGTCGGCGTTCTTCATGGCGACGACATCGTTGATACCGTCCCCCATGACACCGACGGTGTGTCCGTTGGCCCTCAGGGCGGTGACCACCCTGGATTTGTCGTCCGGGCTCAGGCGGGCGAAGATGCTCGTCTGCTCGACGGCCTCCTTGAGCTCCTCGTCGGACATGTCGTCGATCTGGGGGCCCACGAGGATGTTCTCGGTGGATATGCCGATCTGATCGCAGACATGGCGGGAGACGTACTCGTTGTCGCCGGTGAGGACCTTGACGGCGATGCCGTAGTCCTTCATGTCCTCGATGGCGGCCTTCGCGGAGGGCTTGACCGGATCGGTGAAGACCAGGAATCCCGCGATTATGAGGTCGCACTCGTCCGCCTCGGAGAACTCGGTCTTCCCGGCGGGGAGATACTTGTGGGTGATACCCAGGACGCGCATCCCCTTGGAGCTGTACCACTCCACGAGACCCATCATGTCGTTGACGGTCTTCTCGTCCAGGGGCTGGATGTCCCTGTTCTCGTCGAGGTATCCGGTGGAGATGGAGAGGATCTCGGGCATGGCGCCCTTGGAGATCATGAGGTTGACCTCCTCGTCCTTCTTCACGATGACCGTCGCCCTCCTCCTGATGAAGTCGAAGGGGACGTCCCCGATGTACTCGTACTGCTCGACCTCGTCCAGCAGCCCGTCCTCCTCCTCGGCGTACTCGTCGAGGGCCCAGTCGATCTGGTTGGTTGCAGACCGGAGATTGTGGGCGTTGAGGCAGGACATCAGCTCGACGGAGTGGCTGGGATTGCCGTAGATGTCGTTGCAGGACTCGACGGAGATGCGGTTCTGCGTGAGAGTACCGGTCTTGTCGGAGCACAGCACATCCATCGCGCCGAAGTTCTGGATGGCGGTCACGTCCTTGACGATGACCTTCTTCTTCGACATGTCGATGGATCCCTTGGCGAGGT